>DASWPO010000053.1:0-2372 GCA_036404015.1 Bordetella sp. | reverse complement strand
CGCGGCCACGCGCGAGGCCATCCTGCGCGTGCACGCCGCCTCGTATCTCGACTCCCTGCAGTCGCGCCTGCCGCGGGACGGCGGCTACACCGCCATCGACCCCGACACGCTGATGAACCGCCACACGCTGGAGGCGGCCCTGCATGCGGCCGGCGCCGCGGTGGCGGCGGTGGATGCCGTGATGACCGGCCAGGCCGAGACGGCCTTCTGCGCCGTGCGTCCGCCCGGTCACCATGCCTGCCGCGACCGCGCCATGGGCTTCTGTTTCCTGAACAACGTGGCCATCGGCGCCGCGCACGCCATGGCTGTGTACGGCGTGCAGCGCCTGGCCATCATCGATTTCGACGTGCACCACGGCAATGGCACCGAGCAGGCGTTCTCGGGCGACGAGCGGGTGCTGATGTGCAGTTTTTTCCAGCACCCGTTCTTTCCCAACAGCGGGGTCGACCAGCCCGCGGCCAATATGCTCAATGTGCCGATGCCGGCCTACACGGCCGGGCAGGCCGTGCGCGCGCTCGTCACCGAACGGTGGCTGCCGCGGCTCGAGGCGCACCGGCCCGAGCTGATCCTGGTGTCGGCCGGTTTCGATGCGCACCGTGAAGACGACATGGCCCAGATGGGCCTGGTCGAGGCCGATTACGCCTGGATGACCGAACGGATCGTGGACGTGGCCGGCCGGTACGCCGGGGGGCGCATCGTCAGCACGCTCGAGGGCGGCTACAGCCTGTCGGCCCTGGGCCGCAGCGTGGTGGCCCACATCCGGGCGCTGTCTAGGTTGTAGAATCGAAAAATTACTCAAAATCCCGTATCAGGGAAGTGCTCCAGGAGATTGTTGGATGAAGGTTCTAGTACCCGTCAAGCGCGTGGTTGACTACAACGTCAAGGTACGCGTGAAGAGCGATGAAAGCGGTGTGGACATAGCGAACGTGAAGATGTCGATGAATCCGTTCGATGAGATCGGGGTGGAGGAGGCGACGCGGCTGCGGGAGTCGGGCAAGGCGACGGAGGTGATCGCGGTGTCGTGCGGGGTGTCGCAGGCGCAGGAGACGCTGCGCACGGCGCTGGCGATCGGGGCGGACCGGGGCATTCTGGTGCAGACCGATGCGGAGCTGCAGCCGCTGGCGGTGGCCAAGCTGTTGAAGGGGGTGGCCGAGCGCGAGCAGCCGCAGCTGATCATCCTGGGCAAGCAGGCGATCGACGACGACGCCAACCAGACGGGCCAGATGCTGGCCGCGCTCCTGGGCTGGCCGCAGGCGACCTTTGCGAGCAAGCTGGAGCTGGGCGAGGGCGAGGTAACGGTGACCCGTGAGGTCGACGGCGGCCTGGAGACGGTCAAGCTCAAGCTGCCGGCGATCGTCACGACCGACCTGCGTCTGAACGAGCCGCGCTACGTGACGCTGCCCAACATCATGAAGGCCAAGAAGAAGCCGCTGGAGACGGTGACGCCGGCGGACCTGGGGGTTGATCCGTCCCCGAGGTTGAAGACCTTGAAGGTGAGCGAGCCGCCGGCGCGCAAGGCCGGCATCAAGGTGGCCGACGTGGCGGCGCTGGTGGACAAGCTCAAGAACGAAGCGAAGGTGGTGTGAAGATGACGATCCTGGTTATTGCCGAACACGACAACGCCCAACTGAAGGGCGCAACCCTGAATACCGTGGCCGCGGCCGCCAAGATCGGCGGCGACATCCACGTGCTGGTGGCGGGCAGCCAGGCGCAGGCGGTGGCCGAGGCGGCCACGCAGATCGCGGGGGTGGCGAAGGTGCTGCTGGCCGATGCGCCGCAACTGGCCGACGGCCTGGCGGAGAACCTCGAGGCCCAGGTGCTGGCGGTGGCCCAGGCCAACGGCTACAGCCACATCCTGTTCGCAGCCACGGCCTCGGGCAAGAACGTGGCCCCGCGGGTGGCGGCCAAGCTGGACGTGGCGCAGATCTCCGAGATCATCGGGGTCGTGTCCCCGGATACTTTTGTGCGTCCGATCTATGCGGGCAACGCCTTCGCCACGGTGCAGTCCGCCGATCCGGTCAAGGTGATCACGGTGCGCACCACGGGCTTCGATGCCCAGGCGGCCACGGGCGGTTCGGCGGTGGTGGAAAGCGTTACCGCCACCCCGGATTCGGGCTTGTCGACCTTTATCGGCCGGGAAGTGGCCAAGAGCGACCGCCCCGAACTGGCGGGCGCCAAGGTGGTGGTGTCTGGCGGCCGGGGCATGGGCAGCGCGGAGAATTTCAAGATCCTGGAGCCCTTGGCCGACAAGCTCGGGGCGGCGATGGGGGCCTCGCGCGCGGCGGTGGATGCGGGCTACGCGCCCAACGACTGGCAGGTGGGGCAAACCGGCAAGATCGTGGCGCCGCAGCTGTACGTGGCGGTGGGGATCT
>DASWPO010000052.1:0-3388 GCA_036404015.1 Bordetella sp. | reverse complement strand
ATGTCGGGCCTGTTGGCGGCCTTGCTCGGCACGGGCATCTGGCGCTGGGCGGCGTGGCTGGCGCTGGCCTGGCCGTTGTCAGTGGCGGTACGCTACTGGATGTGGCCGAAGACTCCTTGATCGGCCGATTCCCGTAGGACTGGTTTTGAACGCTACCCCTGCTTTTCCCGCCCGGCGCCGCGGCCCGGCGCGCTTGATCATTCTTGCCCTGATGACGCTGGTGCTGTTCGCCGGCTTCTGCTCCCTGGGTGTCTGGCAGATACAACGCCGGGCCTGGAAGCTGGACTTGATCGCCAAGGTCGACCAGCGGGTGCGCCAGCCGGCCGTCGAGGCGCCGGGCTTGCCGCAATGGCCGGCCGTCAATGCGGCCGACGACGAGTACCGCCATGTCCGGGCCGAGGGCACGCTGCGCTACGGCCAGGAAACCCTGGTGCAGGCGGTCACGGACTACGGTAGCGGCTACTGGGTGCTGACGCCCCTGCAGCGCGGCGACGGCGAACTGGTGCTGGTCAACCGGGGTTTCGTGCTGCCCGAGTGGCGCAAGCGCGCGGACCACGCCGAACCCGCCGGACCGGTCTCGGTGGCCGGGCTGCTGCGCATGGACGAACCCAAGGGCGCCCTTTTCCGGCAGAACGAGCCGGCCATCGACCTCTGGTACACCCGCGACCTGCAGGCCATCGCCGCCAAGCGCGGCCTGGCGCGGGTGGCGCCTTACTTCATCGACGCGCAGGCCGGACCGGGAGCCGGCAAGCCCGACCCGGCCGTCGCGCCGGTGCCGGGGCTGACCGTCGTGCGCTTCCCCAACAACCACCTGACCTATGTGATCACCTGGTTTGCCCTGGCCGCGATGACGCTTTTGGGCGCGGCCCTGTTCTGGCGCGAAGAGCGCCGCCGCCCAGCGGCCGGTTGATGCGAAATACGGGGGCATAAAAAAGATTTAGTGCCGGATAGCGCACTATTGCTTCAAAAATTTAATGACCCATTTTTGTCATGGCAGTGATACATATAGTTAAAGTACTGTTAAGTATGAGGGATATGTAGCCGATATATCCAGGAGCATGCCCCTGGTTTAATGCCTTGCGATTAATGGAATAAACGGGGTTGTTTATTTGCATTTTCATAATAATAGTAAGTTGAATGCCACTGACACGATATACCCTGAGGCAATTTGAAGCATTTACTGCGGTGGCTGAATCACTGGGGTTCGCAACGGCGGGCAAGCGCCTGGGACTGAGCGCCTCCGCCGTCAGCCAGCTCATCGCCGAACTCGAATCCCTGCTCGGGTTCAAACTGTTTGAACGCACCACGCGCCGCGTGGAGCTTTCGGTCGCGGGGCGCAGCTACCTGCCCTCGGTGCTGGCCGTGCTGCGCCAGGTCAGGCAGGCCGAGCTCGATGCCGAGGCGCTCAACAACAAGTCCACGAGCATCATCAAGATCGCCGCGCCGCAACTGATGGTCAGCGCTCTGCTGCCGGCCGTCATCCACGCCTATATGCGCGACAACCCCAACGCCGTCGTTCGCCTGGTGGACGCCACGGTCGATACGCTGTTCGAGCGCATCCAGAACGGCGAGGCCGACGTGGCGGTCGGGCCCGGCATCGCCGCCACCGCCTCCAGCGTGCAGCGCGACGTCCTGTTCCAGGACAAGTGGGCCTTGTGGTGCGCGCCCGATTCGCCCATCGTCGACCTCGAGACGGTCGGCTGGGCGCAGCTGCGCGAGACGCGCATGGTCACCTCCTGGAAGGACCCGGCCTTCGAAGTGGCGCGCCGCCAGCATACGGACGCCGAGATCCGGGCGCTGATGCCCATCGAGCTGGTCGACAACATCAGCACGGCCTTCGGACTGGCGCGCATCGACCGCTCCGTGGTCCTGGCGCCCACCTATGTCTCGAACGTGGCCACGGCCATGGGCCTGGTGCACAAGCCGCTGGTCGATCCGGAAATCGATTGCGTCGTGTATCTGTTCCGTCCGGGCGGGGCCATGGCCACGCAGGCCGCCCAGGCGTTCGGCAACTTTCTGCTGGCCTGGATGCGCGCCAATGCCGGCGCTTTTCACGGTCCGCCGGCCCAACAAGCAACCACATGAAACGGCCTCGATGCCGGGGGCGCGGCTTGCTGGGTCTGGAAACTTGGTAAATTAGTCGACTTGCAGCAGTGCCTGCCGCTACCCATCGAATCGACATGCCCCGAGTTTCCGCATCGCTTGCCTTGCTCGCCCTTCTGCTCACCGCTTGCTCGTCCGATAAGCCCAAGGCGGTCTACGAGGAAGAGGACTTCACCCAGAACCACACCTACTCGCGCTCGTTCGAGTCCGACTACAAAGTGGCTTGCGACGCGGGGCGCCGCGCTTTGCTCAGCCAGGGCTACAACATCGACAAGTCCGCCAGCGACACGGTCTCCGGGCACAAGAACTTCATGGATGCCACCGGCCGCAACACGCAGATCACCTTCAACGTCAACTGCGCCCCCGACAGCACCGGTCCGAGCCATTCGCAAGTGTTCGCCAATGCCGTGCAGGACAGCTACACGCTCAAGAAGTCCAGCACGGCGGCCAGCGTGGGGGTGGGCATCCTGGGCAGCGTGTCCCTGCCCTTCTCGTCGCAGGACGACTCGCTGGTCAAGACCAGCACCCTCACCGTGACGCGGCCGCAGTTCTACGGCGGCTTCTTCGACCTGCTGCGGCAATACCTGGCCGTGGCCCAGCTCGAACAGCCCGAGGCGCCCAAGAAGAAGCCGACCCCGGCGCCCGTGCCCGCCCTGGTCACGCCCACCGTGCCGCTGACGCCGGAGAACACCGGCATTGCCAAGCCGCCCGTCGAACCGGCTCCCCAGGCGCCCGCGCCCAAGACCGATGCCGCGCCGGCATCGCCTGAGCCGGCGGCGGAAGCCCCGGCCGCACCGGCACTGGCACCCGCGCCGGCTGCCACGCAACCTGCCGCGGCGCCTGCGGAGGGCGTCGCCGCCCCCTCGAGCGCCGACAAGCCGGCGGCGGCCCCGCCCGCGGCCGACAAGCCCGCCGAGTAAGATCGATCCAGCAATACGAGGGTTGAGACGGATTGTTCCGTCGATGAGGCTATTTGCGGCCGGATATATTGGCCATAATGCGCGTCACTTTTTTCAACTCTCGAGAGAGTCAATCTCATGTTTCCTAAATGTGAAGACGGCGGCAAACTGATTCTGCGCCTGGTCCTGGGCCTGCTCATCCTGTGCCACGGCATCTCCAAGATGCACTACGGCATCGGCTTCGTGGCCGACCTGCTGGCCAAGCACAACCTGCCCAGCGCCATCGGCTACCTGGTCTACATCGGCGAGGTCGTCGCGCCGCTGATGATCATCCTGGGCATCCTGGGTCGCCTGGGCGCGCTGATCGTCGTCGTCAACATGATCGT
>DASWPO010000051.1:0-1677 GCA_036404015.1 Bordetella sp. | reverse complement strand
CCACCCGGGCGCAGATCCGCGCGGCCTGGCTGGTGGAATTCGGCGCGATCGGCGCGGCGGCCGGACTGATGGCGGCCGCGATCGGCACCCTGGCAAGCTGGGGCGTGATGCATTTCATCATGCAGGCGCCTTGGTCGTTCCTGCCGGGCCTGCTGGCCGCCACGGTGCTGGGCTGCGTGGTGCTGATGCTGGGCTTCGGCTTCGCCGGCACGGAGCAGGCGCTGCGGGCGCGGGCGGCGCCCTATCTGCGTAACGAGTAAAGGAGTCATAAAGGAAACTGGCTACTGCCCGCGTAGTACATGAATTGCGCGCAACCCGGCCGGGAATTCCCTTGATCGCGTCCCGGTGATGGACAAGATGTGTTACACGGGCATATCGCCTCACATCTAAGGACCCCTAGGCCATGGCCTTCGTTCCCGACACCCGCCTTTACGGCACCGGCACGGCCGCCACCGCCGCGACCGTCGATGCCGGGCTGCGCGCCTACATGCTGCGCGTCTATAACTGGATGACCAGCGGGCTGCTGCTGACCGGCATCGTCGCCTATGGCGTGGCGAACACCAGCCTGATCAACCTCTTCTATCCCGTGGTGGAAACACCTTACGGCCTGCGCCACACGCAGGGGCCGTTGGCGATCGTGGCCATGCTGGCGCCGCTCGCTTTCGTGCTGGTGCTGAGCTTCGGCGTGAACCGCCTGTCCAAAACCGCCGTGCAGGGCATCTTCTGGGCGTTCTGCGCGGCCATGGGCGCCAGCCTGACGTCGATCTTCCTTGCCTATAGCGGCGAGTCGATCGTGCGTACCTTCTTCATCACCGCCGCCACCTTCGGCGGGATGAGCCTGTGGGGCTACACGACCCGGCGCGACCTGACGGGCATGGGCAGCTTCCTGATGATGGGGCTGTTCGGCATGATCCTCGCCAGCCTGGTGAACATGTTCGTCGGCAGCAGCGGGCTGCAGTTCATGATCAGCATCGTGGGCGTGCTGGTGTTCACCGGCCTGACCGCCTACGACACGCAGCGCATCAAGTCGACCTACACGCAATACGCCTACGCGGAAGGGCCGGACCAGGCAGGCAAGCGCAGCGTCTATGACGCGCTGAGCCTGTACCTGAACTTCATCAACCTGTTCATGCTGCTGCTGCAACTGACGGGCAACCGCAGCAATAACAACTAACGAAGGAAGGCCAGGGGCGTTGCCCCTGGACCCCATCAAAGGCGGAGCCTTTGAAATCCTAAACTAAAGGGTTCAAAGGGCCTCCGGCCTTTTGCGGGTCCAGGGCAGCGCCCTGGCCTTACTTCCCTTCAACCTGCAGCGACGCCAAAAACGCCCGCGTAGCATCCGGGATCGGCGTTGGCCGGGTCGTCGCGCGATCCACATAAACATGCACGAAATGCCCTGCCGCCGAGGCCTTGTCCTCGTCGTTCCGGAACAGGCCGATCTCATACCGCACGCTCGACCGGCCCAGCCGGGCCACGCGCACCCCGGCATGGATCTCGTCCGGAAAGGCGACCGGCGCGAAATAGCGGCAGCCGGTTTCGACGACCAGGCCGATCACCGGACTCTCGGCCACGTCCAACAGCCCGGCTTCGATCAGCAGCCGGTTCACCGCCGTGTCGAAGAAGGAATAGTAAACGACATTGTTCACGTGCCGGTAGACGTCGTTGTCCATCCACCGC
>DASWPO010000050.1:0-22408 GCA_036404015.1 Bordetella sp. | reverse complement strand
ACCATCCAGATCGCCATCTGGGGCACGTTCCTGGCCATTGTCTGCGCGGTGCCCTTCGCCCTGCTGTGCTACTCGAACATCGTCCCGGCCTGGGTCTACCAGCCCATGCGCCGCCTCATGGACGCCTGCCGCGCCATCAATGAAATGGTGTTCGCCATGCTGTTCATCGCCGCCGTGGGCCTGGGGCCCTTCGCCGGCGTGCTGGCCCTGTGGGTGCACACCATGGGCGTGCTGGCCAAGCTGTTCTCCGAATCGGTCGAGGCCATCGACCCCCGCCCCGTGGAAGGCGTGCGCGCCACGGGCGCCAATGCGCTCGAGGAAATCATCTACGGCGTGCTGCCGCAGGTGATGCCCATGTGGGTGTCGCTGTCGCTGTACCGCTTCGAATCGAATGTGCGCTCGGCCTCGGTGCTGGGCATCGTGGGCGCCGGCGGCATCGGCATGGTGCTGTGGGAAATCATCCGCAGCTTCCAGTATGCCCAGACTTGCGCGGTCATGATCATCATCATCATCGCCGTGGTTGCCCTCGACACCCTCTCGGCCCGCTTGCGCAAGGCCCTGATCTAAAGCCTTTACACCGGAGCACGCAGCCATGCAAACCACCCTCCCCGGGGTCACCCTGACGCGGATCACGGAACTTTTCGACGGCTACGGCGCGGCCTTTTACGGCTCGGAAGCCATCACCCAGACCGAGCACGCGCTGCAATGCGCCCGCCTGGCCGAACAGGCCGGCGAAGCGCCCGAGCTGATCGCCGCCGCGCTGCTGCACGACCTCGGCCACCTGCTGCAGGCGTCGAGCAGGATCCAGGACATGAGGCACCAGGAAGTCGCCGCCCAGGCCCTGGCCCCGCTGATGGGCCCCGAGGTCATCGAACCCATCCGCCTGCACGTGGCGGCCAAGCGCTACCTGTGCGCTGTGGATGCCGCCTATTACGGCACGCTGTCGCAAGCCTCGAAAGACAGCCTGGCCCTGCAAGGCGGCCCTTTCGATGATGCCGGCGCCGAGGCCTTCATCACCCAGCCGCATGCCGAAGCCGCGGTGCGCCTGCGCCGCTACGACGACCTGGCCAAGGAGGTCGACGCCGCCACCCCGCCGCTGTCGCACTACCTGCCGCTGGTGGAAAGGCTGCTGAAGGCCTGAGGAAATATCAGCCCTTGGCCGCAGGCGAGGCAAAAAACGGCCTCGTTTTTTATTGCACCAAGGCCAGCAATGCGTGGGCGATGTCCAGCAAGCCCTGCGCCGCTGCCTCGGGCGCCGCGTTGTTGGGCAGCTTGTGCAGCACGCCCGGCGCAGGCACCTCCGGATCGCCCGGCAGCACGGCCTGCGCCAGGCGCTGGGCGATTTGCTCGGGCGTCTCGCGGCCCCGCGCGGCCAGGCGTTGCGCCAGCACCGCCGGATCGACGTGGATTTCCACTGCCGACAAAGCCGGATAGCGTGCCAGCGCCTGCGGCAGGTAGCGGCGCGAACCGTTGACGATCACCACCTGTCCGCGGGCCAGGCGCTCGTCGATCTCGATGCCGATGCCGTAAAGCAGGCCGTGGCTGCCCCATTGCATGGCAAAGCGCCCGGCCTGGCTCATCTGCGCGAATTGCGGCCCGGTCACTTCCAGGCTGGGCTCGTCGGCGCCGCCGGGCCGGGTGATGACCCGTTGCGCGATCGCGATGCGGTCCGAACCGGACAGCCGTGCCCGCGCCAGGCGCAGCAGGGTGTCCTTGCCGCAGCCCGAAGCGCCCATCAGATAGACAAGGCCGGAACCGGCGGCGCGGCTCATGTTGCCCCCTTGGCGCTGCGCGCCGTCCCCCCGAGGGGGAATGTGCGCTTGAGGCGGCTCGGCGCGCTCATGTTGCCCCCTTGGCGCTGCGCGCCGACCCCCCGAGGGGGAATGAGCGCTTGAGGCGGCTCGGCGCGCTCATGCTAGTCCCCCGCCAAATAGGCCGCGCCGGCGCAGTCGGCCGTCGTGCCGTCGAAGCCGTAATGCCGCGCGATGAGGAAAGGCGCGTCGGGCTCGGGCTGCACGTACAGGCTCACCGCCCGCACCGGCATGGGCTCGCGCAGCAGCGCGGCGCTGATGGCCAGCACCTGTTGCCCGGCGTCTTCGAGATCCTGCCCCTGCAATTTGTCCGACAGGGTGATGTGGAACACGAACTGGTCGAACACATAGGGATAGCCCCAGCGATCCAGCATGGCCACGTGCGCCGGGCTCAGCGGCGTCTTGCGGCGGCGCGCCAGCTCGGCCTCGGTGGGCGGCGCGCGAAAAACATCCAGCGACTGCACGGCGTCGGAACCCAGCGCCTGCATGCGCGCGAAAGTCCGCGCGTCATCGTCGGCCAGGCACCAGGCCAGAAAGCCGCGCAGCGCGCGGCACTGCATGGGCGCCTCGAAGGCCTGCGCGCGCGCGGCCAGGGCGCGCACGGCGGCGTCCAGGCCCTGGACCGTGGTGCCGGGTTTCAGGCGGAACGGCGGCTTGAGCGTGGCGTGCAGGCCGTAGCGGCGCGGCTCGGTCGTCCAGCCGGGTTGCCGAGGGTCGGCGCCAGGAGCCGGCGCCAGCACGGCGCCGGTTGCCGGGCTGCGGCCCAGCCACTGGTCGCCCACGGAGCGCCAGGGCTCGGGCGGCGCCAGATACAGGGCATAGCGATGGGCGAGCGGCATGTCAGGCTGCCGCGCGCACGCCGATCGGGAACTCGCGGCTGGCATAGCGCAGCACGCCGCCCACGATCGCCGCGCAGACGCGCGGCAGGGCCGGGTTGCTATCGTCGACCACGACGAGGTCGGCCGCCTTGCCCGCCGCCAGCTCGCCATATCCGTCCAGGCCGGCGGCCCGGGCCGGGTTGCGCGACACGAGGTTCCAGGCCTGCTGCAAGGGCAGCACGCCGTCGCGCACCAGGCGCATGGCCGCCGCCAGCGGCGCGGGATAGTAATAGTCGGACGTCAGGATGTCGCACAGGCCCGCGCGGATCATCTCGGTGGCGTTGGGCGCGTGCGTGTGGCTGCGGCCGCGCACCACGTTCGGCCCGCCGAACACGATGGCGTCGCCCAGCTCGCGGGCCACCTGCGCGGCATCCTGCGTGAGCGGGAACTCGGCCACGTGGCAATCCAGCCCGTTGTAGTAGCGGCGGGTGACGCCGTCGGGATCGTCGTGCGACGCGATGCGCAGGCCGGCCTCGCGCGCCGTGGCGGCCAATTCGCGCATGGCGCCGGCCACTTTGTCCGACGACTGCATGGCCTGGCGGATGCGGGCCTGGAAGGTGTCGAGATCGCACTCGGCGCGCTCGGCGTATTGCAGCAGCTTGCGATCGTCGCCCAGGCGCTTGACCATGCTGGGCAGGTGGTCGTTGAAGGCCATGAAGCGCACCAGGCCCTGGCGGATCCAGTCCTGCGCCGTGGCCACGCCGTCGACGTTGTGGGTCTCGAAGCGCAGGTGGATGTAGTGGTGCGCGCCCAGTTCGGGGCTCAGGCCGGCCAGCACGTCGAACATGCGCTGCGCGTAGGGCGCGCCGCGCAGGCCGCCCTCCCAGGACAGGGTCACCCCGTGGAATTCGGTGGTGATGCCGTTGGCCAGCAGTTGGCGGTCGACATCGTGCAGCGCGCTTTCATAGGGGAAGGTAACCCCGGGACGCGGCATCACGGCGCGTTCGAAGGCATCGCCATGCAGATCGACGATGCCGGGCAGCACCAGCAGATTGCCTGCATCGAGCAGCGCGCCCGCGCCGGCCGCGGCGATGCGGCCCTGGTCGAATGCCAGCGAGGCGGCCCGCAGGCCTTCGCTGGTGAGTACGCGGGCGCCGGTGATGCCGGCCAGGGTGGGATGCATGACTAAGCTCCTTTCTGTGAAGTTCGGATACTAGAAGAGGCAAATGACGGCCAGATGTATAGATGAATCAACCCTCGTCGCCGACGACCAGTTGCACCCAGTCGCCGCCGAAGCGCGTAATGCTGTATTGCAACGGCTTGCCTTCCAGGTCGACGTTCAGCGCCTCGACCTGCAGCACCGGGCGTGTCTTGGGCTGGCCCAGCAGGCGGGCCAGGTCGGGGTCGGGCAGCACGGCCGTGATGCGCGACCATTTCCGGGTGTAGTCGGCGATGCCGTATTGCGCGTAGACCTTGGACATCGAGCCCAGGGCGCCGAGCTTGTCGGCCAGATCGGGAAAGCGTTCCGCGTCGAGATAGTGCTCGGCCACGCTGAGCGTGCGCTTGCCGGAGCGTCCCCGCACGCGCACGCGCAGCAGTTCGGCGTTGCGCGCCAGCCCCAGGTGGCCGGCCGCTTCGGCGTAGCGCAGCAATTGCTTGCCCAGCAGTTCGCCGTGCCCGGTCAGCCCCTGGCGGCGCAGGTTCTCGGAAAAGCGCGTGCGCCTGCCGATGGCGTAGTCGATGGCGTGTTCCTGCACGAAGGTGCCGCGGCCCTGCTCGATGCGCACCAGCCCCTCCTGCTCGAGCTCGCCCATGGCGCGGCGGATGGTGTGGCGGTTGACCGAATAGCGTTCGGCCAGCTCGGGCTCGGTGGGCAGCTGCTCGCCCGGCTCGTAGAGCTTGTTGCGTATATCACCCGCCAGCAGTTCGCCTATCTGGCGCCACACCGCGATACCTGAACCCCGTTCAACCATGTTCGACGCTTCCCGATTGATGTATGTGTCTTTGCCATGCCGTGCCTGCCACGGTTTTCGGCCATGTGCCGCCGTTATACGCGGCGGGCATGACAACTTGTCATCATAAGTTCACGCCGCGGGGCTTGAATATCGGGGTCCACAGGGAGCATACTATCACAATCGTCTAGACGTTTAGAGGAAATATGGACCATCTCCAAGCCTCCCGCGCCGGCTCCGCGCCCGAAGAAACCCCTCGCCAGGAATGGATGCGGGTCCTGGCCCAGGCCGAGCCCGCCGAACTCGACCTCGCCTTCGCCGCCCTGGGCGCGCTGCCCGCCCATCGGTGGCTGCGCAAGCCCGAGACCGGCATGGCCATGGTGCGGGCCCGCAGCGGCGGCACCGGCGCCCAGTTCAATATGGGCGAACTCACCGTCACGCGCTGCGCCCTGACCCTGGACGACGGCACCATGGGCGTGGCCTATGTGCGCGGCCGCTCGCAGCGCCATGCCGAACAGGCCGCCCTGGCCGACGCCCTGCTGCAAACCGGGCAATGGCACGACCGCCTGCAAAGCCGGCTGATCGAGCCCCTGGCCCGTACCCATGCCGCGCGCCGCGATCTGCAGGCGCGCACCGCCGCGCAATCCAAGGTGGACTTCTTCACGCTGGTCCGAGGAGAAAACTGAAAATCATGAACGACCCCCACGCTCACGCCGTTCACAGTGCTCCGGGCGGGCTTGCCGGCGCCCATCCCGCCGCCGGCGCCGCCATCCTGCCCGGCTTCGCCGACGCGCCCGTCGATTCGCAAACCGTATTCCGCACGCTGCTCGATGCCCTGGCGCATCCCGGCCGCATCTATGCGCTGGACGTGCAGAGCGGCGTGCCGGCCGGCCTGTCGCCGGCCATGACCGCCGCGCTGCTGACCCTGGTCGATATCGACGCCCCGCTGTGGCTGCCGGCCGGCGCCAGCGCCGACATGGCGCGCTTCCTGCGCTTTCATTGCAGCAGCCGCATCATGGAAAAGCCCGATATGGCCACCTTCGTGGCCGTGCCTGCCGGCAGCGCCATGCCCGCGCTCACCGATTGCGATCCGGGCGACCCGGCCTACCCGGACCGCTCCGCCACGCTGCTCATCGAAGTCGAATCGCTGGAAACCGGCGCGCCGCTGCGCCTGGCCGGCCCCGGCATCAAGGACGTGCAGATGCTGCGCCCGCAAGGCCTGCCCGGTGATTTCCTCGCGCAATGGAAAGCCAACACCCTGCGCTTTCCGCTGGGTGTCGACGTCATCCTGACCCAAGGCCGCCTGGTGTGCGGCCTGCCCCGCACCTGCCGCATCGTGGAGGCATGACATGTACGTTGCCGTCAAAGGTGGCGAACGCGCCATCCTCAATTCCTACAAGCTGCTCGACCAGTACCGCCGCGGCGACACCGCCGTGCCCGAGCTCACGCTGGCGCAGATCCGCGAGCAGATGCCGCTGGCCATCTCGCGCGTCATGAGCGAAGGCTCGCTGTACGACCCGCACCTGGCGTCGCTGGCCATCAAGCAGGCCAGCGGCGACCTGATCGAAGCCATCTTCCTGCTGCGCGCCTACCGCACCACGCTGCCGCGCTTCGGCTATACGCGCCCCATCGACACCGGCCGCATGACCCTGCAGCGCCGCATTTCGGCCACCTTCAAGGACCTGCCCGGCGGCCAGATGCTGGGCCCGACCTACGACTACACGCAGCGCCTGCTGGACTTCAGCCTGGAAGCCGAGCGCGAGGCCGACGACCTGCCGCCCCTGCCGCAGGCGCCCGAGCGCGTGGCCTCGCGCGTGACCGACCTGCTGCAGCATGACGCCCTCATCGACCCCGAGGAACCCGCGCCGGGCGACCCGCCGCCGGCCGTCGACCTGACGCGCCAGCCGCTGGGCTTTCCGGCCGGCCGCAGCGCGCGCCTGCAGAACCTGGCGCGCGGTGACGAGGGCTTCCTGCTGGCCATGGGCTACTCCACGCAGCGCGGCTACGGCAACACGCACCCCTTCGTGGCCGAGATCCGCTACGGCACGCTGGAAGTCGACATGCACATCGAGGAGCTGGGCTTCGACGTGTGCCTGGGCGAGATCGAAATCACCGAGTGCCAGATGGTCGGCCAGTTCGGCGGCGCCGAGCAGGAATGCCCCAAGCTCACCCGCGGCTACGGCCTGACCTTCGGCTACGGCGAGCGCAAGGCCATGGCCATGTCGCTGGTCGACCGCGCGCTGCGCGCCCAGGAACTGGGCGAGGCCGGCGGCAACCCGGCCAACGACATCGAGTTCGTGCTCTACCACAGCGACAACGTCGAGGCCTCCGGCTTCGTGCAGCACCTCAAGCTGCCGCACTACGTGGACTTCCAGGCCGAGCTCGCGCTGCTGCGCCGCATGCACGCCGAGCACGCCCAGGCAGGCCAAACCCAAATCCACGCCGAAGTCGACCCCGACAAAGCCTACCAGGCCGCCACCAACGCCGAGGAGGCTTGAACATCATGACCGCAACCGCCATTGCCGCCGTCGCCCGCGACGACCACTACAACTTCGGCTACCTGGACGAATCCACCAAGCGCATGGTGCGCCGCGCCCTGCTCAAGGCCGTGGCCATCCCCGGCTACCAGGTGCCCTTCGGCAGCCGCGAAATGCCCCTGCCCTACGGCTGGGGCACGGGCGGCATCCAGGTCACCGCGTCCATCATCGGCCCCCGGGACGTGCTCAAGGTCATCGACCAGGGTTCGGACGACACCACCAACGCCATCAACATCCGCCGCTTCTTCGGCCGCGTGACGGGCGTGCAAACCACGGAATCCACCCGGCAGGCCAGCATCATCCAGACGCGCCACCGCGTCCCCGAGACCCCGCTGTCCGAGGGCCAGGTGATCGTGTTCCAGGTGCCGATCTCGGAACCCTTGCGCTGGCTCGAACCCAGCGAGGTCGAGACCCGCACCATGCACTCGCTGGCCGAATACGGCGCCATGCACGTCAAGCTGTACGAAGACATCGCGCACTACGGCCACATCGCCACCACCTACGACTACCCGGTGATCGTCAACGACCGCTACATGATGCGGCCCTCGCCCATCCCCAAGTTCGACAATCCCAAGCTCGACAACAACCCCGCGCTGATGCTGTTCGGCGCCGGCCGGGAAAAGCGCGTGTACGCCGTGCCGCCCTATACCTCCGTGAAGAGCCTGGATTTCGAAGACCACCCCTTCACCATCGAGAAGTGGTCGGACTGCTGCAGCCTGTGCGGCTCGCGCAACAGCTTCCTCGACGAGATCATCGTCGACGACCGGGGCACGCGCCACTTCGTATGCTCGGACACCGAATACTGCGCCGAACGCCAGGCCGGACAGGCCACGGACAAGGCTGCCCAGGGAGGCCAGGCATGACCGCCACGCCGCTGCTCTCCGTGCGCAACCTCGCCTACACCTGGGACGGCATCCACGGCTGCCGCGACGTGACCTTCGACCTCTACCCCGGCGAAGTGCTGTGCGTGGTGGGCGAATCCGGCTCGGGCAAGTCCACGCTGCTATCGGCCGTCTCGTGCCAGGTGGAGCCCGAATCGGGCAGCGTCTGGTACGACACCCGCGAGGACGGCCTGGTCGACCTGAAAACGCTGTCGGCCGCGCGCCGCCGCGTGCTGTCGCGCACCGACTGGGGCTTCGTGCGCCAGCACGCCCGCGACGGCCTGCGCATGCAGGTGAGCGCCGGCGCCAACATCGCCGAACGCCTGATGGCCGTGGGCCAGCGCAACTACGCCGGCCTGCGCGGCACCGCCGGCCAATGGCTGCAGAAAATGGAAATCGACGAAGGCCGCCTGGACGATGCGCCCGACTCGTTCTCGGGCGGCATGCAGCAGCGCCTGCAGATCGCCCGCAACCTGGTCACGCATCCGCGCATGGTGTTCATGGACGAACCCACCGCCTCGCTGGACGTGTCGGTGCAGGCGCGCCTCCTGGACCTGCTGCGCCAGCTCGTCACCGACCTGCACCTTGCCGCCATCGTCGTCACCCACGACCTGGCCGTGGCGCGCCTCCTGGCGCAGCGCACGCTGGTCATGAAGGGCGGCCTGGTGGTCGAAAGCGGCCTCACCGACCAAATCCTGGACGACCCGCAGCACCCCTATACGCAGCTGCTCGTCTCGTCCATTTTGCAGAGCTGATCATGACGAACGCCTCTCCCATGATAGAAGTGCGCGGTCTGCGCAAACTGTTCACCCTGCACAACCAGGGCGGCATCCGCCTGCCGGTGCTGGAATCGGTGAACTTCGAAGCCGGCGCCGGCGACTGCCTGGTGCTGGCCGGCCCCTCGGGCGCGGGCAAGAGCACGCTCTTGCGCTGCCTCTACGGCAACTACCTGGCCACGGAAGGCAGCATCAAGGTGCTCGACAACAAAAACCCGGGCGCGCCGTGGACGGACATCGCCCAGGCCACGGAACAGCAGATCCTGGCCCTGCGCCGCGACACCATCGCCTACGTGAGCCAGTTCCTGCGCGTGATTCCGCGCGTCACCACGCTGGACGTGGTGGCCGAGCCCTTGCGCCAGCGCGGCGCCGATGCCGAATCGGCCCGCGAGCGCGCCGCCGAACTGCTCGCCCGCCTGAACGTGCCCAGGCGCCTCTGGAGCCTGGCGCCCGCCACCTTCTCGGGCGGCGAGCAGCAGCGCGTGAACATCGCCCGCGGCCTGATCGGCGGCCACCCCATCCTGCTGCTGGACGAGCCCACCGCCTCGCTGGACGCCGACAACCGCGCCGTGGTGATCGACCTGATCCTCGAAGCCCGCGCCGACGGCCGCTGCCTGATCGGCATCTTCCACGACGAGGCCGCGCGCGATGAAGTCGCCACCGGCCTCCTGCCCCTGAAGGCGGCCGCGCCCGCCATGGCCGCCGCGCACTGATCCGGAATCCATCGCCCATGTCCGCCACCTACATCACCAACGCCCGCGTCGTCCTGCCCGACACCCTGCTGGAAAACGGCGCCGTGCTGATCGAAGACGGCGTCATCGCCGCCATCGAGCCGGCCGGCAGCCACCGTGCCCAGGTCGTCGACCTGCAAGGCCAATGGCTCATGCCCGGCCTGGTCGACCTGCACTGCGACGCCATCGAGAAAGAAGCCGAGCCGCGTTCGCGCGTGCTGTTTCCGCTGGACTTCGCCCTGGCCCAGGTCGACCGCCGCAACGCCATCGCCGGCATCACCACGCCCTACCATGCCCTGTCGTTCTCCAACAAGGAATGGGGCGTGCGCAACAACGCAACCGCCGCCGAGCTGGCGCGCGGCATCCACGCCTTCCGCAGGCAGGGCCTGGTGGACAACCGCGTGCACCTGCGCTACGAGGTCACCGACGCCGGCGCCCTGCCCATCATCGAATCGCTCATCGACGACGAGGCGGTGGACCTGATCTCGGTCATGGACCACTCGCCCGGCCAGGGCCAGTTCAAGACCCTGGAAGCCTATCTGCAATACATGATGGGCAACCACGGCCTGGACCGCGCCCAGGCCGAAGAAGCCGCGCAGATGAAGCTGAACAACGGCGAAGGCGCGCTGGCCCGCGTCGAGCGCCTGATCGCCCACGCCCAGCGCGCGGGCGTGGCCACCGCCAGCCATGACGACGATTCGGTGCAGCGCATCGCCACCATGCGCAACCTGGGCGTGGCCATCAGCGAGTTCCCCATCAACCTGGATACGGCCAAGGCCGCCGTGTCCTGCGGCCTGTCCACCATCCTGGGCGCGCCCAACGTGCTGCGCGGCGGCAGCCAGAGCGGCTCGATGCGCGCCATCGACGGCATCATCGCCGGCGTGACGAGCTGCCTGTGCTCGGACTACCAGCCGTCCACCCTGATCGCCGCGGTCTTCACCGTGCTGGAACAGTCCGGCCTGACCATGCCGCAGGCCGCCGCCCTGGTCACCGCCAACCCGGCCCGCGCCGCCGGCCTGGCCGACCGCGGCCGCATCCAGGCGGGCCTGCGCGCCGACCTGACCGCCGTCACCAGGCTGGGACGCCTGCCGCTGGTCAGCCACGTGTGGTCGGCCGGCCGCCTGGTGTGCGCCACGCACTATCCGGTGACGCGGGAAGAGGCCGTGACGGCTTGAGAACTTGAGCAGCTATCGCAAGCGTCGACGTGTTGCGGGGGGAGCCCAGCGGGGCCTGCGGGGCGCCTCTGGGACGGGGCAGCCCCGCAGGGGCCGAGGGCCCGTGATCTTGGGCCCGAGCCCGGCACAGTGAAGCCCCGCAGGCCCCGCTGGGCTCCCCCCGCAATACGTCGACGCGACTAAAGAACCCAAGCAGCATCCCGGATTGGCGCGGGCCGGCAAATATGCCACACTCGACCGGGGATCCTTCCCCGGTTTTTTACGCCCACCCCCATGTACCGCCCCTCCGACGCACCGCCGCAGCCGCACTCCGCCAGCAGTCCGTCGCCCAGCGCGGCGCTCGCGGGCTGGCAGGCGCGGCTGCACCTGGGCTTTGCCCGGCAGGGCGAACGCACCGTGCTGGCCGAGCGCCGCCACGAAGGCCCGCTCACCGTGCAAAAGCCGCTCTACCCGGAAGGCGGGAGCATCTGCCATGCCGTCATCGTGCACCCGCCCGGCGGGCTGGCGGCCGGCGACCAATTGCGCATCACGCTGGAGCTGCGGCCCGGCGCCCATGCGCTGCTCACCACCCCCGGCGCCACCAAGTGGTACAAGGGCACGCCCGGGCGGCCCGCCAGCCAGCACATCGACATCGCCCTGCAGCAAGGCGCCCGGCTCGACTGGCTGCCGCAGGACAATATCTTCTTCGACGACAGCCATGCGCGGCAGCAATTCACCCTGCGCCTGGCCGAAGGCGCCACCGCGCTGGGCTGGGATGCCGCCCTGCTGGGGCGCCGCGCCAGCGGCGAGTCCTGGCGCGGCGCCGGCCTGCGCGCGCTGACGCGCATCATGGCCCCCGACGGCCGCCCGCTCTGGGAAGAACGCCAGATGCTGCACAGCGCCAGCCCCATGCTCGACGCCCCGCAAGGCCTGGACGGCCGGCCGGCCTACGGCACGCTCTGGGCCGCCGGCCCGGCCTGCGTGCCCGAGCTGGCGCAATCGCTGGCCGAGACCCTGCCTTTCGACGACGCGCTGCGCGCCGGCGCCACCGCCCTGCCGGGCGGCCTGCTGCTGGTGCGCGGCATCGCCCGCGAACCCGAAGCGCTGCAGCGGCTCTTCAGGCAGCTATGGCTGCGCCTGCGGCCGCTCGTGCACGGCGTGCCCGGCCAGGCCTTGCGCCTCTGGGCCACCTGACCCCTCACCCCTTTCCCGACCCGCGATCGCTCATACGGCTGACCCTTCATGAAACTGACCCCGCGAGAAAAAGACAAACTGCTGATCTTCACCGCCGCGCTGCTGGCCGAACGCCGCAAGGCGCGCGGCCTGAAGCTCAACCACCCGGAGGCCGTGGCCTATATCAGCGCCGCGCTGATGGAAGGCGCCCGCGACGGCCGCACCGTGGCCGACCTCATGGACTACGGCGCCACCCTGCTCACGCGCGACGACGTCATGGAAGGCGTGCCTGAAATGATTCCCGACGTGCAGATCGAAGCCACCTTCCCCGACGGCACCAAGCTGGTCACCGTGCACCATCCCATCGCCTAAATCCAAGCCCATCAGCGAGGTCCATCATGATTCCCGGAGAACTGCTGCCGCTAGACGGCGAGATCGAACTCAACCCCGGCCGCGCCACCGTCAGCGTCACGGTGGCCAATACCGGCGACCGCCCGGTGCAGGTGGGTTCGCACTATCACTTCCACGAAGTCAACGACGCGCTGCAGTTCGACCGCGCCGCCGCGCGCGGCTTTCGCCTGAACATCACCGCCGGCACCGCCGTGCGCTTCGAACCCGGCCAATCGCGCACGGTGGAGCTCGTCGAACTCGCCGGCGAACGCGCCGTCTACGGCTTTGCCGGCAAAATCATGGGGAAACTCTAAATGGCCAGGATCGGTCGCCGCGCCTACGCGGAAATGTTCGGCCCCACCACCGGCGACCGGGTGCGCCTGGCCGACACGGAATTGCTGATCGCCGTCGAGCGCGACTACACCCTCTACGGCGAGGAAGTGAAGTTCGGCGGCGGCAAGGTGATCCGCGACGGCATGGGCCAGTCGCAGCGCCCGGCCGCGGAAGTGGCCGACACCGTCATCACCAACGCGCTCATCCTCGACCACTGGGGCATCGTCAAGGCCGACATCGGCATCAAGGACGGCCGCATCCAGCGCATCGGCAAGGCCGGCAACCCCGACATCCAGCCGGGCGTGGACATCGTCATCGGCTCGGCCACCGAGATCATCGCCGGCGAAGGCAAGATCGTCACCGCGGGCGGCATCGACTCGCACGTGCACTTCATCTGCCCGCAGCTCATCGACGAAGCGCTCACCGCCGGCATCACCACCCTGCTGGGCGGCGGCACGGGCCCGGCCACCGGCACCAACGCCACCACCATCACGCCCGGCCCCTGGCACATCGAACAGATGCTGGCCGCGGTGGACGGCTGGCCCATCAACATCGGCCTCCTGGGCAAGGGCAACACCAGCCTGCCCGGCCCGCTCGTCGAGCAGATCGAGGCCGGCGCCATCGGCCTGAAACTGCACGAAGACTGGGGCTCGACGCCGGCCGCCATCGACTGCGCGCTCACCGTGGCCGACCAGACCGACACGCAAGTGGCCATCCACACCGACACGCTCAACGAGGGCGGCTTCATCGAGGCCACCATCGACGCCATCGCCGGCCGCACCATCCACACCTACCATACCGAAGGCGCGGGCGGCGGCCATGCGCCCGACATCATCAAGATCGCGGGCCACCCCAATGTGCTGCCCTCCTCGACCAACCCCACGCGGCCCTACACCGTGAACACGGTCGACGAGCACCTGGACATGCTGATGGTGTGCCACCACCTGGATTCGGGCATCGCCGAGGACGTGGCCTTTGCCGAATCGCGCATCCGCCGCGAGACCATCGCGGCCGAGGACATCCTGCACGACCTGGGCGCGCTGTCGATGATGTCGTCGGATTCGCAGGCCATGGGCCGCATCGGCGAGACCATCATGCGCACCTGGCAGACGGCCCACAAGATGAAGGTGCAGCGCGGCGCCCTGCCCGGCGACGGCCTGGCCGACAACACCCGCGCGCGCCGCTACATCGCCAAGTACACCATCAACCCCGCCATCGCCCACGGCATCGCCCACGAGGTGGGCTCGGTGGAGCCCGGCAAGTGGGCCGACCTGGTGCTGTGGGATCCGGCCTTCTTCGGCGTGAAGCCCGAGCTGATACTCAAGGGCGGACAGATCACCATGGCGCTGATGGGCGACCCCAACGCGTCCATTCCCACGCCGCAGCCGGTGCATTACCGCGAGATGTTCGGCGCGCGCGCCGGGGCTTTGGCGCGCAATTCCATCACGTTCGTGTCGCAGGCGGCTTTCGATGCCGGCGTGGCGGCCAAGTACCGCCTGGCCCGGCGCGTGGTGCCGGTGCACGGCATCCGCGACAAGGGCAAGGCCGATATGATCCACAATAACTGGATGCCCAGGATCGAGGTCGATCCGGAGACCTACCAGGTGGTGGCCGATGGGCAGGTGCTGACTTGCGAGCCGGCCAAGGTGCTGCCCATGGCGCAGCGGTATTTTTTGTTTTAGCGTTTGTTTGTTCGTTTCGTTCGTTTATTCGAGTTCTTTAGCCGCCGAGGCTGCCCTGCGCAATTCCGATGCTCGGCGCTGGTAGCGCCTGCGCTTCGGATTGCTCCGGGGTCCTCGGCTCATAGTGGTCATCATGCTACGTATTGAAAAAACATTGGAAGGCAATGTCGCGCCGGCTTTGCGCAAGCGTGCCGCTTCGTTGACTTTGCCTTATGAGGATCGTTGCCGCAGCCGCCTGGCGGTGACGCTGGATGACGGCCGCGAAGCGGCGCTGTTCCTGCCGCGCGGCACCATCCTGCGGCACGGCGCCATGCTGGTGGCGACCGACGGGACGTTCGTTCAAGTGGCTGCGGCCTTGCAACCCGTGCTGCGCGTCACCAGCCCCGATCCGCTTTTGCTGCTGCGCGCCGCCTACCATTTGGGCAATCGCCACACGCCCGTGCAGGTCGAGGCCGATGCCTTGCAGCTGGAGCACGATCCGGTGCTGCGCGACATGCTGCTGCGCCTGGGAGTGCGGGTAGCCGAGGCGCAAGCCGCTTTCGACCCCGAGTCCGGCGCCTATGGCGGCGGCCACAAGCATGGGCACGACGCGACCTTCGAGGAAGACCATGCGCTGGCGCAGGAAGCCTATGCGCACCGGCATGGCCACGATCATGAGCACAGCCATGCGCATGGCCACGAGCATGATCACGATCACGTCCATGGCCCGGACTGCGATCACGATCACGATCATGACCATGATCACGGCCATGATCACTCGCACAGCCACGGCCATGCCCACGGCCACAAGCATGAGCACAAGGATTGATGGCCTCTTCCACGGACCCTGCCGGCGGCCTGGCCCTGCGTGAGCTGGCCGCCCTGCTGCAGCTGGCTTCGCCCGCGCTGCCCATCGGCGCCTTCAGCTATTCGCAGGCGCTGGAGGCCGCCATCGAGGCCGGCCTGGTTGCCGACGCCGCCGGCGCCCGGCGCTGGATCGCCGCGGGCCTGGACCTGCTGGCCGGCGGCGAGGCCGTATCGATGCTCAAGCTGTGCCAGGCCTGGCGCGACGGCGACCTCGCCGCCGTGCGCCGGCACAACGACACCCTGCTGGCCTGGCGCGAATCCGCCGAGCTGCGCCTGGAAACCGAGCAGATGGGCAGTTCGCTCGCGCGCCTGGCGCAAGACCTCGAATGGGGCGAGCCCGGCCCGCGCGCCCAGCTCGCCGCCGTCAAGCCGCTGGCGCTGCCGACCGCCTATGCCTACGCCGCCACCGCCCTGGGGCTGGAGGCCGCGCACGCCCTGACCGCCTGGCTCTATGCCTGGCTGGAAAACCAGGTCTCGGCCGCGCTCAAGGCCATTCCGCTGGGCCAGGTGGCCGGGCAGCGCATCCTGCACGGCCTGCGCGATGCCGTGGCCCAGGCCACGCAACGCGCCATCGATTGCGCGGACGAAGACATCAGCACCTTCGCCCCCATGCTGGGCATCCTCTCCGCGCGGCACGAAACCCAATATTCGCGCCTGTTCCGTTCCTGATGAAGGCCCAAGCCAAACGCCCGGTTCCCGCCAGCCAGGTCATCCCGCGGCGGCACACCCTCCTGGAAGACGCCTACGGCCTGGCCATCGGCATCATCTTCGTCGTCGTCGGCGTGGTGTTCCTGCGGTCGGCGGGGCTGGTGACGGGCGGCATCGCCGGCATCGCGCTGCTGCTGTCCTATGTGCTGCCCTGGACGGTGGGCGACATCTTCACCACGGTCAACATTCCCTTCTTCATCTTTGCCTACTTCGCCATGGGCAAGCGCTTCGCCATCAAGTCGGCCATCGCCAGCTTCGGCGTCACCATCGTGCTCGGCCTGATGCCCCAGGCGCTGACCATCGCGGCCATCAATCCGCTGTTCTCGGCGCTGGCCGGCGGCACCCTGTGCGGCATGGGCGTGCTGGCCCTGGCGCGCCACGGCGCGGGCGTGGGCGGCACCGGCATCGTCACGCTGTGGATCTACCGCCGGCACGGCATCAACGCCGGCTATGGCCAGGCCGCCATCGATTGCGTCATCATGCTGGCCTCGGCCAGCGTCATCGTCCTGCCGCTGGTGGCCTGGTCCGTCCTGAGCGCCCTGGCGCTGAGTGGCATGGTCGTGGCCTGGCACAGGCCCGGGCGCTACACCGGCTATTGAACGCGGCCACGCGCCGGCCCCTACCCACCACGAGAGACCCACATGCAACAACGCACCAAGAAGAACCCACCCCTGCGCATCGGCATCGGCGGCCCGGTCGGCTCGGGCAAGACCACCCTGCTCGAGATGCTGTGCAAGGCCATGCGCGACAAATACGACCTGGTGGTCATCACCAACGACATCTACACCAAGGAAGACCAGCGCCTGCTGACCGTCGCCGGGGCGCTCGCGCCCGAGCGCATCATGGGCGTGGAGACCGGCGGCTGCCCGCACACCGCCATCCGCGAGGACGCCTCCATCAACCTGCACGCGGTCGACGTCATGGTGGAGAAATTCCCCGATGCCGACATCGTCTTCATCGAGTCCGGCGGCGACAACCTGGCCGCCACCTTCAGCCCCGAACTGTCCGACCTCACCCTCTACGTGATCGACGTGGCCGGCGGCGAGAAAATCCCCCGCAAGGGCGGCCCTGGCATCACCAAGAGCGACCTGCTGATCATCAACAAGACCGACCTGGCCCCCCTGGTGGGCGCCTCGCTGCAGATCATGGAAGAAGACACCCGGCGCATGCGGGGCCCGCGGCCCTATGTGATGAGCGACATGAAGTCCAAGACCGGGCTGGACAAGATCGTCGGGTTCATCGAAGCAAAGGGCTTGCTGGCCGCCTGACGGAGCGCCCTGCCGGCACGCCCGGCGCGCATCCGAGCGGCAAGCAAAGCTCGATCGGCGCCGGGGATATCCGCCTCGACCTATTGCAATCAATCGGCTCTCGGTTTATAGATAACCGGCCTTTACCATTGTCAATTGAGGAGTAATACGGATGCCTTTGTCTAAAAAGTGCGTGGCGGAGTTCATTGGTACGTTCTGGCTGGTGCTGGGGGGCTGCGGCAGCGCCGTGCTGGCCGCCCATGTGGCCGGCGCCGACGGATATCCCTTCGGGATCGGCTATGCGGGCGTCGCCCTGGCCTTCGGCTTGACCGTCCTGACCGGGGCTTATGCCTTCGGCGGCATTTCAGGGGGGCATTTCAATCCGGCGGTCAGCTTCGGCCTCTGGGCGGGCGGCCGCTTCGCGGGGCGCGACCTGATTCCCTACATCGTGGCGCAGGTGCTGGGCGGCATTCTCGCCGGCTTCGTCCTGTATCTGGTGGCCACCGGCAAATCCGGCTTCACGATCGATTCGTCCGCGGCCGGCGCCTTCGCCAGCAATGGCTATGGCGCCCGTTCGCCGGGCGGCTACTCGCTCGGCGCCGCGTTCCTGACCGAGGCCGTGCTGACGGGCATGTTCCTGCTCGTCATCATGGGAGCCACGCACAAGCGCGCGGCGGCGGGCTTTGCGCCGATCGCCATCGGCCTGGCGCTCACGCTGATCCACCTGATCAGCATTCCGGTGACCAACACCTCGGTCAATCCGGCCCGCTCCACCGCGGTTGCCGTATTCGTCGGGCCCGAGGCACTGGGCCAGTTGTGGCTGTTCTGGGTCGCCCCCATCATCGGCGGCGTGATCGGCGGCGTCATTTACCGATTGCTGAACAGCAACGACTGAAGCACGAGGCTTTTGCCCAGGGGCAGCCCCCAGGCAAAAAAACGGCTGCCAGTTCACATGGCAGCCGTTTTCGCATGATGGCCGCGACGATTACTTTTTCTTCTTCGCCGCGACCCGGGTCTTGGCGGCCGGCGCGGCCAACGGCGACGTGTCGCCTTGCCGTGCCAGAACCTGGGCCTGCGCCGCCGCGATGTTCAGCGCGGCTACCGGCGGGGTCCTGCCGGCAAAGGCATCGTCGATTTCCTTGCTGAACACGTCTTCGATGCGGTCGTAGTTGTGGATGCGGAAACCGCGGCCGGCAAGCGGCGCCTGCGTGCGCATGGAGGCGATCACGGCCTGGGCGCCCGGCATGCGGTCGTAGTAGGACACATCCGAGGCGCGGAAAGCGGCTTCGGTCAGCGGCAGGTAGCCCGTGTGCTGGTGCCACTCGGCGGCGATCACCGGCTTGGACAGCCAGGCCAGGAACTGCGCCGTGGCCTTGTCCTGGTCGACCGGGTGGCCCTCGGTAGCCCACAGGGCCGCGCCGCTCACGAAGGGACGGCCCGGCGAGGACGTGGCCTGCGGGTAGTACGGCAGGGGCGCCACGCCGAACTTCAGGCCGCTGGTGGTCAGGAACTGGCCGATCGCGCCCGAGCCGCTCATCAGCACCCCGCACTGGCCGCTGGCGAAAGCGCTGTCGGCGCTGCGGTCGTTGCTGTGCATGGGATACATGTCCGCGCGGATCCAGCTCACCATCGTCGACAGATGGCGCATGTAGAGGATGTCGAACTGCATGGCGGGCGCCGCCCGGCTGTTGTCCAGGCCATTGTCGTTGGCCGTCAGCGCCTGGTTGTTCACCGGGGCCAGGTTCTCGATGTGCACCATCACGTCCTGGCTGGTGGCGAGCGGGCAATCGACATTGGCCTGGTCGCGGACCTTGAGCAGTTCGTTCTGCAGGTCGGGCCAGGTGCGCGCCGGCTGGGCCGGGTTCAGGCCGGCCTTCTTGTAATAGTCGATGTTGTAGAACATCAGCGGGATTTCGGCCATCCAGGGGAAGGCCAGCAGGCGGCCCTTGCCGTCGTGCACGAAGCTCGACGTGGCGGGCAGGTACCAGTTGGCGTCCTTGATGGGGTATTTGGCCAGCAGGTCGTACAGCGGCTTGATGGCGGCGTACTCGGCCACCACGTCGGGCGAGTGGTTGTCGTCGAGCTGCAGCAGGTTGGGCGCCTGCTTGGCGCGGATGGCCGTGTCGGCTTCCTTCTTGAGCGCGTCGTCCGAGGCGAAAGCGCGCAGGCTCACCTCGACGTCGCCCTGCTCCTTGTTGTATTGCTTGACGAGTTTCTCGAACTCGGACTTGTTGGCGCCGGTCAGCGTATGCCAGACCTGGATCTGGGTGCTTGCCTGGGCGGCGGGGATCAAAGCGGCCAGCGCCGCGCCGAATAGCCATGCGCGTGAAGCGCGGGTGAACTGCAGTTTCTTCATGACACCTACAAACCGATGAATGGAAAATCAGGCTCGGGCGTGCGGCCGCTAAGCAGGTCTGCCAGAACCCGTCCGGAACCGGCGCCCATCGTCCAGCCCAGCGTACCATGTCCCGTGTTGAGAAACAGATTGGGTATGCGGGTGCGGCCGATCAGGGGCACGTTGGAGGGCGTGGACGGGCGCAGGCCCGACCAGTAGCTGACGTTCTCGAAATCGAGCGCGTCGGGGAAAAGCTCGCGGGCGAGCCTGGACATGGCCTCGCAGCGCGTGGCGTTGAGCCCGCGGCCGTAGCCGGCCAGCTCGGCGGTGCCCGCCATGCGGATGCGGTCGCCCAGGCGCGAGAACACCACCTTGTAGCTGCTGTCGGTCAGGCTGACCGTGGGCGCGCCGTCGGGATCGAGCACCGGGAAGGTGGCCGAATAGCCCTTGGCGGGATAGACATTGCAGGGCACGCCCAGCGGGCGCACCAGGTGCGGCGTGTAGCTGCCCATGGCCGCCACGTAGGCGTCGGCCTTGACCTGGCCATAGAGGCCGTCGGCGCCGATGACCTCGGCCGCCTGCACCTGTCCGCCGGCCGTCAGCAGGCGGGTGACCTGCGTGTCGAAGCGGAATTCCACGCCGGCGGCCTCGCAGCGCCGGGCCAGCTCGACGGTGAACAGATGCACGTCGCCGGTTTCGTCCTCGGGCGTGTAGTCGCCGCCCACGATGTTGGCGCGATGCGGCGCCAGGGCCGGCTCGATGGCGATGACCTCGTCGGCGCTGACGATGCGGCGCTCGACGCCGAAGTCGCGCATGAGGCCGGCGGCGCGCTGCGAGCTCTCGAACTCTTCCGGATCGCGATAGAAGTTGAGGATGCCGCGCTCGAGGTGGTTGTACTCGATGCCCAGCTCGCGGCGCATGCCCTGCAGGGTGGAGCGGCTGTACTCGGCCAGGCGCACCATGGCGCGGATATTGGGCGCCAGGCGCGAAGGCAGGCACTCGCGCAGGAAGGCCAGGCCCCAGGCCCACTGGCGCCAGTCCAGCTGCGGGCGGAACAGCAGCGGCGAGTCGTCGTGGAACATCCACTTGAGCAGCTTGAGCGGCGCCTGGGGATTGGCCCAGGGCTCGGCGTACGACACGGAGATCTGCGCGCCGTTGGCCAGGCTGGTCTCGCGCGCCGGGCCGCTGCGGCGGTCCACGACCACCACGTCATGGCCTGCCTGGCTCAGCCACCAGGCGCTTGCCACGCCGATGATGCCACTACCGAAAACCGCGACTTTCATGCTGCTTTGCCCCTTTGTCTGTCTTGACTGGTGAACGCCTGCGATGTCGTCGGATCAGGTGCCCGGCTCAGGCGCCGGCTGCCTTGGCCAGGTCGGCCTGGGAGGTGAAGGAATCGGCATAGAACTCCTCGGCGGGCAGGCCGCACTGCGAGGAGAATTCGCGGCGGGCCGAGTCGACCACGATGGGCGCGCCGCAGGCATAGACCTGGTAGCCGGACATATCGGGGATGTCCTGCATGACGACCTGGTGGACGAAGCCCGTGCGGCCCTGCCAGCCGTCTTCGGGCAGCGCGTTGGAGGCCACGGGCACATAGCGGAAATCGGGCAGCGCCGCTTCCCAGGACTTGGCCAGCTCGGCCATGTAGAAGTCCTGCGGGCGGCGGCCGCCCCAGTACAGCACGGCCGGGCGCTGGATTTTCTTGAAGATCATCTGTTCGACGATGGCCTTGATGGGCGCGAAGCCCGTGCCGCTGGCCAGCAGCACGATGGGCTTGTCGCCGTCCTCGCGCAGGAAGAAGGAGCCGAAGGGGCCTTCCAGGCGCACGATCTCGCGCTCTTTCATCTGCGTTTCGCCGGCGCCGAACACATGGTCGGTGAACTTGCCGCCCGGGGTGTGGCGGATGTGCAGCTCGAGCTGGGTGGCCGTGTGCGGCGCGCCGGCCATGGAGTAGCTGCGCCGGTCGCCGCTCTTCATGATGATATCGACGTACTGGCCGGCGTAATAGCGGAACTGCTCGGAGGCCGGCAGCTGCAGCTTGATCACCATCACGTCGGACGCGGCGCGGTCCATCGAGATCACGCGCGAGGGCAGCTTGCGGATCTGGATGTCGGAGGCCATGCGCACTTCGGCCACGTCGATCACCAGGTCGGACTGGGCGTGGGCCTGGCAGAACAGCGTGTAGCCCTCGGCCAGGTCTTCGGGCGACAGGATCTGCGCCGGGTACTCGCCCGCGTCGACCTCGCCGCAGACGACCTTGCCCTTGCAGGTGGAACAAGCGCCGGTACGGCAGCTGTAGGGCAGCACGAGTCCGGCGGCAAGCGCCGCGTCGAGCACGGTCTGGTCGGCATCAGCCGGGAATTGATGGTGGGTGGACTGGATGGTGACCTGGAAACTCATGAGCGCTTCAACAGAAAAAACGATGCCGGCTGGATGAAGGGGCCATTCTACTATTGCCCCATGGCGGCCGTCCCCTAGGGGACGGCCCCAGGCTGCGGACCGGGCAGCGGCGGATATCGCCCCGCAAGGCAGGGCCGGCCGGCGTGGCGCCAGCTAGAAATCCAGGGAAATGTCGACAGGATCACCGATTTTCAGGATAACTGGCTGTTTTTCCGCCACGATGGCGTTCATGCCGAACACCACGCCGAGGTCCAGGGTATGCAGGGCGGCCAGGGTCAGGCCGGGCTCGTCGCCGCGCTCGCCCGTGAGCGGGTCCACATCGGGCACCGGGCAGCGCGTGCACGGCTTGACCAGCGCCAGGCTGGCGGCGCCGGCCCGCAGGAGCACGGTGTGGTCTTCGTCGAAGGCCGCCCAGTCCCCGCCCCGCACCACAATATTGGGGCGGAACCGGTCCATGGACACCGGCGGCTTGCCCTGCGCGGCCAGGCGGGCATTGAGTTCGTCCAGCGATGCGTGGTTGGTCACCAGGATGGGAAAACCGTCGGCAAAGCAGAACACATGGTCGCCCTCGAACGGCCCGGCCAGGCCGGGGTGCGCCGCCCGCCAGCGCTCCACCCACTCCGAGCGGGCCGGA
>DASWPO010000049.1:0-6747 GCA_036404015.1 Bordetella sp. | reverse complement strand
GTCATGCAGCGCGTCCCTACGCCGGCTGCCCCACCCACCAGCCGCGCCGCAGCGCCGCCACCAGGGCGGCCGCCAGCAAGGCGGTGCAAGTCGCCGCCAGGTAGATGGCGGCAAAGCCAAAGCCCTGCGAGATATAGCCCGCCAGGGGGCCCGCCACCGCCAGGGCCACGTCGAAGAAGACCGAGAACACCCCGATCGACGCGCCGCGGCTGCCGGCGGGCATCCGCGCCACCACTTCCACCCCCAGGGCCGGAAACAGCAGCGAGAACCCCATGCCGGTGAATACCGCGCCGACCAGCACCACCGCGGGCGAAGGCGCCAGCCAGATCAGGGCCAGGCCCACGGCCTCCACCAGCAGCGAAACCAGCGCCACCGAAAAGCCGCCGAAGCGCGGAATGGCGTTGCCCGACACCAGGCGCACCAGCACCAGCGAGCAGCCGAACACCGTCAGCACCAGCGCGGCGCCGTCCCAATGCCGGCTGGCGTAGTAGAGCGTCACGAAGGCGGTGAGCATGCCCAGGCCGATGGTGCCCAGCCCCAGGCCCAGGCCGAAAGGCAGCACCCGCGCCATCACGCTGCGGTACGGCAGGCGCACGCCGCCTTGCCGGGCAACGTCCGGGCGACCCCAGGCGATGACCATGCTGATGAGGCCCACCCCCAGCACCGCCGCGCCGATGGCGCCGAAACTGAAGCCGCCGGCCAGTTGCACCCCGATGGGCGCGCCCAGCGCCAGGCCGGAATAGGTCGACACGCCGTTCCAGGAAATGACGCGGGCCGTGTGCTGGGGGCCGACGCGGCCCAGGCCCCAGGTCATGCCCGAGGTGGCCACCAGGCTTTCGCAGAACCCCAGCAGGCAGCGTCCGGCCAGCAGCAGCCCCAGGCTGAAGCCCGGGCTGCGCTCGAAGGCATAGGCCATCAGCAGCAGCACGCCGCTGCCCGCCCCCATGGCCTGGCCCCACAGCACCGCGCGCTTGGGGCCCATGGTGTCGGACAGGCCGCCGGCGTGCGAGCGGGTCACCAAGGTGGCGATGGACTGCATGCTCACGGCCAGGCCCGTGACCACCGGGCCGAAGCCCAGCACGTTGTGCACATAGCCGGGCAGCACGGCCAGTTGCAGGCCGACCGACAGATAGCAGAAAAAGGTGAAGACGACGCAGGGCAGGATCTGGAGGGTGATGGAACCTGTGCTGCCTGACCCTGAATCCCTTGCCATGATGCTGCCGTGTCCTATGTGACCTTGTCGTGTCACAGTACCACGCTAATGTGACACGCCATTATCCCCTATTTGAGAGTCCTCGATGAGCGCGTCCTCCCCTGAAATCAACGTCGACATCAGCCGCCGCAGGCTTCTCGCCGCCGCGGGAATCGGGGCCGGTGCGCTGCTGACCTCATCGCTGGCCAGCGCCGAGGGAACACCCGCCGCCGCCGACCGCGCCGCCATGGCCGACCCGGTGGCGACGCCGCCGGTAGCCGGCCTGCACCTGCAGTTTGGCGCCGACGCGTCCGCCGAGATGGTGGTGTCCTGGCATACGCTGCAGCCGGTGAAGCAGCCGCGCGTGCTGATCGGCCGGCTCGACGGCAGGCTCGAACAGACGGTGGCCGCCACCGTATCGAGCTATGTCGACGCCAAGTCGACGCAGGCCGTCTATGCCTGGCATGCCCAGGTCAGCGGGCTCGCCGCCGACACCGCCTATCTCTACGCCGCGCTGCATGACGGCGCCGAGCCGCAGTTCGGCACCTTCCGCACCGCGCCGCGCGGACGCCAGCCCCTTGTGTTCACCAGCTTCGGCGACCAGGGCACCCCCACCCTCGGCAAGCTGTTCGCCCCGCCCGCCGGCGTCACGCTGAGCGGCGCCCTCTACGTCAACGACAATCTCGGCTCGCCCTCCGCCGGCGACACCACGCTCGGCGTCGAGCGACTGCGCCCCCTCTTCCACTTGTTCAACGGCGACCTGTGCTACGCCAATCTCGCCACGGATCGCGTCCGCGCCTGGTGGGATTTCTGGAACAACAACACCCGCAGCGCCCGCAACCGCCCCTGGATGCCTTCGCCCGGCAACCACGAGAACGAGCTGGGCAACGGGCCGATCGGCTACCAGGCCTACCAGACCTATTTCTCGCTACCGCCGGCCGCCGGGCAGACCGAGGTGACGCATGGCCTGTGGTATGCCTTTACCGCCGGTTCGGTGCGGGTGATCGCGATCGCCAATGACGATGTCGCCTATCAGGATGGCGGCGATTCCTATGTGCGCGGCTATTCCGGCGGCGCCCAGAAAGCATGGCTCGAGAAAGCGCTCGCCGCCGCCCGCGACGACAAGGGCATCGACTGGCTGGTGATCTGCATGCACCAGGTCGCCATCTCCACCGCCGACAAGTTCAACGGCGCCGATCTCGGCATCCGCCAGGAATGGCTGCCGCTGTTCGACAAGTATGGCGTGGACCTGGTGGTGTGCGGCCACGAGCACCATTACGAGCGCTCCCACCCCATCCGCGGCCGGCAGAACAACGCCACCCTGACGCCGATCCCGGTCGGCACCGCGACCGACGTGATCGACACCACCCAGGGCACGGTGCATATGGTGATCGGCGGCGGCGGCACTTCGTCGCCCTCCAACCAGCTCTTCTTCAACCCGCCCTGCTGTCGAGTCATCCTGGGCGTGGGCGACAAGAACCCCGCCACCGGCAGGCGAGCGCCGGTCTATGAAACGGAAGACGCGCCCTGGTCGGCCGTGCGCAATGCCGCGCACGCCTATGGCTTTGCCGCCTTCGATCTCGACCCGGGCGCGCACCCCGGCGATTTCACCACCCTCAAGGTCACCTATTACGACGTGGTGGGCCCGGACGGCCAGCTTGCGCCCTTCGAGCGCTTCACCCTGCGCCGGCCCAGGCGGGACTGAGGTTCGCTTATTGCGGTTCGCTTATTGCACGCCGCGCGAGGCCAGGTAGTCTTCGTAGGCGCCGCGGTAGTCGACGACCTCGCCGCCGGGCAGGATCTCGATCACGCGCGTGGCCAGGCCCGAGACGAACTCGCGGTCGTGCGAGACGAAGAACAGCGTGCCTTCGTACTTTTCCAGCGCGAACTGCAGCGATTCGATCGATTCCATGTCCAGGTGGTTGGTGGGCTCGTCGAGCAGCATCACGTTGTGCCGGCCCAGCATCAGGCGGCCGAAGGTCATGCGGTTCTTCTCGCCGCCCGACAGCACCTTGGGCGCCTTGGGCAGGTCGTCGCTGGAGAACAGCAGCCGGCCCAGCGCCGAGCGGATGGACTGGTCGTCGTCGCCGGGCAGGCGGTGCTCGGTCATCCAGTCGAACAGATTGATGTCGGTCTGCTGGAACTGGTCGGACACGTCCTGCGCCATATAGCCCGGGTCGGCGCTCTCGGACCACTTGATCGTGCCCGAGTCGGGCGCCAGGTCGCCGGCCAGCATGCGCAGCAGCGTGGTCTTGCCCACGCCGTTGGCGCCGATGATGGCGACCTTCTCGCCCGCATCGACCATGGCCGAGAAATCCTTGATGACCGGCGCGTCGTAGGACTTGGACAGATGCTCGATCGTGACCGCCAGGCGGTGCATGACCTTGGCCTGCTCGAAGCGGATATAGGGGTTCTGGCGCGAGGAGGGCTTGACCTCGACCTGCTCGGCCTTGATGCGGTCGATCTGCTTCAAGCGCGAGGTGGCCTGGCGCGCCTTGGACTTGTTGGCCGAGAAGCGCCGCACGAAGTCCTGCAGCTCGGCCACGCGCTCCTTGGCCTTGGCGTTGTTGGCCGTCAGGCGCTCGCGCGCCTGGGTCGAGGCCAGCATGTAGTCGTCGTAGTTGCCGGGATAGATGCGGATTTCGCGGTAGTCCAGGTCGGCCATGTGGGTGCAGACCTGGTTGAGGAAGTGGCGATCGTGGCTGATGATGATCATCGTGCTCTGATAGCCGTTGAGCACGTCTTCCAGCCAGCGGATGGTGTTGATGTCGAGGTTGTTGGTGGGTTCGTCGAGCAGCAGCACGTCGGGGTTGGAGAACAGCGCCTGCGCCAGCAGGATGCGCAGCTTCCAGCCGGGCGCGATCTCGCGCATGGGCAGGTTGTGCTGGTCCACGCCGATCTCCAGGCCCAGCAGCAACTCGCCGGCGCGCGATTCGGCGGTGTAGCCGTCGTACTCGGCGAACTTGGCCTCGAGGTCGGCCGCGCGCATGTAGTCGTCTTCCGTGGCCTCGAGGTTGGCGTAGATGGCGTCGCGCTCGGTCATGGCCGACCACATCTCGGTGTGGCCCATCATCACCACGTCGAGCACGCGCACGTCCTCGAAGGCGAACTGGTCCTGGCGCAGCTTGCCCAGGCGCACGCCCGGGTCGAGCGACACATTGCCGCTGGAGGACTCCAGGTCGCCGCCGATGATTTTCATGAACGTCGACTTGCCCGAGCCATTGGCCCCGATCAGGCCATAGCGGTTGCCTTCGCCGAACTTGACGCTGACGTTTTCGAATAGCGGCTTGGGGCCGAACTGGATGGTGAGGTTGGCGGTGGAGATCACGATGGAATACGGTGCGGGCAGGCCCGGCGCGCCGGTTGGCGCGCGAAATGGCTGGGTGCCGTGAGTGGCTAACCCGGCATTGTAACAAGAGCGCGCGTGGGCGTGGGTCCGGGCCGGGCTTGCACAAACCTATTTCCGCCTCCCCACGCCCTGCGGTATTGTTGGCCCTGCCCATTATCACAACATGACACAGGCAAGAGGAGAACCCCCATGTCGCAATCTGCCCTGCCGGCGTCGATGCAGACCGTCGAAGTGGTCTACGGCCCGCAGACCGCCGCCATCTGGATGAACCGCCCGGACGTGCGCAACGCGCTCAGCCCCACGCTGATCGCCGAGTTGACCCAGGCCTTCCAGGCCCTGGGCAAGGACCCCGCCCTCCGCGCCATCGTGCTGGCCGGCCACGGCAAGGCCTTCTGCGCCGGCGCCGACTTGAACCGCATGAAGGAAAGCGCCCAGGCCCCGGAAGCGGAAAACCGCGCCGACGCGCAGGCGCTGGCCACCCTGCTCTATACCGTGCACACCTGCCCCAAGCCGGTGATCGCCCGCATCCACGGCCCCTGCATGGCCGGCGGCCTGGGGCTGATCTCGGCCTGCGACATCGCGGTAGCCACCCGGGAAGCCAGGTTCGCGCTCACCGAAACCCGGCTGGGCCTGATCCCGGCCATGATTTCCCCCTACGTGCTGCGCGCCCTGGGCGAGCGCGCCGCGCGGCGCTGGTTCCTGACGGGCGAGGCCATTTCCGCCGCCGAGGCCTGGCGGCTGGGCCTGGTGCACGAATTGTGCGAGACCGACGAGCTCGACCCGCGCGTGCACCAGTTGCTCGAATCGTTCATGCTGGCCTCGCCGTCGGCGCTGTCCGAATGCAAGCGCCTGATCCGCGACGTGGCGGGCAAGCCCATCGACGCGCAGATCATCGCGGAAACCATCTCGCGGCTGGTGGTGCAGCGCGCCAGCCCCGATGGCCGCGAAGGCCTGGCCTCGTTCCTGGAAAAGCGCAAGCCCAAGTGGGTGGTGGAGCGCGACGACGACCCGGACGCGTGATCGGCACTGCAATGCCCCTGGCCATGTGCCGAAGCATGGCTGTTGTTCCACTTGCCCTCGGCTTCGGAAAATCATGCTTCCAGCCGGTGAGGAGCGCCGCACAATCGGCGCCGACATACGCTATGTCCAGATCAAATGGCCGATCGGCAAACCTCGAGTGGACCCTCTGCGAGACGAGATCTGGGAGGTTCGCATCCATCTCGAAAACCGGATCGCCCGGGTGCTTTTTGCCGTTGCCGGCGGAAAAATGCTGTTGTTGCATGGATTCATCAAGCAGACGCAGAAAACGCCAGCGGCCGATATAGCGCTGGCGCACTCCCGCTACAAGGAATGGCAACATGGTTAAAGCAAACCAACATGAAGGATCGTCATTCGAAGAATTTCTTCACGAAACCGGCGACTATGAAGAGGCCACGGCCCGTGCCTTGAAACGCGTGCTGGCCGAACAGCTTCAAGAATGCATGGCAGCCAAGATCAAATCCTGAACCGACGCGGAATCAATGCTCGTGCTCGTCGATCACCAGGTGAGCCATGCCCTTTTCCGTGGCGATGCCCACTTTGCGGCCGATGGGCAGCGTGGCCTTGGTGCGCACGTGGCCGTAGGGCAGGCCCGTCACCACCGGCACCTTGACCGTGCGGCGCAGCCACTTGACCACTTCGGGCATGTCGTAGCCGGCGTCGTGCGGCGCCAGGCGGTAGTCGCTGAAGTGCCCCAGCACGATGGCCTGCTGCTTCTGCAGCACGCCGGCCTGCCATAGCTGGGCCAGCATGCGCTCCACCCGGTAGGGGTGCTCGGCCACGTCTTCCAGGAAAAGAATGCCCTTCTTGATCTTGGGCAGATAGGGCGTGCCGATGAGCGAGGCCACCATGGCCAGGTTGCCGCCCCACAGGATGCCGCGGGCATCCACCGGGTCGGCGTCGCGGGTTTCGAAGCTGAGGATCTCCAGCTCGCCGCGCATCATCTCGCCGAACAGCGCCGCGGTGAGCTCGTCGACTTTCGCGGCGCCGAAATCGGCCGCGGCGCAGGGGCCGGTATAGCTGACCGTCCCCGTCTGCGCCAGCAGCGCCAGGTTGAAGGCCGTGAAATCGCTCAGGCCCACGAAGCGCTTGCCGCTGTCGGCCATGGCCTTCCAGTCGATCAGCGGCAGCAGGCGCGACAAGCCATAGCCGCCGCGCGTGGCCATGA
>DASWPO010000048.1:0-14742 GCA_036404015.1 Bordetella sp. | reverse complement strand
ACGCTCGCCACCAATCTGGTCTACCGCAAGGACAAGTTCCCCAACGGCGGGCCCCAGAGCTGGGCCGACTTCTGGGACGTCAAGAAATTCCCCGGCCCGCGCAGCCTGCCGGCGAGCATGGCGAACCGGGTATTGGCGTATGCCTTGATGGCCGACGGCGTGCCGCACGACAAGCTCTATCCCCTGGACGTCGAGCGCGCCTTCAAGAAGCTCGACGAGATCAAGCCGCACATCGACGTCTGGTGGTCGCAGGGCAGCCAGGCCGAGCAGCTGATCCGCGACGGCGAGGTCTCCATGATTGCGCTCTGGAACAACCGCGCCGTCATGATGCAGCAGCAAAACGTGCCGCTGGAGCTCGTCTGGAACGATGCCCTGGTGTCGGACGTGGTCTACGGCATGGTCAAGGGCGCGAAAAACGCGCCGCTGGCCTGGGAGTTCATCAACTACCTCGCCGACGCCAAGCGGCAGGCGGGCTTCAGTTCCTACCTGTTCTACGGCGCGGGCAATCCCGAGGCCTACAAGCTCATGACGCCGGACGTGCTCGCGGCGCTGCCGGGCTCCGATGTCCACGCCAAGATGGTGGCGTTCGCCAACTCCGAGTGGGAATCCGTCAATGGTTCGAAGGTCACGGAGCGTTTCACGAACTGGCGCGCCGGCTGAGGTCTGGCGGCGCTGGCGACCCGTGGTTCGGGTCGCCGCCCGGCGTCCCCGGCTCAAGCAAGCGCCGCGGGTCGCCAGGCGGGGCTTGTGCGCGAATGGCGCGGCAACAAGCCGGCGGTCTAATTAATACTAATACGACGCGGGCTTCGCGCCGCCCCAGAGGCGATGCCAGCTATTGGACATGATCTCGCCCGAGGTCTTCGGCGTGCCGCGCTCGAGGTGGCCGACCAGCTGGATCTCATCCTTTCTCGTCTGCGCGCGGATGACCGGCTGAATCAGCGTGGGGATGTCCGGGCTCGCGAAGAACGGAATCGAGATGCGATCGGTGCCCGACGCATTGACGACCCTGTGCGGCGTCGCCCTGAACCGTCCGTCGCTCCAGAGCTTGAGCATTTCGCCGAGGTTCACGACCAGGGTGTTTTTGATCGGCTTGACCTGCGACCATTGCCCGAGGTCGTCGACCGATTCGAGGCCGCCCGCGTCGTCCTGCGCGAGGATGGTCAGGGCGCCGCTATCGGTGTGCGGCTGGGAGCCGATGGCCTTGTCCGTCGGCGCCTGGGGCGGGTAGTGGAGCAGGCGCAGCATGTTGATCGGGGAGTTGAAGCGCGATGAAAACGTGGTCTCCGGAACCTCGAGCCCGATCGCGAACAATTGCAGCAAGGTCAACGAAAGCCGCTCCACGTCGGCCAGGTACTGCAGCATGACTTTCCGGAGCGTGGGAAACGATGCGGGCCAAAGATTCGACTGGGTCCACATCGGATCGAGCGTCCCGGCGCCGTCGTCGGCCTGCTCATTGATGATCTGGAACACCTCTTTGCGGTTGCCGGCCATGGTGCCGCCTTCGACTCCCGCGGGCAGGTAGCCGCGGAACCCGGAAAAGGCGCCCAGCTTCAACGGCATCTTCTCTTCGAGAGGCAAGGCGAAGAATTGCCGGGCGACGCCGAACATGTCGTCCATGAGGCTGGCCGCGATGCCGTGGTTGGCCAGGTAAAGAAAACCGACCGACTCGCAGGCCTTGCAGATCTCCGCCGCGACGGCACTGCGCGATGCTTGCCGCCCGTCTTTGAGGGGCGCCAGATCGATCAGCGGGATTTCAGCAAAGCTCGAGGTTGCGGCTTGAGGGCTATGCGTGTCCATGGCATCTCCTGACGTCAATTCGTTGAATTGCATAATTTATTCAATTATACTGGTTTTGAAATGTTCCCAGTCTTTTGTGATGCCATCCACACCTAGTTTCGATTCCGCCCATTTCCGCGCCGCGCTCGGCCGTTTCGCCACCGGCGTCACGATCATCACCACCCAGGCAGCCGACGGCTCGCCGATCGGCATGGCCGCCAGTTCCTTCAATTCGGTTTCGCTCGAGCCGCCGCTGGTGCTGTGGAGCCTCGGGCTGCAGGCCTCGTCGTACCCCGCCATGACGCAGTGCGAGCGCTACGTGATCCACGTGCTGGCGGCCGACCATGTCGCGCTGGCGCGGCGCTTCGCCACCGGCAAGCAGCCCGAGCGCTTTGCCGATCTGCCGCTGGCAACGGCGCCCAACGGCACGCTCATGCTGGCCGACGAGAGCGCCGCCTGGTTCGAATGCCGCAACCGCAGCCAGTATCAGGAAGGCGACCACCTCATCATGGTGGGCGAGGTCGAGCACTGCGGCTACAACGCCGCGGCGCCGCTCATTTTCCACGCCGGCGGCTTTGCGCTCACGCCGGCGCACAACCCGCAGTGAACGCGCCAGGGCGGCGCGTTGCCGGCCGTGCAAGGCCTGACCCGCGGTCAGGCTTTTAAAAGCTCGACTCAGTCCGGCAACACGGACTCGCCGCGCATCACGTCATCGAGCGACTCGCGCCTGCGCACCACGTAGTACCTGCCGCCATCCACCATCACTTCCGCGGGCCGCGGACGCGAGTTGTAGTTGCTGGCCATCGTCATGCCGTAGGCTCCGGCCGATTCCAGCGCCAGCACGTCATCCTGCTGCACGCACAGCTCGCGCGCCTTGGCCAGCCAGTCGCCGCTTTCGCACACCGGGCCCACCACGTCGTACACGCGCGCCTCGCCCGGGCGCGGCCGCACCGCGCGCAGGCCGTGATAGGCCTCGTACAGCGCGGGCCGCAGCAGGTCGTTCATGGGCGTCGACGATGGCGAAGTTGCGCGCGGGCGCCAGCTTGAGGAACTGCACCGTCGTCAGCAGCAGCCCGGCATTGCCCACCAGCGAGCGGCCCGGCTCCAGCACCAGGTGCAGGTGGCCGTAGCCGCGCGCCTGCAGGCGCGCGAACACGCGGTCGAGCAGCGCCTGGGGCGAGGGCGGGATCTCGTCGGTATAGCGGATGCCCAGGCCGCCGCCCAGGTCCAGGTGGGCGATGGCGATGCCCGAGGCGGCCAGCGTGTCGATCAGGTCGATGAGCTTTTCCAGCGCGTCGAAATACGGGCTGATGTCGGTGAGCTGCGAGCCGATGTGGCAGTCCACGCCCACCACCTCCAGGCCCGGCAGCCCGGCCGCGATGCGGTAGGCCTCGGGGGCGGCCTCGATGGCGATGCCGAACTTGTTTTCCTTCAGCCCGGTGGAAATGTAGGGGTGCGTCTGCGCGTCGACGTCGGGGTTCACGCGCAGCGACACGCGGGCGCGCCGGCCCAGGCCCCGGGCCACGTCCGAGAGGCGGTAGAGCTCGTCCTGCGACTCGACGTTGAAGCACTTCACGTCGGCCTCGATGGCGGCGCGCATTTCCCAGGCCTGCTTGCCCACGCCCGAGAACACCACCTTGGACGGGTCGCCGCCGGCGGCCAGCACGCGCGCCAGTTCGCCGCCCGACACGATGTCGAAGCCCGCGCCCAGGCGGGCGAATTCGCGCAGCACGGCCAGGTTGGAATTGGCCTTCATGCCATAGCAGACCAGCACCGGTCGGGTGCCGGCGGCCTGGTGGTAGCGGTTCCAGGCGGCGCCCAGCGCGGCGCGCGAATACACGTAGAGCGGCGTGCCCAGCTCGGCCGCCAGCTTGTCCAGCGGCACGCCCTCGGCGTGCAGCACGCCATCGCGGTAATGGAAATGCGGGTGGCCGGCCAATTCGGCCTGGGCGGCGGGTGCGGTGCTCATTATTGGAACAGGTTCGGTACGGGATTGGTGCGCTTGGCGGCGTCGCCGGCAGTGTCCGGCTGGGGCGCGGGCGCGGCGGTGTCGGGCGTGGCGGCCTCGCTCGGGGTTTCGCCCGGCTTGAGGGCGGGCGGCGGCTGGCGCCGGTGGACGTCTTGCGGGCTGCCCGGCATGTAGAGCGGGCCCTTGTAGCCGCAGGCGGCCACGCCGGCGGCCAATGCGCCGGCGGCGGCCAGCATGGCTACAATGCGGGGGATGGGGCGGCTGCGTACCAGGCGCACAAGATGCACAGAAGACTCCGTAATCGATAGCAGGTTGGATTATGACCGAAACCGAATTCCTTGCCCTGGTCGACCAGGTACTCGACAGCATCGAGAGCCAGGCCGACGATTGGGCGGCCACGACCGACCTCGACATCGAAACCAGCCGCAGCGGCCATGTGCTGACCCTGGTTTTCGACAACAGCATCCATATCGTGATCAATTCCCAGGCGCCCATGCAGGAAATCTGGGTGGCGGCGCGCAGCGGCGGCTTTCATTACCGCTATGACGGCCGCGGCTGGAACGACACGCGCGGCGGCCCGGCCCTGCCCGAGGCTTTGTCGCAGATCTGTTCGTCGGCGGCCGACACGCCCCTGACCGTGCGCCTCTGAAGCGCGGCCCGCCGTTGGCGGGCCCGGCGGGCGCGCGTCGAATCAAAGCGATCGATATTCACCGATCGATATTCAACCGGTCAATTGGCCTTGCTGCCGCCGCCGGTCAGGCCGCTCAGGAAGTCGCCCAGGGTGTCCTGCTGCGCCGCGGCTTGCTGGGCGTCGCTGCCCAGGCCCAGCGAGGCCACGGCCTGGCCGGGCGGATATTCCGAGAAATACAGCTCGCCGTTGTCGACGATCAGGCCGTCGGGGCGTGGGCGCGGGGGCTGCTCGGGGAGGGTCTTGATCATTTCCTGCATATAGCCCAGCCAGATCGGCAGGGCCACGCCGCCGCCGGTTTCCTTGGCGCCCAGCGAGCGCGGCTGGTCGTAGCCCAGCCAGGCGGTGCCTTCCAGGCCCGAGGTGTAGCCCGAGAACCAGGCGTCGTTCGAGTCGTTGGTGGTGCCTGTCTTGCCGGCCACGTCGCGCTTGAGCACGGCGTGGGCGCGGGCGGCCGTGCCGTAGGTGGCCACGCCCTGCAGCAGGTCGTTCATGACGTAGGCGGTGCGCGGGTCGATGGCGCGGATGGATTCGTCGCCGGCCTGGGTGGGCTTGGCCTGCATCAGCGGCTTGCCGTTGCTGTCGGTGACGTGATCGATCAGGAAGGGCGTGACGCGGTAGCCGCCGTTGGCGAACACCGAATAGGCGCCCGCCAGCTGCAGCGGCGTGACCGTGCCCGCGCCCAGCGCCATGGGCAGCACGGCCGGCTGGCGCGACTTGTCGAAGCCGAAGCGCATCAGGTAGCTCTGCGCGTAGGCCGGGCCGACGGCCTGCATGATGCGCACCGTGACCAGGTTCATGGACTTGTACAGCGCCTGGCGCATGGTGAGCATGGGGTTGTACTCGTCGCCATAGTTCTTGGGCGCCCAGGGCTTGGAACCCGTCTGTTCGGCCGACAGGTAGAACGGCTCGTTGGAGATCTGCGTGGCCGGCGACAGGCCGCGCTCGAGCGCCGAGGCATAGATGAAGGGCTTGATGTTCGAGCCCGGCTGGCGCCAGGCCTGCGTGACGCGGTTGAAGTTGCCGCGGTAGAAGTCGAAGCCGCCCACCATGGCGCGGATGGCGCCGTCATTGGGCGTGAGCGTGACGAAGGCGGCCTGCACGGCGGGATAGTTGATCACTTCCCAGGCGCCGTCGGGGTTCTTGTGCACGTAGACCACCGAGCCGCGCTTGATGCGCACGTCGGACTTGGCCTTGTCGCCCAGCGCGCGGGCCACGGTGAGCAGCGCCTTCTTGTCGTTGACGGTGATGATTTCCTTGGAGCTGCGCGCCACGCGGATTTCGGTGGGGCTGGCCGAAAGCACCACGCCGGTGAACATGTCGCCGCCGCTGTCGGGGTACTTGTCGATCACCTCGTCGATCGTGTCGTCGAGCGCCTGCGGGTTGCGCTCGGCGTCGGCGGGCAGGTCGATATTGTCTTCCGGGCCGGGGTAGGCCGAGCGGCGCGTGTATTCGAGCACGCCGTCGCGCAGCGAGCGGTAGGCGAGATCCTGGTCCTTGGACCGGACGGTGGTGTAGATGTTGATGCCGCGCGAATACAGATTGTCCTGGTAGACGCTGTAGAGCAGCTGGCGAGCCAGCTCGGCCACGTACTCGCCGTGCACCGCGTAGGTGCCGGTGGGCGAGTTCTCGTTCGAGCGCAGCGCCAGCTTCTGGTCCATCGCGGTCTTGTATTCGGGCTCGGTCAGGTAGCCCAGCGCCAGCATGCGGCCCAGCACGTAGTGCTGGCGCACTTCGGCTCGGGCCATGTTCGAGATCGGGTTGTAGCGCGAAGGCGCCTTGGGGATGCCCGCCAGCATGGCGGCCTCGGCCGGCGTGAGGTCGGCCAGCTGCTTGCCGAAATAGGTGCGCGCCGCGGCCGAGAAGCCGTAGGCGCGGTGGCCCAGGTAGATCTGGTTCATGTACAGCTCGAGGATCTGGTCCTTGCTGAGCTGCGATTCGATCTTGAAGGTGAGCAGCAGTTCGTAGAACTTGCGCGAGTAGGTCTTCTCGGACGACAGGTAGAAATTGCGCGCCACCTGCATGGTGATGGTGCTGGCGCCCTGCGCCTTGGAGCCGCTGACCAGGTTGGTGCCCGCGGCGCGGATCACGCCCGCCCAGTCCACGCCGCCGTGCTGGTAGAAGCGGTCGTCCTCGGCCGAGAGCACGGCCGATTTCATGAGGTCGGGGATTTCGGAGAAACGCAGCACGTTGCGGCGTTCTTCGCCGAATTCGCCGATGAGCACGTTGTCGGCCGTATACACGCGCAGCGGCACGCGCGGCCGGTAGTCGGTCATGGCGTGCAGGTCGGGCAGGTTGGGCCAGGCCAGGGCCATGCCCATGGCGGCCAGCAGCACGACGCACAGGCCGAGCCCCCCGAAGAAAATGGCCGTCTTGAGGAAAAACCGCAATATCCAGGAGCCCCCCGATGCGGGCTGCGGGTCTTGCTTGGAGGAATTCTGGCGCGTGCTCATCGCGAAGATTTTACTTTTTATCTCAGTCTAGTTCCGGGCAAGCGGGCCCGAGGGCTGTAACAAATAGCCCCGTCTGTGGTAAGCGCACAACTGGCGGCAATGGGATAATGCCGCCATGAATAGGCAAGCGAACCCCCGTCCGCTCCCGGACGAGCCTGAGGTCTCGTCCGAGACTGAACCGTCGGCGTCTGCGGCGCTGGCCGAGCCCCTCGGGCCGTGCGCCGCCAACCAGCCCGCCTGCCTGGCCGATGGCCGGCCGCTGTTCCTGGTCGGCATGATGGGCGCGGGCAAGACCACCATCGGGCGCGGACTGGCCCGGATACTGGGCCGTGAATTCGTGGATCTGGATCATCAACTGGAGGCGCGTTGCGGCGTGCGCGTGCCCGTGATTTTCGAGATCGAAGGCGAGGCGGGATTTCGCCGGCGCGAAGCCCAGGCCTTGTGTGAGTGTACCCAACGGCGCGGCATCGTACTGGCCACCGGCGGCGGCGCCATCCTGGACCCGGAAAACCGCCGCCTGCTGCACGAGCGCGGCCTGGTGGTCTACCTGCGCGCCTCGCTCGAGGAACTGTTTCGCCGCACCTCGCGCGACCGCAACCGGCCGCTGCTGGCCACCGAAGACCCGCGCGGCACCCTGCGCCAGCTGATGACCGCGCGCGACCCGCTCTATGCCGAGGCGGCCCACTTGGTCGTCGATACCGGCACCTGCTCGGTCAACATCGTGGTCAAGCAGCTGCTGTCCAGGCTCTACAACACCGAGATCGCATCATGACGGCCGTGGTTCACGTCGATACGCCCGGCGGGCGCTATCCCATCCATATCGGCGCCGGCCGGCTCGACCTGCTCGACGCCAGCATCCCGGCCGACGCCACCTCCATCGCCCTGATCACCAATCCCACCGTGGGGGCGCTGTACGCGGCGCGCGCGCAGGCCGCCCTGGCTCGCACCGGCCGCCGCGTGATCCTCGTCGAACTGCCCGACGGCGAGGTCCACAAAGACTGGCAGACGCTCAACCTGATCTTCGACGCCCTGCTCGAAAACCGCTGCGACCGGCGCTGCGTGCTGGTGGCGCTGGGCGGCGGGGTGATCGGCGACATGGCGGGCTTCGCGGCCGCCGTCTACATGCGCGGCGTGCGCTTCGTGCAGGTGCCCACCACGCTGCTCGCGCAGGTGGACTCCTCGGTGGGCGGCAAGACGGCGGTGAACCACCCGCTGGGCAAGAACATGGTCGGCGCCTTCCATCAGCCCCTGGCGGTGGAGATCGACACCGAGGTGCTGGCCACCCTGCCGGCGCGCGAGATCTCGGCCGGCCTGGCCGAGGTCATCAAGTACGGCCTGATACTCGACCCCGAGTTCTGGACCTGGTGCGAAGCCCATGCCGCCAGGCTGCGCGCGCTCGACCGCGAGGCGCTGTCCTACGCCATCCGCCGTTCCTGCGAGCTCAAGGCGCAGGTGGTGGGCAAGGACGAGCGCGAGTCCGGGCTGCGCGCCATTCTCAACCTGGGCCATACCTTCGGCCATGCCATCGAGTCCGGCCTGGGCTATGGCGAGTGGCTGCACGGCGAGGCCGTGGGCTGCGGCCTGGTGCAGGCCGCCGAACTGTCGGCCCGCGTCACGGGCTTCGCGCCGGCCGACGTGGCCCGCGTGCGCGAGCTGGTGGCGGCCATCGGCTGCCCCGTCACCGCGCCCGACCTGGGGGCGCAGCGCTGGCTTGCGCTGATGCAGGTCGACAAGAAGACCGAGGGCGGCGAGATCAAGTTCGTGCTGCTGCCGCGCATCGGCGAGGCCGTCAGCCGCGCCGCGCCCGAGGCGGCGCTGCGCGATACGCTGGCGCAGACGACAGCCCATGCCACGGCCGCTACGGCGGGCTGAGGACGCAGCGGTCATGACGGCAGCCGCATCGACCCCGACCCCAGGCCTGGCGCCCTATGCCTGCGACCCCGCCTTCACGCGCGGCCGCCTGCGCGCCGAGCCGGCATCGGGCAACCGCAGCGAATTCCAGCGCGACCGCGACCGCATCGTTCACTCCACCGCCTTTCGCCGGCTCGAATACAAGACCCAGGTCTTCGTCAACCACGAAGGCGACCTGTTCCGCACGCGGCTGACGCACAGCCTGGAAGTGGCGCAGATCGCCCGCACCGTGGCGCGCAGCCTGGGGCTCTCGGAAGACCTGATCGAGGCCATCGCGCTGGCGCACGACCTGGGCCACACGCCCTTCGGCCATGCCGGGCAGGACGAGCTCAATGCCTGCATGCGCGAGCTGGCGCCGGCCGCCGGCGGCTTCGAACATAATCTGCAGAGCTTGCGGGTGGTCGACGAGCTCGAAGAGCGCTATGCCGAATTCAACGGCCTGAACCTGTGCTTCGAGACGCGCGAAGGCATACTTAAGCACTGTTCGGTGGCGCATGCGCGCCAGCTGGGCGACGTGGGCCGCCGCTTTCTCGAGCGCACCCAGCCCTCGCTGGAGGCGCAACTGGCCAACCTGGCCGACGAGGTGGCCTACAACAACCACGACATCGACGACGGCATCCGCTCGGGCCTGATCTCCGTGGAGCAGATGCAGGACGTGGCGATCTTCGCCCGCCACCATGCCGAGGTGGTCAAGCAATACCCGCAGCTCGTGCCGCGCCGCGCCGTGTCGGAAACCATCCGCCGCATGATCAACACGCTCATCGTCGACCTGACGGCCACCACGCGCGAACGCATTGCGGCGCATGCGCCGGCCAGCGCCGACGACGTGCGCCGCGCGCCGCCTCTGGCCGGTTTCTCGGATGCCGTGCGCCGCGAGGCCGATGCGCTCAAGACGTTCCTGTTCGACAACCTCTACCGGCATTACCAGGTCATGCGCATGACGGCCAAGATGCGCCGCGTGGTGCGCGAGCTGTTCACGGCCTTTCTGGACGACCCGCGCCTGCTGCCGCCCGACTACCACCGCGGCGAAGAAACCGCGCAGGCGCGCGCCATCGCCGACTACATTGCCGGCATGACGGACCGCTACGCGATCCGCGAGCACCGGCGCTTGTTCGAGATCAACCCGCAAGCGTGAGTCGCGCCTGATTCCCGGGCTATCGCTCGCGGTCTCTTTCCGCGAGCGCCCGTTCCAGATTGGCATCGATCCTCAGCAATAGCTTTCGCAACTGCGTCCGTTCTGCCGTGCTGAATCCCGTCAAGGCCGTTTCGCAGGCTTTGTCCATGACCGACTTGCCGTCGGGCATCTGCCTGCAAGCGCGGGCCGTCAGCGAGATCAGCCGGCTGCGTCCGTCGGCTGGATCGGGCCCGCGCTTGACCAGGCCGTCGCGCTCCATGCGATTCAAGAGCTGGGCCATGCTGGACTGCTCGACCTGCGCCATGCGCGCCAGCTCCGCCTGGGACAAGGCGCCGGCGGTCTTCAGCGTCACGAGCACGGGCAGCTGGCTCATCGCAAACCCCAATTGGCGCAAGGGCGCGTCGACCAGCCTGGCAAATGTCCGGGTTGCCTGGCCAAGCAGCCGCATGGGCAGGGCGGCGTCGCCGCTTTCTGCTTCGGTTGACATTTAAATAGGCACCTATATACTTTAGATAGGTACCTATTTTGATGGATTCCTCCATGAATGCAAGCCCGAAGATCGCCATCGTCGGCGCAGGTCCCGGCGGACTCGCGCTGGCCCGCCTCCTGCATCTTCAGGGCATGGACGCCGCGGTATTCGAGCGCGAGGCGCACCCGCTCGAACGGCCGCAGGGCGGCACGCTGGACTTGCACCCGGAATCCGGCCTGCTGGCGCTGCGCCGCGCCGGATTGGCGGACGCGTTCCAGGCGATTGCCCGTTATGAAGATCAAGGGACTCGGCTGCTCGACCCCTGCGCGCATGGGCTTTTCGAGGAGCAGGGCGCCGCGCACGGCAATCGTCCCGAAGTCGATCGGACGGCGTTGCGCGCCATGCTGCTCGATGCGCTGCCGCGCGGGATGGTCCGCTGGAACCGGCCGCTGCGCGGGATTCGGGACCATGGCGACGGCCGCTGGGTCCTGGCGTTCGATGCGGTTCCCGAAGGCCCTTTCGATCTCGTGATCGGCGCCGATGGCGCCTGGTCGCGCGTGCGTCCGCTGTTGTCGCCGTACCAGCCCCAATACAGCGGCCTTTGCTTTGTCGAATTCCGTATCGATGACGTCGACCGTTCCCATCCGGGATTGGCGCGGCTGGTCGGCCGCGGCAAGATGCACGTGGAAGGCGGCGGCAAGGCAATCATCGTGCAGCGAAATGGCAACTCGCATTTCTGCGGCTATGCCATCTTTCGCGTCCCGCTGGGCTGGGTGGAGCGACGCTTCGATGTCACGTCGCCGAAAGCCATCCGCGAGGGCTTGCTGCGCGAATACGCGGGATATGCCGACAATCTCCTGGACCTGTTCCGTGCCAGCAACGATCATTTCGCGATACGGCCGATCCATGCCTTGCCCGTGGGGCACTGCTGGACGCACCGCCAGGGTCTCACCCTGATCGGCGACGCGGCGCATGTCATGTCGCCCTTCGGCGGCGAGGGCGTGAACAACGCCATGCTCGATGCGGCCGAACTTGCGCAATCGCTGGCCGCATGCCCGCAATGGGACGATGCCGTGTCAGAGTACGAAACGCATATGTTCGCCCGCGTCGCCGAGTCCGCCGAGGGTGCGGCCGAAGGGGCGGCGACGTTTCTGTCGCACGACGGTCAGGCGCTCACGCTCGACATCTACCGTAGCCATGGGGCGATGCCCCGAGATCCCCGCTAGCCATCGAAGGATCAGGCATGCGCTTCTTTGAAGCGCGCCAGGAAGCTGCGCGTGGCCTCCTGCCGCGGCGCCTCGATCACTTGCGACGGAGGGCCGCATTCCACCACCACGCCGTCGCGCATGAAGATCACCTGGTCGGCCACTTCCCGGGCGAAGGCGATTTCGTGCGTGACCAGGATCATGGTCATGCCCTCGCGGGCCAGCGACTTGATTACCTGCAGCACTTCGCCCACCAGTTCGGGGTCGAGCGCCGAGGTGGCCTCGTCGAACAGCATGACCTCGGGGCGCATGGCCAGCGCGCGGGCGATGGCCACGCGCTGCTTCTGCCCGCCCGAGAGCTTGTCGGGGTAGACATCGGCCTTGTCGGCCAGGCCCACCTTTTGCAGCAGCTCGCGCGCCGTGGCCTCGGCCTGCGCCTTTTTCTGCTTGAGCACGGTGATGGGGCCTTCCATCACATTGCCCAGCGCGGTCATGTGCGGGAACAGGTTGAAGTGCTGGAACACCATGCCCGTGCGGGCGCGGAAGTTCGCCAGATCGCGGTCGCCCGGCAGGCGGGTGGCGTTCTGGCCGAAGGCGGCGTGGTGTTCGCCCACCCGCACCTTGCCCGCGTCGGGCAGGGTCAGCAGGTTGATGCAGCGCAGGAGGGTGGACTTGCCCGAGCCCGAGGGCCCGATCAGCGCCACCACGTCGCCCTTGGCGACCTCGAGGCTGATGCCTTTCAGGACGGCGTGCCGGCCGAAGGACTTTTCGAGATCGCGGATCTCGATGAGGACTTGCGTCATTACAGTTCCTTGGCCGTGGAACCGCCGAATTCCAGGCGCTTGGCCCAGATCGTCACGGGCAGCAGCACGACGAAATACAGCACGGCGACCAAGGTGTAGATTTCCAGCGGGCGGTAGGAGTCGTGCGCGATCACCTGGCCCTGGTAGAGCAGGTCCGGCAGCGCCAGCACGGACAGCAGCGACGTGTTCTTCAACTGCATGATGGACTGGTTGATGAGCGGCGGCACCATGCGCTTGAAAGCCTGCGGCAGCACGATGCGCCGCATCACCTGCGCGCGCGTCATGCCCAGGGCCTGGCCGGCTTCGGTCTGCCCGGCGTCGGTGGCGATGATGCCGCCGCGGATGATCTCGGAATAGAACGCGCCGCCGTAGAGCGACAGGCACAGGGCCGCCGCCACGGGCGCCGATATCGAAATGCCGGCCAGCACGGGCAGGGCATAGTAGAACCAGATCAGCTGCACCAGCACCGGCGTGCAGCGGAACACTTCGATGTAGGCCCGGATGGGGGCGGTGATCCAGGCCGAGCGGGCCAGCCGGCCCATCCCCGTCAGCAGCCCCACCAGCAGGCCCAGCGCCACGCAGATGATGGTGAACAGTATCGTGTAGCCCAACCCGCTCAGGAGGATCGCGCGATACTGCCAAAGCACATCGAAGTGCCACGTATAACCCGCCATGGCGCCGACCTGCTTAGAACTTCACGTTGGCCGGGAAGGACTCGGGCTTCACGCCGACGAGCTTCTGCATATTGCTCAGGATGACACTCTTGATCTCGTCGCGGCTGCGGGCGTCGGCCAGCCACTTGTTGACCGCTTCGCGCAGCTTGGGATCGGATTCCTTGCGCAGGCCGATGGAGGTGGCGTTGGAGAAGAAGGGTTCGGGAATGGTGAGGGTGCCGGCGTCGGGCACCTTGACCAGCATGGGCTGGGCCAGCAGGATCACCAGCACCTGGCAGTCGACCCGGCCGGACTGCAGGGCCAGCGTGGCCGCGCCCTGGCTGTCGAAGCGCTGGATATTGGCGTTGGGCGCCATCTTGGTGGCGGCCATGTCGTTGCTGGAGCCGACGTCCACGCTGATCTTCACGTTGGGGTTGTTGAGGTCGGCCCAGCTCTTGCCGGCGTTGGCCTTGTTGCACACCGAGGTATAGGTGTTGACGAACAGCGTGTCGGAGAAGTCGACCGCCTTGGCGCGCTCCGGGGTGGGCGCCAGGCCGAACATCACGTCGATCTTGTTCGACTGCAGGTCGAGCACGGCATTGCCCCAGGTGGTCTCGACGAACTGGACCTTGGCGCCCAGCGACTTGCCCAGGCTGTCGGCGAAGTCGGGGCCGAAGCCGTCCCACTTGCCGGTGGCCAGATCCTTGTGGAAGTACGGAATGGCATCGGCGATCACGCCGACGCGCAGTACCTTGGTGCGCTGCACCTGTTCCCAGCCGGTTTCCCCGGCGCTTTGCGCCGCGGCGGTGAAACCGGCGGCGGCCAAGGAAACGGCGGCGACGGCCTTGACGATGCTGTGCATGAATCGCATGGAATTCCCCTGTAGTATGGATTTTGGCGCGGCTTGCGGGGCGCAATATTTTGCCCGAAGGCGCGATTTTAGACCTTGGAATGAATTTATGGGCTTTCTGGGCGTCCTGATGCTGGACACGCGCTTTCCGCGCCCGCCCGGCGACATCGGCAATCCGGCGACGTTCGCCGCGCTGGACATTCCCGTGCGCTACGTCACGGTGAGGGGCGCCTCGCCCGTGCGGGTCATCCGCGAGGGCGATCCGGCGCTGCTGGCGCCCTTCATCGCGGCCGCGCGCACGCTGGCCGGCCAGGGCGCGGCGCTGATCTCCACGAGCTGCGGCTTCCTGGCGGGCTTTCAGCCCGACCTGGCGGGAGCGCTGGACGTGCCGGTGGTGGCCTCCAGCCTGCTGCAGTGCGCCGGCCTGCAAGCGCCGGGCGTGCTGACCATCGACGCGCAGTCCCTGACGCCCGCGCTGCTGGCGCGCGCCGGGGTGCCGGCGGGCACGCCGGTGCAGGGCATCCGGCCCGGCAGCGAGTTCCACACCCGCCTGCTGTTCAACCACACGCAGCTCGACCTGGACGAGGCCCGGCGCAATGTGGTGGAAGGGGCGCAGGAACTGGTGCGCAGCCATCCCGGCGTGCGCAGCATCGTGCTGGAGTGCACCAATATGCCGCCCTACCGCGAGGCCATCGAGCAGGCCACCGGCCGGCCGGTGCATGACATCGTCACGCTGCTGCGGGCGCATTGGCGGGAACTGCGCCGCAGCGGGCCCTGACGCGGCGGGGCCCGCGGCCTAGGTGTGAAGATTCAATAGGTTGTATGCATGG
>DASWPO010000047.1:0-15047 GCA_036404015.1 Bordetella sp. | reverse complement strand
CCCACGCAAACTAACTCCCCCGCAACGCTCGCGCCCAATGCGTCCTGGGGCAGCGCCGCCGGCCTGACCGCCACGCAAAATGCGCCCGGCAGCCTGCTGAACACGCCCGGCGGCGCGTCGGGCAATAGCGCCACCAGCCTGAACCTTTCCAGCGCGCTGGGCGCCGACAATTCCAACCCCCTGGCCGGCATCCATCCCGACGCCACCACGCTGGTCCGGCAACAGCTCGATGTGCTGGCCAACCAGGCCCTGGCCTGGCAAGGCCAGGCCTGGCCCGGCGTCGAGATGGAATGGGAGGTGGAGCGCGATCGCAGCCAGGGCGGCGAGATCATCGACGACACGCACTGGGCCACCCGCCTGCAGCTCGAGCTGCCGCGCCTGGGCCTGGTCCAGGCGCGCCTGAATCTTTCGGGCAATCAGGTGATACTGAGCCTGGTCGCCCCCAGCAGCGCCGGTGAACTCAACCAGAACAGCGAGGCGCTGCGCCATCGGTTCGCCGCGGCCGGGCTGACCCTCAGCCAGCTCAGCGTCGACGCCCAACCCCCTTCGCCTTTCGACCTTCCATGAGCGGTATTGGCTATCCCGACCCCCGCCGAGCGGCCGTGGCCGTCTCGTACGACGAACACGACGCCTCGCCCCGCGTCGTGGCCAAGGGCTACGGCAAGCTGGCCGACACCATCGTGCGCGCCGCGCGCGAACACGGCCTGTACGTGCACGAGTCGTCCGAGCTCGTCGGCCTGCTCATGCAGGTCGACCTGGACTCCCACATCCCGCCCCAGCTTTATCTGGCCGTGGCGGAACTGCTAGCCTGGCTGTACCGCCTGGAGTCGCGCGGCCTGCCCGGCCAGGCTCAGGCAGGCAAGCCTGCCGCGGGCCCCCCCAACCCTGCCTGACCGGTCGGTGGCCCCCGTGCCTGCTGCCCCTTCCGAGTTCCCCTTGCCCGACGCCTGGCTGCGCCAGGCCATGGATATCCGCCACGCCCTGGCGGCTCTGGCGCATCCCGAATGCCGGATACGGCTGCGCAACACCGGGGATGAGCTGGATCTGGGGGTCCGCATCCTGGGAATCGATGCGCGGTCGTCGCTCTTTTTCTGGCGACTTGGCGAGGCCCACGCCGATCTGCTGGAAAACGAAGCCGAACTGGCCAGGCTGGCCGCGCTGACCCTGGGCTTTCATGGCCGGATCCACGACCACAAGACAGGCATGCAGTTTCACGCCGGCCCGTCGACAGTCCTGCAGTTCAGCGACCGGAGCCTGCTGATGATCACGCCGTTTCCGCAAAGCCTGCGGCAGTTCAGCCTGGACGGCTGAACGGCGTTACATCGAGATCGACGACACTTCGCGGTAGGCCTCGACCAGGCGGTTGCGCACCTGCATCGCCGTCTGGAAACCGATGCTGGCCTTTTGCATATCGATCATGACGTCATTGAGCGACACGCGGGGATCGCCCAGCTCGAAAGCCTTGGCCTGGGCCGTGGAGGCATTCTGCGCGTCGGAAATGCGCTTGATCGACTGATGGAGTTCGTCGGCGAAGCTGACCGCCTGCTGGGACGGCACGGACGGCGACAACTCGGACGGGTCGGACACGCCCTTCTGGGCCGCCTCGACCAGCGCGCGCATCTGCTGCAGCATGCTTTCGACACCGGACACGCCTGAAACCGCCATGGTCGGATCTCCTTGCTGACGTCAATGGGATGGTCGCCAGCGTAACGTGGCCACCGCCCGGCCATTGCCCGCAAAAGCCGCCAAAACACCGGATAGTTCACATGTAACAGCACTGCGTCCATGACTGGTCCATGACTGGGGACAGTTGAAACAAATAACACCAGAAATCCGCTCGTTTTCGTCGATTGGCGGACTCCGGGGGGCGGCCATAATCCAGGCTCCCAATCTAAAGTCACGCTACATGCGTAACAAGTCTTCCTTGCCGCCCATGTCGTATCCAATTCTGCACCCCGCAGCTTGCGGGAGCCGCCGATGAATCAACAGGCTGCTCTCGGCACCACGATTCTGGCAAGGTTTCCGGTTCTCGCCAGAATCAAAGCCCTGCCCAAGCCCATCCTGCTGGGCGCCGCGGCAGCGCTCGTGGCCCTCATCGCCGTTGCCGTGCTCTGGAGCCGCGACCCGGATTACAAAGTCCTGTTCTCCAACCTGGACGATCGCGACGGCGGCGCCATCGTGACCGCCCTGGGGCAGATGAACGTGCCCTACAAGTTCAACGACAACGGCACGGCGCTGCTGGTGCCCGCCGACCGCGTCTACAACACCCGCATGCAACTGGCCAGCCAGGGGCTGCCGCGCGGCGGTTCGATCGGCTTCGAGATCATGGACAACGCCCGCTTCGGGGCCAGCCAGTTTACCGAGCAAATCAATTACCAGCGCGGCCTGGAGGGCGAGCTCGCCCGTTCCATCGAAGCCATGAACACCGTGCAGCACGCCCGCGTGCACCTGGCGCTGCCCCGCCAGTCCCTGTTCGTGCGCGAGCGCCAGGCGCCCACCGCCTCGGTGCTGATCAGCGTCTACCCCGGCCGCAGCCTGAGCCAGGCGCAAGTGTCGGCCATCTCCTACCTGGTGGCCTCCAGCGTTCCAGAACTCAACGCCGACAACGTCTCCATCGTCGACCAGAACGGCCGCCTGCTGTCCGCGCCGCAGGGCGAAGGCCGCGGCATGGACGCCGACCAGCTGCGCTTCGTGCGCGAAGTCGAACAGCGCACCGTCGAGCGCATCCTCACCATCCTCAACCCGCTGGTCGGTCCGGGCAATGTGCATGCCCAGGCCAGCGCCGACGTCGATTTCTCGCGCCACGAGGAAACCTCCGAAACCTACCGCCCCAACCAGGACCCCGGCCAGGCCTCCATCCGCAGCCAGCAAACCAGCGATTCGAAGCAGACCGGCGCCAACGCGGCCCAGGGCGTGCCCGGCGCGCTGAGCAACCAGGCGCCGCCCAATGCGCAGGCGCCCATCGTCAACCCGCCGGCCCAGCCGGGCCAGCCCGGCGCGGTCAATCCCCAAGCCGCCCAGGCCGCCCAGCAAACCGCGGCCCAACAGGCCGCCGCCCAGCAGCAGAACGTGCCGACCAACGACCGGCACGACGCCACCACCAACTACGAGCTCGACCGCACCATCAGCCACACCAAGGCGCCGGTGGGCGTGCTCAAGCGCCTGTCGGTGGCCGTGGTCATCAACAACCTGCCCGGCAAGGACGGCAGGGATCCCCAACCCCTGCCGCCCGAAGAGCTCGCCAAGCTCACCGACCTCGTCAAGGAGGCCATGGGCTATTCGGACAATCGCGGCGACTCGCTCAACCTGGTCAACAGCGCCTTCAACGACGCCGAGCCCACCGTGCCCTTCTGGCGCGACCCCGAGTTGATCGCCCTGGCCAAGACCATCATCGGCTGGCTGATCTTCGCGGCCGTCCTGCTGTGGCTCTACCGCAAGATCAAGCCGGCGGCGATGGACTACTTCTTCCCGCAGGTCGACCCCGAGGTCGCCAAAGCCGAACGCCTCGAGGCCGAACGCGCGGCCATGACGGTGGCCCGCGAGCGCGAAATCAACCGCTACGAAGACAACCTGCAACGCGCCCGCGACATGGCGATGAAAGACCCCCGTGCCGTTGCCATGGTGCTGCGCTCCTGGATGAACAACCAAGATGACAACTCCTGACGGCAAGACCATCGACGGACTGACCCGCAGCGCCGTCATGCTGATGACGCTGGGTGAAGACGCGGCCGCCCAGGTGTTTCGCTACCTGTCGGCCCGTGAAGTGCAGATGGTGGGCGGCGCCATGGCCTCGCTCAAGCAGGTCACCCGCCGCGACGTGAGCAATGTGCTGGAAGAATTCCGCCAGGAAGCCGATCAGTTCCTGGCCGTCAGCGTCGGGTCGGACGACTACATCCGCAGCGTGCTGACCAAGGCGCTGGGCAGCGATCGCGCCGCCGGCCTGATCGAGGACATCCTCGAGGCCGGCGAAAGCGGCAACGGCATCGACGCCCTGAACTGGCTCGACGCCACCACCGTCACCGAGCTCATCGGCAACGAACACCCGCAGATCATCGCCACCATCCTGGTGCATCTCGAGCGCGACAAGGCCGCCGGCGTGCTGGCCATGCTCAGCGACCGCCTGCGCAACGACGTGATGCTGCGCATCGCCACCTTCGGCGGCGTGCAGCCCACCGCGCTGGCCGAACTCACCGAAGTGCTCAATTCCATGCTGGCCGGCCAAAGCGCCAAGCGCAGCAAGATGGGCGGCGTGCGCACGGCGGCCGAGATCCTCAACATGATGAACTCGTCGCAGGAAGAGGCCGTGGTCAGCAGCCTGCGCGAGCGCGACGCCGACCTGGCCCAGAAGATCGTCGACGAGATGTTCACCTTCGAGAACCTGCTCGAGGTCGAGGACCGCGGCATCCAGCTCGTCCTCAAGGAAATCGACAACGAAATGCTCATGGTGGCGCTCAAGGGCGCGCCCGAAGAGCTGCGCAACAAGTTCCTGCGCAATATGTCGAGCCGCGCCGCCGAAATGCTGCGCGAGGACCTCGACGCCCAGGGCCCGGTGCGCATGTCCAAGGTCGAGTCCGAACAGAAGAAGATCATCCAGATCGCCCGCCGCCTGGCCGAGGCCGGCCAGATCACCCTGGGCGCGCAAGGGGACGACGCCTATGTCTGACCGCCTGCCCGTCGATCCGCATCAACCCCCGCTGTCGCACCGCGCCGCCTGGCGCCGCTGGGAGATGATGTCGTTCGACGAGCCGGAAGCCGCGGCCGAACCCGAGGCCGCCGACCCCGCGCCGCAACCCGCCGGCCCCAGCCTCGAGGAAATCGTGCAGGCCGCGCGCGAGGAAGCCTACCGCGAGGCCCACCAACAGGGCCAGGCCGACGGCCACAAGCAAGGCTATATGCAGGGCCTGAACGAAGGCCGCAAGGCTGGCCACGCCGAAGGCTATGCCGCCGGCCATGCCGAGGGCCTCGCCCACGGCCGCGAACAAGGCAAGCAGGAAGCCGTCCGACTGAACACGCTGGTCTCCCGCACCGCCGCGGCGATGGGCGGCCTGGAAGAGCAAATGGGGCAAAGCCTCATCACCCTGGCGCTGGACATCGCCGCCCAGGTGCTGCGCGGCGAACTCGCCGAGCATCCCGAATCCATGCTGCACGCCGTGCGTGAAGTGTTGCACCTGAACCCCGCCGTGCCGCAAGGCGTGATGCGCCTGTGGGTGCACCCCGACGACCTCGAACTGGTGCGCCTGCAGCTGGCCGAAGAGCTCAAGGAAGCCAACTGGCGCGTGCTGGCCGACGAGTCCATCGAACGCGGCGGCTGCCGCGCCGAAACGCCCTACGGCGACATCGATGCCACGCTGCACACGCGCTGGCGCCGCGTCGCGGCCTCGCTGGGCCGCAATGCCGCATGGGAAGACTCGCAGCCATGAACGCGCCCGTCCAGACCGAAGCACGGCCCGGCGCCGACGCGCCATCGGTGCCGCTGGCCGAGCGCTGGAAGACGCAGCTCGAAATCGGCTCGATCCGCGCCGCCTCCACCGAACCCTGGCTGGTCACCGGCCGCATCATCCGCGCCACGGGCCTGGTGCTGCACGCCACCGGCCTGCGCCTGCCCGTCGGCGCCGCCTGCCGCATCGAAATCGCCCGCGGCCACGACCACTGGGCCGACGCCGAAGTCGTGGGCTTCGACGGCCATACGCTCTACCTGATGCCGCAGGCCGACATCTCCGGCCTGCCTCCCGGCGCCCGCGTGGTGCCGGCCGAGCCCGCCGTGCAGCGGCGCGTGCCCCTGCCAAAAAATGCCGAGCTCAACGGCAATGCCAAACCGCAACTGGGCCGCCATCTGCCCGTGGGCAATGCCCTGCTGGGCCGCGTGGTCGACGGCGCCGGCCGCCCGCTCGACAGCCTGGGCCCGCTGGTCGGCGCCGAACTCGCGCCGCTGACGGCGCTGCCCATCAACCCGCTTTCCCGCGCGCCCATCGACAGCGTGCTGGATGTGGGCGTGCGCGCCATCAACGGCCTGCTCACGGTAGGCCGCGGCCAGCGCATGGGCCTGTTCGCCGGCTCCGGCGTGGGCAAGAGCGTGCTGCTGGGCATGATGGCCCGCTACACGCGCGCCGACGTCATCGTGGTGGGCCTGATCGGCGAACGGGGCCGCGAAGTCAAGGAATTCATCGAGCACAACCTGGGCCCCGAAGGCCTGGCGCGCTCGGTCGTGGTGGCCGCGCCGGCCGACGTCTCGCCCTTGCTGCGCCTGCAGGGCGCGAGCTATGCCACGCGCCTGGCCGAACACTTCCGCGACCAGGGGCTCGACGTCCTGCTCATCATGGACTCGCTGACCCGCTACGCCATGGCGCAGCGCGAGATCGCCCTGGCCATCGGCGAACCGCCCGCCACCAAGGGCTATCCGCCCTCGGTGTTCGCCCGCCTGCCCGCGCTGGTCGAACGCGCCGGCATGGGTTCGCCCGGCGCCAACGGCAAGGCCGGGTCGATCACGGCCTTCTACACCGTGCTGGCCGAAGGCGACGACCAGCAGGACCCGATCGCCGACTCCGCGCGCGCCATCCTCGACGGCCATGTGGTGCTGTCGCGCTATCTGGCCGAAGCCGGCCACTATCCGGCCATCGACATCGAAGCCTCGATCTCGCGGGCCATGACCTCGCTCATCACGCCTCAGCAGTTCAACCTGGTGCGACGCTTCAAGCAGTCGATCTCCCGCTACCAGCGCAACCGCGACCTGATCGCCGTGGGCGCCTACGCGGCCGGCAACGATCCGCAGCTCGACGACGCCATCGCGCGCTATCCGCGCCTGGAAGCCTTCCTGCAGCAGGACGTCGGCGAGAACGTCGGCTACGAACCCACCATCGCCCAGCTGCGCGCCATCATCGAACCGCGAGACATCCATGCCTAGCCAACTGCCTCTCGAAACGCTGATCGGCCTGGCCAGGGAGCACGCCGACGAGGCCGCCCGCTCCCTGGGCCGCCTGAACCGCGAACGCCAAAACGCCGAACATCAGCTCGGCATGCTGCAGGACTATCGCCACGACTACCTGGTGCGCCTGCAGCAAGCCATGCAGACGGGCATGTCCACCTCCGATTGCCACAATTACCAGCGCTTCATCAGCACGCTCGACGATGCCATCAACCAGCAGGTCGCCGCGCTCGATACGCTGAATGTCAATCATGAGAAAAGCCGCTTGCACTGGCAGCAGCAGCAACGCAAACTGAATGCCTTCGACACCTTGGCGCAGCGCGAAGCCCGCGCGGCACAGGTCGTCGCGGAGCGTCGCGAACAGCGCGCGAGCGACGAGCATTCGGCGCGGCTGGCCAGCCAGCGGCATTCCTTCTACTGAATCAAGCGCCTCGCCACGGGAACGTCCATGACCACCGCCCTGAACCTCGCCGCCCTGAATGCCGCCGCGCCGCAACCGGCACAGGCCGCCGCCGTGCAAGCCGCCCCGGCTTGCGGCGCCAATGGCAACAACCCCAGCTTCTCGCAAGTGCTGGCCGGGCAAGCCGGCAACGGCGCGAATCAGGCGCCCGGCAGCAAGGCGCCGCCCGCGCAATCGGCCGACCATTCCAGCAACGCCGACAATGCCGGCAACGGCAGGCCTGCCGCCCAGGCCGGCGACGGCGACACTGGTTCGGCCACGGATAAAACGGCCGGCAACACCTCCGCCAAGCACGGCAACGGCAAGGACGATCCGGCCGATCCGGCCGACGCCGCAAGCACTGCGCTGACCAACACCGCCGCGGTCCAGGCCCTGCCCCAGCAGCCTGCCGCCGACCCGCAGCAAGCCATGCAAAGCGCCGCGCCCAGCCTGCCGCAGCAGGCGCTGGACATCGCCGCGCAGGTGGCCGCCGTGCAAAGCCAGGTCGCCAACCGCCAGTCGGCCGCGCCCGCCCCGGCCGCGACCGAGAAACACGGCACCCTGCCCGTCCTCGCCACCGCGTCAACCGCATCGGCCACGTCGGCCGCCAAGCCTGCCGCCTCGACAGCCCTGCAAACGCCGGCCCTGCACGCCTCCACGCCGACATCGCAAACCCGCGACTCGGCCACGCTGGATCCGCTGGCCGACGCCGCGCAACAACCGGCCCAGCCTGCCGCAACCATAGCGCAAACGCCTGCCCAGATGGCCCGCCAGGCCGCGGCAACGGACACCAGCCTGGCTGCCGCCACGCCTGCCGGCCAGACCGCGCACGCCGCCCACGCGGGCGCCCAGGCCGGCGATGCCGGCACGCCCACGGCCGACGCCCTGCAGCAGCTCCAGGCCCAGCAGTCCGCGCAGCAACCGGCCATGCCCCTGCCGCACGCCGCCGGCAATACCGACGCCCAGGCCAGCCTGGCCGCCATGACGGCTGTCCCCGCGGCTGCCGCCACGCAAACGACCGCGGCGGGCTACGCCCTCACCCCGGCTCCGATTTCGATCAATCTGGTCTCCTCGCCGGTTGGCTCGGCCCAGTGGAACCTCGATCTCGGCCGCCAGATGGTCCTGCTCAGCCACGGCACGCAGCGCGGCGGCCAGACCGCCGAACTGCGCCTGGATCCGCCCGACCTTGGTCCTCTGCGCGTCACGATCAACCTGAGCGACGGCGTTGCCAGCGCCGCCTTCGTCTCGGCCCATGCCGCCGTGCGCCAGGCGCTGGAATCGGCCATGCCGCAGCTGCAGCACGCTTTCGAGCAGGCCGGCCTGTCGCTGGGCCAGACCAGCGTCGGCGAACAGGGCGCGCAGTCCGGCCAGGAACAAGCCGCGCGCGGCCGGTCCGGCGGGGGCTTCGCCGCCTCGGAGCCGGCGGGCGGCGGTAGCGTCTCCGCCGTGCTCCAGGTTGCCGCGCCGCGCGACGCCAACGCGCTGGTCGACACTTTTGCTTAAGGGAATTCGTGCCGTAATAGCCTGAGATACCCGGCTTTCGACCTGTTTTTCGCGTGCCTTGGCATGCAAGGTTTCGGGCAGAATGCTTCCATTCCATCAGTATCGGTTCAGTTTCCGCCGTACACCCACGCCCCTATAACCCGATGGCGACGACAATCAAATCCCCCACCAAGCTGGGCAGCGTTTCCTCCTCCTCCGGCCTGGGTTTCGGCGGCCTCCTGCGTCCGCTGATCTGGCTGCTGGTTCTGATCATCGTGGCCGCCCTGTGCATTGCCGGCACCTGGTTCTACCTGCACTGGCAGTCCAGCCGCGAAACCAATCCCGTCCAGCTCTCCGTCGGCCAGTCCTCGACGCCCACGCAGGTCTCCTATACCGCGCCGCCCGCCGTCACCCAGATTCCCGCGCCCATCTTCATGCCGCTGGACCCGTTCACGGTCATGCTCGAAGACAAGGACTCGGAACGCCTGCTGCATGTGGCGCTCACGCTGCGCCTGGGCGACGAACAGTCGCGCGCCCGCATCGAGAAATACCTGCCCGAAGTCCGCAGCCGCATCCTCATGGTGCTGTCCGACCTTTCGCCGCAAGACATCCGCACGCCGGAAGGCAAGGCCGGGATCACCAAGTCCGTGGCCGCCGCCGTCAGCAAGCCTTTCGCGCCCATCCCCGATGGGCAGAACGTCTCCGACGTTCTCTTCACGGAATTCGTGGTGCAATAAGCATGGCCTATGAGGCGTTTCTTTCCCAGGACGAAGTCGATGCCCTGCTCGCCGGCGTCACCGGCGAGCCGCAAGACAGCAGTCCGGTCCCCAACAACGACCCGCCTGGCACCCGCGCTTACGACCTGAGCTCGCCCGACCGCGTCGTGCGGCGGCGCATGCAGACGCTGGAACTCATCAATGAGCGCTTCGCGCGCCATATGCGTACCGTGCTGCTGAACTTCATGCGCCGCAGCGCCGACATCACGGTCAGCTCGATCCGCATCGAGAAGTACGCCGATTTCGAGCGCAACATCCCGGTGCCCAGCAACCTCAACATCGTGCAGATGCGGCCGCTGCGCGGCACGGCCATGCTGGCCTACGACGCCAACCTGGTGTTCCTGGTGGTCGACAGCCTGTTCGGCGGCGACGGCCGCTACCACATGCGCGTGGAAGGCCGCGATTTCACCAACACCGAGCAGCGCATCATCCGGCGCCTGCTCAACCTCACCCTGGACAGCTACGGCCGCGCCTGGGATTCGGTCTATCCGATCGAGTTCGAATACGTGCGCTCCGAAACCCACACCAAGTTCGCCAACATCACCGGCGGCAACGAAGTGGTGGTGATTTCCAGCTTCCACATCGAATTCGGCGCGCAGGGCGGCGACCTGAACATCTGCCTGCCCTATTCGATGATCGAGCCCATCCGCGACATCCTCGCCCGCCCGATGCAGGAGACCGCGCTCGAAGAAATCGACCAGCGCTGGACCCACCAGCTCTCCCGCCAGGTGCGCAGCGCCGACATCGACCTGGTCGCGGAATTCGTTCGCATTCCGTCCAGCGTGCGCGAACTGCTGGCCATGAAGGTCGGCGATGTGCTGCCTGTCGAGATTCCCGAATCCATCACCGCCCATGTCAACGGCGTACCGCTCATGGAATGCGGCTACGGCGCTTTCAATAGCCAGTATGCCCTGCGCGTACAAAACATGATCCACCACGACGACTCCGATTTCAACGAGGCCTTCAAACATGGCTGATCAAAACGACCGGCCCGCTCAACCCGGCGCCACCCCACCCGCCGCTTCCGCAACCGACGACTGGGCCGAGGCCCTCGCCGAGCAGGCCCGCACGGTGCCGCCCACGCAGGCCGACGGCCTGCGCACGGCAGCCGAAGCCGCCGCCGAGCCTGCTCCCGCCGCCGCAGCCACCGCGGCGTCGACGGCACAGCCCGCCACCTCGGTCTTCAAGCCGCTCATCAGCAACGAAGGGGCCGCCAGCACCACCGACATCGACCTGATCATGGACGTTCCCGTCCAGCTCACGGTCGAGCTGGGCCGCACGCGCCTGACCATCAAGAACCTGCTGCAACTGGGCCAGGGTTCCATCGTCGAGCTCGATGCGCTGGCCGGCGAACCGATGGACATCTTCGTCAACGGCTATCTCATCGCCCAGGGCGAAGTGGTCGTGGTCGAAGACAAATACGGCATCCGCCTGACCGACATCATCACGCCGTCAGAACGCCTGAACCGGCTCAACAACCGGCGTTGACGGCATGATGCAAGACGCCGTCCTGCGCGTCACGATCGTCCTCGTGCTGGTCGTGGCGGTCATCCTGGCCATGGCCTGGCTGGCGCGGCGCGCCGGTTTCATTCCCCGCCAGGACGCCAGCAGCCTCCGGATGGTTTCCCGCCTGTCGCTGGGTCCGCGCCAGCACGTGGCCGTGATCCAGGTGCAAGACACCTGGCTGGTGCTGGGCCTGACCCCCACCAGCATCACCGCCCTGCATACCCTGCCCGCGCAAGCCGCGCCCGCAGCCCCCGAGCCCGCTACCGGCGAAGCCTTTGCCCAGACGCTGGCCGCCAAGCTGGGCAAAGTGCTCAAGCGTCCTTGAGCCCACCCTTGAACCATTCCCGCGCGCGCGTCATGTCGTCCGTTTTCCAACGCTCCGGCCCGAATGCGTCGCCGTCGAGCCCGCATCGGCGCCCGGCCTGGCTCCGCTACGCCCTCATGGCGCTCATCGGCCTGGCCCTCTTCCCGGGCAGCAGCCTGGCCCAGGCTACCCTGCCCGCCCTGACGGCCACGCCCGGTCCCGGCGGCTCGCAAACGTATTCGCTCAGCATGCAGACCATGCTGCTGATGACCTCGCTGACCTTCCTGCCGGCGGCCCTGCTGATGATGACGGGCTTTACCCGCATCATCATCGTACTGGGCCTGCTGCGCACGGCGATGGGCACGCAGATGTCGCCGCCCAACAATGTGCTGATCGGCCTGGCCCTGTTCCTGACCTTCTACACCATGTCGCCGGTGTTCGACAAAATCTACACCGACGCCTACCAGCCCCTGTCGAACAACGCCATCTCGTTCGAAACGGCCGTAGACCGGGCCAGCCAGCCGCTGCGCACCTTCATGCTGCACCAGACGCGCGAGAACGATCTTTCCCTGTTCGCCGACATGGCCAAGCAGCCGGCGATGAGCGACCCGACCCAGGTGCCCATGCGCATCCTGGTCCCGGCCTTCATCACCAGCGAGCTGAAAACCGCCTTCCAGATCGGCTTCACCATCTTCATTCCATTTCTCATCATCGACATGGTGGTGGCCAGCGTGCTGATGGCGCTGGGCATGATGATGGTGCCGCCCGCCACCATGTCCCTGCCTTTCAAGCTCATGCTGTTCGTGCTGGCCGACGGCTGGCACTTGCTGCTGGGCTCGCTGGCGCAGAGCTTCTATCAATGAATGTCGGGGGAACCGCGCAATGACCGCCGAAACCGTCATGACCCTGGCCTACCAGGCGATGAAAATTTCCCTGGCCATGGCCACGCCGCTGCTGCTCATCAGCCTGGTGGTCGGCCTGGTGATCAGCGTGTTCCAGGCGGCCACGCAGATCAACGAAATGACGCTGTCGTTCATTCCCAAGCTGCTGGCCATCTGCGCGGGCCTCGTCCTGCTCGGCCCCTGGCTGATCAATCTGATGGTCGACTACATGCGCCAGATAATCACCCAGATTCCCTCGCTGGTCTCCTGAGCCGCGGCAACCCGTCCCGCCGCACGCCCGCGCGCCATGATCACCTTCACCATGGACCAGCTCAACGGCTGGATAGGCCAATTCCTCTGGCCGTTCGTGCGCGTGCTGGGACTGATCATCGCCTCGCCCATTTTTTCCGAGTCGGGCATCCCCACCCTCGTCAAGATCGGCCTGTCCTTCATGCTGACGCTGGCCATCGCCCCGGCCGCCGGCCCCATGCCCGCGATCGACCTGAACTCTTACGAGGCGATCATGGTGGTCATGCAGCAAACCGTCATCGGCCTGGCCATGGGCCTGGTCATGCGCGTCGTCTTTGCCGCCGTGCAAACCGGCGGGGAGTTCATCAGCCTGCAAATGGGCCTGTCCTTCGCCTCGTTTTTCGACCCGATGCAAGGCGCCACAACCTCGGTGCTGCCGCAGTTCCTCAACATCATCGCCACCATGCTGTTTCTGAGCTTTGACGGCCACCTGCTGCTGCTGGCCGCGCTGGCGCACAGCTTCGACACCCTGCCGGTCGGCTTCGACGCGCTCAACCGCAACGGCTGGGGCATCCTGGCCGAATGGGGAGCGAGCATTTTTTCGTCCGGCCTGCTGCTGGCCCTGCCGCTGATCTGCGCCCTGCTCATCACGAACCTGGCCATGGGCGTGCTCAACCGCGCGGCCCCGCAACTGACCGTGTTCACGGTGGGCTTTCCCATCAGCCTGATTTCCGGACTGCTGCTCTTGGCCTCGGTCCTGCCGCACTCCGGCGCCTACTTCGAAGCCCTGTTCCAGCAGGGCTACGACACGCTGGGACGCCTGCTCACCGGGCTGGCGGGACGCTAGCCCGGCCGGCGCTCAGTGCTGCCCCGGCTGCAGGCGAAACACCCGGATGCTCTGATCCAGGTCGGCGGACTGGTCGTTCAACTGCCCGACCGCCTCGCCCAGCTGTTGCACCAGGCTCAGGTTTTCCTGCGTCATGCCGTCCATCTGCTGCACGGCCATGTCCACCTGCTCGATGCCGCTGGCCTGCTGCTGCGAAGCCACCGAGATCTCGCTGATGATGTCCGACACCCGCTGCACGGCGTCGACGATTTCCTGCATGGTGTCGCCGGCCTGTTCGACCTGCATGGATCCTTCGTTGACGCGGTCGACCGAGGCTTCGATCAAGCCCTTGATCTCGCGGGCCGCCTGCGCGCTCTTCTGCGCCAGCGAACGCACTTCCCCGGCCACCACGGCAAAGCCCTTGCCCGCCTCGCCGGCGCGAGCCGCCTCGACGGCGGCGTTGAGCGCCAGGATATTGGTCTGGAAGGCGATGCCTTCGATCAGGGTGACGATATCGCCGATCTTGCTCGAGCTGCTCGAGATGCCGTGCATGGTGTCGACCACTTGCGCCACGGCCGAGCCGCCGCGCCGCGCCACGTCCATGCTGCGATCGGCCAGGATGCTGGCCTGGCGCGCGTTGTCGGCGTTCTGCTTCACCGTGGAAGTGATCTCTTCCATGCTGGCCGCCGTCCCCTGCAGCGCCGCGCTGCCGTCGCTGGTGCGCGTGGCCAGCAACTGGTTGCCCGTGGCGATGCCGCTGGCCGCCTGCACGGCCTGGGCGATGCCGGCATGCACGTCCTGCGCAATATTGGTGAGGCTCTTGCGCATGATCTCCAGGGCCAGCGCCAGGCCGCCGGCCTGGTCGTTCGCATTCGAACCTATCTTCGTCGTCAGGTTGCCGGCGGCCACCTGCAGCACCAGATCGCCGGCCGACGTCATCGACCGGGCGATGCGGCGGTTCAGGCGCCATTGCGTGATGGCCACCGCCGCCGCGACCAGGACCGCCACGGCGCCCGCCCCCCAGGCCTCGCCGCCGCTCATCGCAGCCCAGCGCGCCGACAGGCCATACCAGCCCATGGCGCCCGCCGCCACGGTGGCCAGCGTCGCCGTGCGGAACATATGCGCCCGCATGCCCCTGCGCAAAGGAAACGACAGGCCGCTCAACGCGCCCAGCACGCCCGTGCGGGCCGGGCGGCCATTGCGGACCTGCCAGCCGCGCGCCTTGCCCGCATTCAGCTTTGCATAGAACGCGTCGGCCGCGTCGATCTGCTCATCGGTGGGACGGATGCGCACCGACGAATAGGCGGCCACCTCGCCGTTCTCGTAAATGGGCGTCACCGTGGCGTACACCCAGTAGAAGCTGCCGTCCTTGCGGCGGTTCTTGACCAGGCCGGACCAGGTATTGCCTTTTTCCAGCGTGCGCCACAGGTCGGCAAAAGCCTCGGGCGGCATGTCCGGATGGCGCACGATGTTGTGCGCCTTGCCTTCCAGCTCTGCGCGGCTGTAGCCGCTCATTTCCACGAACGCCGGATTGGCATAGATGATGCGCCCCTTGGTATCCGTGCGCGAGATCAGGAACTGATCCTCCCGCATCCGTACTTCGTTGTCGTTTACCGGCAGATTGACGCGCATAACCATATCCCTCTATCAACTTTTTCTTTT
>DASWPO010000046.1:0-7549 GCA_036404015.1 Bordetella sp. | reverse complement strand
TCATGCAGCTCGATTTCACTGGCAAAAACCGGCGCGGGAGCCGCCTCGCCGGGGCGGGCGTCGACCCATCCCAGATCCTGCCCCTTTTCGTGGGCCAGGGGTAGATACTGCATGACCGCATCGCGCGCGATGCGGGCCAGGTCGACCACTTCGTGCTGCATGGCCTCGGCCTGGCTGGCATGGGCCAGGGACAACAGCTGCTCGGTCAGCCGCCGGCTGCGGCCCAGTTGCTCGACGATGGCCTGCAAGGCCTCGCGCGCCTGGGCCGGGTCCCGTTCGCGCAGGGCGTACTGCGCCTGGGTGGAAATGATGGCCAATGGGGTGCGCAGCTGATGCGAGGCATCGTCCAGGAATTGCGCCCGCTCGTCGAGCATCTGGCGGTGCCGCTTCAGATGCAGGTTGACCGCATCGACCAGCGGGACGACCTCGCTCGGCACGCCGCGCTCATCCAGCGGCGTCAGGTCCTCGGGGCTGCGGGCGTCCACTTCCCTGCTCAGCCGCCGCAAGGGGCGCAAGGCCCAATGCACGCCCAGCCAGAGCAGCAGGCTTTCCAATAGCAGCGTGCCGATGTCGCGCCAGAACTCCTGCCCGCGCGCATGCAATTCGACGCCTGAGCGCCAGGTTGCGCTCTCCGCCACCACCACGAGGGCCTGGCGGCTCGTCTGGCCGCGGTGCACGGTGCGCAGCACGGCCACGGCGCGCATCGGCTCGCCGCGATAGAAGGTATCGAAGAAAACCATCCCGCCAGGGTCGGCCGGCCAGAGGGGCGGGCCAGGCAGGTCCACCATGCCGGCCAGCGTGCGCCCCCGCACGGATCGCAAACCCACGATGATATCCGGCAGGTCGGCATCCTCGATGCGGAAATAGCGGTGCAACCGGCTTTCCGCGCGGACCAGGAACTGGGCGTAGAGCGGCGGCGCGACCTCGATCTGCCCGTCGTCGCCCAGCAGCAAGCCGCTGCTGAGCAAACGGGCCGACTCGGCCAGCGCCGTGTCATAGGCCGTGTTGGCGGTGCTCGAGAGCGTGCGGTAGTCGTTCAGGCTGTCGAGGACCAGCAGCACCACCAGCACGGGCAGCAGCAGCATGATCAGCAGCGAACGGATGCCGAAGCGCGGCTTGCCGCGCCACCAGCCGGCCAGGGCCATCACGTCTCGGCAGTCGTGCGCGCCAGGCTTTCGAGCATATAACCCAGGCCGCGCACCGTGACGATGTGCACGTCACTGCCGGCCAGCTTTTTGCGCAGGCGATGCAGGACCACCTCGATGGCGTCGAGATTGGCTTCGCTGTCGTGCGTGAACACCTTGCCGAAGAGCTGGACCTTGTCGACGGGGTAGCCGCTGCGCGTGAGCAAGGCCGCCAGGGCCGCATGCTCGCGCGGGGTGAGAAAGAGCAGGGAGCCGTCGAGCGTGAAGGCGCGGCTTTCGCTGTCGTAGGACAGCGAGCCGCACTGCAGGCGGGGATGCTGGCGGCCGCGGCTGCGGCGCACCAGGGCCGTGATGCGGGCCTCGAGCTCTTCGAGGGCGAAGGGCTTGGTGAGGAAGTCGTCCGCGCCGAGATTCAGGCCGCGCACCCGATCCTGCAGGCCGCCCTGGGCCGTGAGCAGCAGCACGGGCGTGCGGTCGTCGCGGTCGCGCATTTCGCGCAGCAGCGCCATGCCGTGCTTGTCGGGCAGCCGCAGGTCGAGCACGACGACGTCGTACTCGTTGCCCGCCATCAGGCTTTCGGCCGTGCGCGCATCGGGCGCGTGGTCGGGCAGGAAGCCGCCCTGCGTGAGCGCGCGGAGCAGCCACGCGGCCATCTCTTGCTCGTCTTCAACCAACAATATGCGCATGGCCGTCCGGAGGTGCCGAAGGGGGGTCGATGGATTCGGCCGGACGTGCGCCATGCACGCGCTGCCGCAGATAACGGGTTTCGTGGTGCCGACGGAAAAGAATGGCCGACAGTTCGTTCAGCGCCCTGGTGTAGACATCGCGCTTGAACTCGATGACGGCATCGAGCGGCACCCAATACTGGCTCCAGCGCCAGGCGTCGAACTCGGGATGCGACGACGCGCGCAGGCAGACGTCGCAATCGTGTCCGACCAGACGCAGCAGGAACCAAATCTGCTTCTGGCCTTTGTAATGGCCACGCCATTCGCGCCGGACGAAATTGTCCGGCACTTCATAGCGCAGCCAGTCGCGCGTGCGCCCCAGGATGCGGACATGCTCAGGCTTGAGGCCTACTTCCTCATGGAGTTCGCGATACATGGCCTGCACTGGACTTTCGCCGTGCTTGATGCCACCTTGCGGGAACTGCCAGGCATGTTCCCGGATACGCTTGCCCCAGAAAACCTCGTTTTTGCCATTGACGAGAATGATTCCGACATTGGGGCGGTAGCCTTCGCGGTCGAGCATGGGCCACCCCTAAACTTGAATTCAATACAATTGCAGTCGATTTTATACGTATATCAGCCTCGTCTACCTCCCTATGCGCGCCTCCCAATACCACCTGAATACCCTTAAAGAAGCTCCTGCCGAAGCAGAAGTGGCCAGCCATCAACTGATGACCCGGGCCGGGATGATCCGCAAGCTGGCAGGGGGGGTTTACACCTATATGCCTCTGGGCCTGCGCGTCATTCGCAAGATCGAGAACATCGTGCGCGAGGAAATGAACGCCTCCGGCGCCATCGAACTGCTGATGCCGATGGTCCAGCCGGCCGAGCTCTGGCAGGAGTCGGGCCGCTACGAGCAGTACGGCCCCGAGCTGCTGCGCTTCAAGGATCGCCATGACCGCGACTTCGTGCTGCAGCCCACCTCGGAAGAGGTCATCACCGACATCGCCCGCAACGAAATCCACAGCTACCGCCAGCTGCCGCTGAATTTCTATCACATCCAGACCAAGTTCCGCGACGAGCGCCGCCCCCGCTTCGGCCTGATGCGCGGCCGCGAATTCACCATGAAGGACGCCTATTCCTTCGACCGCGACGAAGCCGGCGCGCAGCGCAGCTACGACATCATGTACGCGGCCTATATGCGCATCTTCAAGCGCCTGGGGCTGGAATTCCGCGCCGTGGCGGCCGACACCGGCTCGATCGGCGGCAGCCGCAGCCACGAGTTCCAGGTGATCGCCGACACCGGCGAGGACCTGCTGGTCTACAACCCCGACTCCGACTATGCCGCCAATATCGAACTGGCCGAGGCGGTCAGCCTGCTGCCCGGGCGCGCCGAGCCGGCCGAGGCCCTGGCCGCCGTGCCCACCCCCGGCGCCGCCAAGTGCGAGGAGGTGGCCGCCCTGCTGGGACTGCCGCTGGACCGCACGGTCAAGTCCATCGTGCTGGCGACCGACCCGAAAGACGACAACCCGGACGGCCCGGCGCAAATCTGGCTGCTGCTGCTGCGCGGCGACCACGAGCTCAATGAGATCAAGGCCGGCAAGATCGAGGGCCTGGCGGGCTTTCGCTTCGCCACCGAGGCCGAGATCGTCGAGCATTTCGGCTGCAAGCCCGGCTACCTGGGCCCCATCAAGACCGTGCGCCCGGTGCGCGTGATCGCCGACCGCACCGTGGCCGATATGGCCGACTTCGTCTGCGGCGCCAACCAGGTGGACATGCATTACCGGGGCGCCAACTGGGGCCGCGACCTGCCCGAACCCGAGCAGGTGACCGACCTGCGCAACGTGGTCGAGGGCGACCCCGCCCCCGACGGCCGCGGCAGGCTGGCCATCCAGCGCGGCATCGAGGTGGGCCACGTGTTCTACCTGGGCACCAAGTATTCCGAGGCGCTCAAGGCCACCTTCCTGGACGAGACCGGCAAGCCCGCCCTCCTGGAAATGGGCTGCTACGGCATCGGCGTCACCCGGATCGCCGGCGCCGCCATCGAACAGAACCACGACGGCCGCGGCATCATCTGGCCCCGCGCCATCGCCCCCTTCGAGGTGGTGATCTGCACGGTGGGCTGGGGCAAAAGTGAAACAGTGCGCAACACCGCCACCGAGCTCTACGAGGCCCTGCGCGCGCGCGGCGTGGAAGTCATCCTGGACGACCGCGATGCCCGCCCGGGCGTCATGTTCGCGGAATGGGAGCTGATCGGGGTACCCCTGCGCGTTACCGTGGGCGATCGCGGCCTGAAAGACGGCTTAATAGAATTGCAGGCCCGCAACGAGACCGAGGCCGGCAAGGTGCCGGTCGGAAACGCCCTGGAACAGACTCTCGCCAAGCTCGAAACGCTGTAACGCGATACGCGGTAATATTCGGGCCGGACTGCCACCGAGCCGTCCGGTCTAGTTTTTTACCCATCGTGACCGATCTCACGTCCTCCAAAGAGTTTGTATTCGGTATCCGTGTCTATTACGAAGACACCGATGCCGGCGGCGTCGTCTTCTACGCCAACTACTTGAAGTTCTTCGAACGCGCCCGTACCGAATGGCTGCGGACACTGGGTTTTCACCAATCCGACATGGCTGGCCGCCTGCAGCGCATGTTCGTCGTCGCCGGACTGGATATGGACTACCGCAAGCCCGCCCGCCTCGACGACCTGCTGACCATCCGCAGCCGGGTGACACGGCTGGGCCGGGCTTCGATACACTTCGCGCAGCGCGCGGAGCGCCAGGGCGAGCTCATCGCCTCGGGCAATATCCAGATCTGCTGCGTCGACACCGCCAACCTGCGCCCCGCGGAGCTTCCCGCCGACGTGCGCGCCTCACTGCAACCGATCCAGGAATAATCCATGCAAGCTTCCAACGACATGTCGTTGCTCACGCTGGTTTCCCATGCCAGCTTCCCCGTGCAGCTGATCATGCTGCTGCTCCTGGGCATCTCCATCGTCTCCTGGACCTATATCTTCGGCAAGCGCATGACCATCAAGCGCGCGAACAAGCAGACGCTGCGCTTCGAAGACGACTTCTGGTCGGGCGGCGACCTGGCCGTGCTGCAGCAGGCCGTCGCCACCCGCCGCGACGAGCAAGGCCCCTTGGCCCGCATCTTCGATGCCGGCATGACCGAATTCCTGAAATCGCGCCGCGCGGCGCCCGCGGGCGACATCAACGCCGCGCTCGACGGCCCGCGCCGCGCCATGCGCGCCGCCTACCAGCGCGAGATGGATGCGCTGGAATCGCACTTGAATTTCCTGGCCTCGGCCGGCTCGGTCAGCCCGTACATCGGCCTGCTGGGCACGGTATGGGGCATCATGCACGCCTTCATCGGCCTGTCCAACATGCAGCAGGCCACGCTGGCCTCGGTGGCCCCCGGCATTGCCGAGGCCCTGATCGCCACCGCCATCGGCCTGTTCGCCGCCATCCCCGCCGTGGTGGCCTACAACCGCTACACCAACGACATCGACCGGCTGTCGATCCGCTTCGACAGCTTCATCGACGAATTTTTGAATATTCTGCAACGGCAGGTGCGCTGATGCCTTCCGCACGCTCTGGAGGCCGGCACGGCCGGCGCATGAAATCCGACATCAACGTCGTTCCCTATATCGACGTGATGCTGGTGCTGCTGGTGATCTTCATGGTCACCGCGCCGCTGATCACCCCCGGACAGATCGAACTGCCCTCGGTGGGCCAGGCTTCCGACGTGCCGGTCAAGCCGCTGGAAGTGCAGATCAATGCCGACGGCAAGATCGCCCTGCGCCTGCGCGAACCCGGCGCCACGCCGGTCGACATCGCCCGCCCCGAACTGGTGGCCCAGGTACGTTCGCGCATCACGGCCGACACCCCCGTGGTCATTGCCGCCGACGGCAAGGTGCCCTATGCAACGGTCGTGAAGGTCATGGACGAACTGCGCAGCAACGGCATCAGCCGCCTGGGCCTGCTGGTCGACCAGGGCGGCAGCGACAAGCAGCCCGCCGCTGCGCCGCGCAAACGCTGACCCCCGGGACTGCCGCCGCACGCCATCGAATGAAACGCCCGTCTACCCCCAAGCGCGCCACGTCGCCGGACGCAGCCACCAAGGACAACCGCAAGGCCCTGGGCCTGGCCGTCCTGGTGCACGTGCTATTGCTGCTGGCCCTGATCGTGGGACTGGACTGGCATTCCGAGGCCCCGCCGGGCCCCGTGCAGGTGCAGTTGTGGGCCAAGGGCGACGCGCCCAACAGCCCCCCGCCTACGCCGCAGCCACAACCTCAGCCGCAGCCTGAACCGCAGCCGGCTCCGCCGCCTCCGCCCCCCCCACCTCCGCCGCCGCCCAAGCCGCAGCCCGAAGTGCGCCCGCCCGATCAGCCCGACCCCGAGATCGCGCTGGAGCAGGCCAGGAAGAAGCGCGAACAGGAAGAAAAGGACCGCCAGGCGGCCGAAGAGGCCAAAAAGGAAGCCGCTGAAAAGGCCGCTGCCGAACAGAAAGCCAAGGAAGAAGCGGCCCAGAAGGCGGCCGCCGACAAGGCTGCGGCTGAAAAAGCGGCGGCCGACAAAGCCGCCGCCGAGCAGAAAGCCAAGGACGATGCCGCCAAGAAGGCCGCTGCCGACAAGGCCGCCGCGGACAAGGCGGCTGCAGACAAGGCCGCCGCCGAGAAAGCGGCCGCCGACAAAGCCGCGGCCGAAGAAAAGGCCAAGGAGGACGCCGCCAAGAAGGCCGCTGCCGATGCCGCGGCCAAGAAAGCGGCCGCCGACAAGGCGCTGCGCGACGCATTCAAGAACGACATCCTGGGCAACGGCGGCATGCCCAATGGCAATGCCGACCGCAACCAGACAGGCGGCGGAGGCGGGCGCGACAATGGCTACGCGTCCAAGGTCCGCGCCTGCGTGCAGCCCGGGGTGGCCTACCCCACCCCGGCGCGCGCCGGGTCGGCCAATCCGACCGCCGAATACCGGGTACAGTTGAACTCCAGTGGCCAGGTCACAGGTGTTGCCCTGACGAGTTCCTCGGGCAATTCCGTCTTCGATCGGGCAGTGGAGAGCGGCATCCGCCGCTGCAACCCCTTCCCCAAGCCGTCGATAGGTCCGTATCCGCCGCTGATCGACGTCGTGTACCAAATGTATTGAAGGAGATAGCCGCATGACATCCGTCTTCCGCGCCCCCTTGTTCGGGATGCTGCGCACGCAGGGCCTGGCGCTCTTGCTGGCGCTGGCAGCCCTGCTGGCCTGGCAGCCCGCAAGCGCCCAGCTGCGCGTCGACATCTCGGGCACCGGCGCCACCCAGTACCCGGTGGCCATCGCCGACTTCGCCGTCGACGACGCGCACGGCCGCGCCCTGGCCGACGTGATCCGCGCCGACTTGAACCGCACCGGCCAGTTCCGCCTGATCAACGCCGCCGGCGCCAACCTGAACGTCGACAGCCAGGTCTCGTACGACGACTGGCGCGGCCGTGGCGCCGACTTCCTGGCCTACGGCAGCATCCTGCGCTCGCCCGACGGCCGCTACGACGTCCGCTACCGCCTGGGCGACGACGTCAAGAAAGTGCAGCTCGACGGCGTGGCCTTCTCCGGCACCGAGCAGGAGCTGCGCCGCGTGGCCCACCAGATCGCCGACCGCATCTACGAAAAGATCACCGGCGTGCGCGGCGTGTTTTCCACCCGCATCGCCTATGTGCTCAAGCAGGGCAATACCTACGAGCTGCAGGTGGCCGACGCCGACGGG
>DASWPO010000045.1:0-1825 GCA_036404015.1 Bordetella sp. | reverse complement strand
TGCTGGACTTCATTGAACAGCACCCCATCCTGCTCGAGCGCCCTTTCGTCGTCACGCCGCTGGGCACGCGCCTGTGCCGTCCCAAGGAAACCGTGCTGGACATCCTGCCCGCCTAGGCCGGCCGCCGACGCCCGCCTCGCTGCGCCTTCCCCGCTGCCCTTTCCCAGATTACCGCGGCCCATCGTGAATCCCGCCTCCGGACAGCACCATGCCTGACAAACGAATCGGCGTGGTCGTTCTCCTGGGCATCACTCAAACCATCTCCTGGGCCTCGTCGTTCTACATTCCCGGCGTGCTGGCCGAGCCCATGGCGCGCGACCTGGGCGTGACCCCGTCGACGATTTACGCGGCGCTGTCCTTTTCCCTGATGATCTCGGCGCTGCTGGGCCCCCATGCCGGCCGCGCCATCGACCGCTGGGGCGGCCGGCCGGTGCTGTGCGCGACCAACCTGGTCTTTGCGGCGGGCCTGGCCTTGCTGGGTCTCGCGCAAGGCGGCCTGGGCCTGTTCGCCGCCTGGGCGGTGCTGGGCATCGCCATGGGCAGCGGCCTCTATGAAGCGGCCTTTGCCACGGTGGTGCGCTATTACGGCCGGGAAGCGCGCGGCGCGATCACCGGCATCACGCTGATCGGCGGCTTCGCCAGCACCGTGGGCTGGCCGCTTTCCATGCTGATGGAATCCCACCTGGGCTGGCGCGGCGCCTGCTTTGCCTGGGCCGTGCTGCAGCTGCTGCTGTGCCTGCCGCTCAACAGCCGGCTGCCCGCCGCGCCGGCGCTGCGCGCAGTGGCGGCAACCGCGGTGACGGCGGCCGCCACTGTCTCGCGCATGGCGCAAAAGCCGCAGTGGCATGGCCGCATGAAGTCTTTCGTCCTGCTGGCCGCCATGTGCACCCTGACGCTTTTCATCGGCACGGCGGCCACCGCGCACCTGCCCCGCCTGCTTGAAGCCAGCGGCCTCACCCTGGCCGCCGCCGCATCGGCCGGCGCGCTCATGGGGCCGTCCCAGGTGGGCGCGCGGGTGCTGGAGCTGACCGTGCTGCGCCGCGTGCATCCCATGTTCCCCGCGCGCCTGGCCGCGGTGCTCATTCCCGTGTCCGCCGCCCTGCTGCTGGCCCTGGGCTCGCCCGCCGCCGCCATGTTCACGGTCGTGCTCGGCGCGGGCAACGGCCTGTTCACCATCGCCCGGGGCACCTTGCCGCTGGCGATCTTCGGGGCCCAGGGCTACGGCGCCCTGCAGGGGATGCTGATGGTCCCGGCTCGGGTGGCCCAGGGGCTTGCCCCCTGGCTGTTCGGCCTGTTGATCGAGCATTGGGGCGTGCAGGCCCTGTGGCTGCTCGCCGCGCTGAGCCTGATCGCCCTGGGCACGCTGCTCGCGCTGCGCATCGAATCGCCGGCCGCGGCGCCGGCCCGGGCCTGATCAGTCCGCTTCGCCCTCGACCCGCCAGCCGCCGCGCCCGCGGGTGATGTTGGCCACGGCCTGCTCCAGCTCGATCAGCTGCGTGCGCGGCACATCCAGCGCGAGCATCGCGCCGCGCTCATCGAAGGTTTCCTCGCGCACCGCGACGCCCAGGGCGGCCAGGCGCGCGCGCAGGATGGGCAGCTCGGCGAAATCGCAGCGGCAATGCGCCACGGCGGTGTCGATCAACTCCAGCCGCTCGCCCAGCCGCAGGCAGTTGGCCGCGCAGCCGCCGTAGGCGCGCACCAGGCCGCCCGCCCCCAGCTTGATGCCGCCGAACCAGCGCACCACCAGCACGGCCACGCGGTCCAGCCCCTGGCCGTCGATGGCGCGCAGGATGGGCTGGCCCGCCGTGCCGCCCGGCTCGCCGTC
>DASWPO010000044.1:0-5930 GCA_036404015.1 Bordetella sp. | reverse complement strand
TGTAGCCGGATAATTTGAGCCTTGCAATGGCCTCGCGTACGACGTTTCGGCTGACGCCGAACAGTTGCGCGAGCTCCAATTCGGTGGGCAGGCGTTGACCCGGCGCGAAGGCCTGGCTCAGGATCTTTTGGCGGATCTGCTGCGCGATCTCGTCGGGCAAGTTGTCTGGCCGGGCGAGGGAACCGAAAATCGGCTCGGTCGGAGTTTTGTTGCGGAGCATAGGAGCGGCGGGGGATGGAGTTGAGAGAGCCCGATACTGTCATATGGCTCCGGTGGCGCGCAAACTGGCGCGTTGCGCGTCGTCCAGGCCTATCCAAGCCAGAATTTCATCGGTATGCGCGCCCGTCTCGGGGGCTGGTCGCGCTTGCGGCAGGTCGGTTCCGTCGAAGATCATGGGTTGTCCCATGATCGCCATATCTCCCTTCGAGGGATGGCGTACATGGTGGACCATGTTCAGATGCCGAACCTGTTCGTTCTCGAATGTGCCGTCCATGGAGAGAATCGGTCCGCAGGGAACGCCCGCCGCATTCAACCGTTCGATCAAGTCTGCGCTGGAGTAAGTGCGTGTGCGGGAGATGATTTCCCGGTTCAGGTCCATGCGGTTTTCCACCCGCGATCCGGCCTCGACGAAGCGCGGATCGCGCGCGAGTTCCGGCATCCCCAGCACTTCGCAAAGACGGGTGAACATGCCCGACCCCATGGCTGCGATATTGATGTGGCCGTCCGCCGTGGGGTAGACGCCGGTCGGCGAGCTGGTGGGGTGGTCGTTGCCTGATTGGACGGGGACCTCCCCATCGATCAGCCAGCGCGTTGCCTGGAAGTCCATCATCCATACCTGGGCTTGCAGTAGCGAGGTGTGCACCCATCGGCCTTCACCGGTTTGTTCCCGGTCCAGCAGGGCAATCAGGATGCCGATGGCGGCGAATAATCCGGCGCTGAGGTCGGCAATCGGGATTCCCGCCCGCATGGGTCCTCGGCCGGCCTCGCCGGTGACCGACATCAGGCCGCCCAGGCCCTGGGCGATTTGGTCGAGCCCGGGGCGGTCGGCATACGGGCCATCCTGGCCGAAGCCAGAAATGCTGGCATAGACCAGGCGGGGGTTGATTTTGCGTAGCGAAGCGTAATCGATGCCTAGTTTTGCCTTGACGGAAGGGCGGTAGTTCTCGACCAGTACGTCCGCGCGTTTGACCAGGTCAAGGAATACCGCCTTGCCCTCGGGATGTTTCAGGTTCAGGGTCAGGCTGCGCTTGTTGCGATGGGTGTTCTGGTAGTCGCTGAACTTCGCCGCGCCGCCCGGCTTGTCGTCCTTGACTTCGCTGGGCTCTTCGATCTTGATGACGTCCGCGCCCCAATCAGCGAATTGGCGTACCGCGGCAGGCCCGGATCGGACGCGGGACAGGTCCAGGACGACAAAGCGTTTCAGCGGGGCAAAGCCCATAAGGCGTCTCCTCATTATTCTTAAAGTAGGATGTTGGACATCCTAAGTTGGATATTTAAGCGGGGACATGAGGGATAACCCTTTAATGAAGTATTTATGACGTTGATTTGAGCAAGATCAAGTCTTCGGCGGGACGGAGCGGGAACAGTACTGGTGTCGGATGTACGCTTCAATCCGTCATCTGAAATACCTATATCGCGGCAACCATGCAACTGAACCATTTCACCGATTTCGGCCTGCGCGCCATGATGTACCTGACGCAATGCCAGGGCCGCGAAAAGCGCGTGACCATTCCCGAGATCGCCGAGCGCTTCAGGATCTCCCGCAACCACCTGATGAAAGTGGTGCATTTCCTGTCGCAGAGCGGCTGGATCGTGGCCACGCGCGGCAAGGGCGGCGGGCTGGAGCTGGCCCGGCCCCCCGAGCACTACAAGCTGGGACAGATGGTCCACGGACTCGAGCGCCAGGGCTCGCTGACCGATTGCAGCGATCCGTCCTGCGAGCTGCACGGCCTGTGCCTGCTGGCCGACGTGCTCGAGGACGAGCTGCGCGCCTTCTATGCGTCGCTCGACCGCCACACGCTGGCCGACCTGGTGCGCGAGCCGACCCGCACCGCCATCATCAGGCTGCATCGCGCCGCCGCCTGACGCGGCCGGCCCGGCCCGGCGGCCGCCCCAGCCCATAAGTCCAGGTTATGGCGGGTGGCGGGTTCGCTATTGGCGCACAGGCGTCGCCTGATTCCACAATACCGGCCATATCGGCATTGCGGAACACACTATGCACATCACCGTGATCGGGGCCGGCGTCATCGGCGTGACTTCGGCCTACTTCCTGGCCCGGCAAGGGCATGACGTGACCCTGATCGAGGCCCGGTCCGGGCCCGCGGAGGTGTCCAGCCATGCCAATGGCGGGCAGCTGAGCTACAGCTACGTGGCGCCGCTGGCCGGCCCGGGCGTGCTGCCCAGCGTGCCGGGCTGGCTGCTGCGCGGCGATTCGCCGTTGCGCTGGCGGCCCCGGCTGGACCCGCGCCAATGGCGCTGGTGCCTGCAGTTCGCGATGGCCTGCAACGCCGCCCGGGCCGAGGCCTCCACGGCCAGCCTGCAGGCCCTGGCCTACCTGAGCCGCGATGTGCTGCATGCCCTGCTCGAGCAGGAGCCGCTGGAATTCGCCCATGTGCGCAATGGCAAGCTCATCGCCTATCGCGACGCGGCCCTGTTGGACAAGGCCCGCGCGCAGGTGGCCTACCAGGCGCGGCTGGGCGCCGAGCAGCAGGTGCTCGATGCCGCGCAGACGCTGCAGCGGGAGCCGGCCCTGGCCAGCCTGGGTTCCAAGCTGGCCGGCGCGGTGTACACGCCCAGCGAAGAGGCGGGCGATTGCCGGCTGTTCACCGAGGGGCTCTTCGACCGGCTGCCGCGCATGGGCAATGTGCAGTGCCTGATGAACGCCGCGGTGCAGGGCTTCGATCGCCGGGGCGATCGGCGCATCGCGGCCGTGCGCACGGCCGATGGCGTGGTCACGACCGATGCCGTGGTGCTGGCGGCCGGCGTGGCCACGCCGGCGCTGCTGCGCGGGCTGGGCGGCGATGCGCCCATCTATCCCTTGAAGGGCTACAGCCTGAGCGTGCCTGTCGCGCCGGACGATCCGGCGGCGCCGATGATCAGCGTGACCGACTACCAGCGCCGCATCGTCTATGCCCGGCTGGGCGGCGTGCTGCGCATCGCCGCCATGGTGGACATCGACGGCGAGCCCGGCCTGGTGGCCGAGCGCGTGGCGCTGCTCAAGCGGCAGGTGAACGAGGCTTTTCCGGCGCTGGACCTGACCTATGCCGAGGCCTGGGCCGGACAGCGCCCGGCCACGCCCACGGGCGTGCCGCTGGTCGGGCGCAGCCGGGTTGCCGACAATGTGTGGGTCAACGCCGGGCAGGGCGCGCTGGGTTTCACGCTGGCCTGCGGCAGCGCCACCTTGCTGACGGCCCAGGTGTCGTCCTTGTCGCTGCCGCTGGACGCGCGGGCCTTTCTGCCGCGCTGAGACCTCGGCTGGCGGCCCGGGCGACGCGGCGTAGAATCCCTTTCCTGAAGGGGCGCCGCGGCGGCGCGTCGTGTTTTTCCGGAGCGCGCTTTCCATGGGCTCGTCGTCTTCCATCGAGTTTTATCCCAACCCCGGCCTCGAGGCCCGGCTGCTGTTCGTCCTGCTGCATGGCGTGGGCGGTTGTCCCGACAATCTCGAGAAACTGGGCCTGGCGCTGCGCGTCGCGTTTCCCAGCTCGGTGGTGATGATTCCGGAAGGGTTCGAGGTGTTCGACGGCGGCGGTACCGGACGCCAGTGGTTTTCGACGCGCGGCGTCAGCGAGGAAAACCGGCCGGAGCGCGTGGCGCAGGCCTTGCCCGCGCTCAACGATTATGTGCGCGCCGCGCAGCGGCGCCTCAAGCTCAAGGCGGCGGACACGGCGCTGGGGGGCTTTTCGCAGGGGGCCATCATGGCGCTGGAGGCCGTGCAGGCCGACGAGCGGCTGGCCGGCCGCGTCCTGGCCTTTTCAGGCCGCTATGCGGCCTTGCCGGACGCGGCGCCGCGCTACACCACGATACATCTGCTGCACGGGGCCGACGATGTCGTGATGCCCGTGACCCATGCGCAGGCGGCGCAGCACCGCCTGGCGCAGTTGCAGGGCGATGCCACGATAGACGTGGCGTCGCGCGTGGGGCACGAGCTGCATCCGGCGCTGGTGCAGCGCGCCATCGTCCGCCTGCAGACCTGCGTGCCGCTGCGCAGCTGGGAGGCGGCCATGGGCCACGACCAGGCGCCGCCTCCGGACGCTACGGTGCATTGACTTCCCAGCCGCCGCCCAGGGCCAGGAACACGGCGATCTGGTCGGCCGACAGTTCGGCCTGCGAGGCGGCCAGCGCGCTTTGCGCGCCGGCCAGCGTGCGTTCGGCGTCGAGCACGCTCAGGTAATCCGTCTTGCCCGCGGCCAGCAGCTGGCGCGCCTGGCGGGCGGCCTGCCCGCTTTGCTGGCGCGCGGCCTGCAGGGCCTGGACGCGGTCCAGCTCCCGGGCGTAGACGGTCAGCGCGGTTTCCGTTTCCTGCAATGACTTCAGCACCACGGCATCGAAGCGCGCCAGGGCGCCCTTGGCTTGCGCCCGGGCCTGGGCCACGCGGGCGTGCGCGCCGGCCGTGGGCAGGGTCCACGAAATCAGCGGGCCCATGCTCCAGTTGATGGTGCTGCCCTGGCCGACGATGTCGGCGGGGCCGAGCGACATGGCCGACAGGCCCAGCGTGATCTTGGGATAGAGGTCGGCCGTGGCCACGCCGATGCGCGCGGTGGCGGCGGCCAGGCTGCGTTCGGCCTGGCGCACGTCGGGCCGGCGGCGCAGCAGCAGGGCGCCGTCGCCGACCGGGATGGCATGCGTCAGGCGCGGCGGCGTCTTGCAGGCCAGCAGGCTTTGCGGCATGTCGGCGGGCGTGCGGCCGGTGAGCGCGGCCAGGAGGTAGAACGCGCTGCGCTGGCGCGCCTGGAAGGGCGGCAGGTTGGCCTGCAGCTGGTCGAGCTGCGCCTGGGCGCGCGTGACGTCCAGCGCCGTGCCGCGGCCGTTGCCGGCGAGCGTCCGGACGGCCTCGAGCGACTCGCGCTGCACTTGCACCGAGCGGTTCGCCGAGTCCAGCTGCATGCCGGCGGCGCAGAGCGAGGCATAGGCGCGCGCCGTCTCGGCCGCCACGGTGACGCGCGCGGCGTCGAGCGCGGCCTGGGCGGCCTGCGAGTCGGCATTGGCGGCCTCGATGGCGCGGTGGATCTGGCCGAACAGGTCGACCTGGTAGGACACGCCCGCGCTGGCGCTGTACATCCATTCGTTGGGCAGGGTCAGGCCGGGCTGCAGGAACTGCGTGCCGGCCTGGTGGCCGTAGAAGGGGTTGGCGTCGACGCGGGTTTCGATGTCCTGCTTGCCGCGCGCCTGGTCGGCGACGGCCTGGGCGCGTTCGAGGTTGGCGGCCGCCTGGCGCAGGTCGGCGTTGGCCTGCAGGGCCTGCCGCACCAGGTCGTCGAGCTGCGGATCGTTATAGAGGCGCCACCATTGCGCGGGCGCTTCGTCGCGGCTGTAGAGCCTGGCGTCGGCGGCCTGCTGGCGAAAGGCCGCGTTGGCCGTGCCCCGGTTGGCGACAGCTTGGTCCGGCAGCCGGTAGTCGGGACCGACAGGCGCGCAGCCGGCCAGGGCCAGCGCGGCCAGCAGCGCAGCCAGGGTGGAGGCGAGCCGGGCGTTCATGGCTTTTCGACGATGGCGACGGTGGCGGTGCGGCCGGCCACCAGCAGCACGTCGTCTGGCACCTTGTCGAGCTTGATGCGCACGGGGATGCGCTGCGCCAGGCGGACCCAGTTGAAGGTCGGGTTCACATTGGGCAGCAGGTTGGCGCTGGTGCTGCGGTCGCGGTCGGCAATGCCCAGCGAAATGCTTTCGACATGGCCGGCGAGCTTGCGCCCGTCGCCCATCAGCGTGATCTC
>DASWPO010000043.1:0-22973 GCA_036404015.1 Bordetella sp. | reverse complement strand
GTGGCGTGCTTGACCAGCTTGGCCAGGCCGTAGGACGAGATGCTCTCATCGGGGAAGAGCAGGCCGTCGAGCGTGCCGCGCGACAGCGCCTGATAGGCGTCGGGCGCCGACATGCGCACCGGCACCGCGTTGACGGTGCGCGCGGTGATGTCCTGCGCGCCGCCGGTGGTGCGCAGCTTCAGGCCCTGGATGTCCTGCACGGTCTCGACCTTCTGCTTGGCGGTGAAGATCTTGTAGGGCGGCAGCAGCACGGCCATCACCAGGCGGATGCCGTTGGGCTGGTATTCGGCCTTGCTCAGCATCCCGCCGCGCGCCGTCTTCCAGTAGGCCATGGTGCCCGTGCAGCTGCGGGTGAACTCGCCCGGCAATTCGGCCACGGCCGACAACGGCATCTTGTCGGACGCATACGAGGGCGCGATGTAGCCGATGTCGACCACGCCCGACTGCGTCAGGTTGAGCAGGTCGGTGGCCTTGCCCAGTTGCTGGTTGGGGAAATAGCTGAACTTGACCTTGCCGTTGGTGCGCTTGGTGACGTCGGCCATCCAGGGCTTGAGCATGAGCTCGACCAGGTAGTGTCCGGCAGGGAATGAATCAGCGACCTTCAGCTCGATGGTGTCGGCAGCCTGGGCGGCGGAACGGCCTGCCGCCCCGGCCAGCGCCAAGGCGAGCGCAGCCACTGCGATGCGGGATTTCATATTGTCTCCTTCGGTTATCGGGCCATGTCGCCCGGTGTGGTTCGCGCCCGGGGGCGCGACCGCTTTTTTGTGGTCCAACGATACATACACGTGGACAAATCCGTCAACACCATGGACAAATATATTGCCTGACCGATTCCTGTCCTATCTGTTCCGCAAGCGTCTCACGGCGTGTCGACCGGGTACTAACCCCAATGTCAAACAAATTGACGCTTAAACAATAGGGTCTATAAGATTTGCAACACATCGGCGTAGCTTTGCTACGCCGTTTTCTATCAGTTGTTACGGAGTACCCGCGCCATGCGTATTCGATCTGCACTCAAGTTATCGGCTCTGACCCTGGCGCTGGGCGCCTCGGCCTACGGCGCCTGCGCCAACGCCCGCACCCTGCACTGGACCTACCAGGGCGACGCATCCTCGATGGATCCGATGGCGCTGAACGAGACCTTCACGCTGGGCTTCCAGGGCAATATGTACGAAACCCTGTTCGGCTACGACAAAGATCTCAAGCTCGTGCCCGTCCTGGCCGAAAGCTGGACCAACCCCGAACCCAACAAGTGGGTGATCAAGCTGCGCCAGGGCGTCAAGTTCCACGACGGCTCGGCCTTCACCGCCGACGACGTGATCTTCTCGTGGCAGCGCAGCAAGACCCCCGGCTCCGACATGAAGGGCTACGGCGCGCTGGCCGCCGACGTGAAGAAGATCGACGACTACACCGTCGAGGTCGACACGCCCACGCCCGACCCCATCCTGCCGCGCGACTGGTCCTTCCTCTACATGATGAGCAAGTCGTGGTCCGAGAAGAACAACACCGCCCAGGCCACCAACCTGAAGGACGCCCAGGGCAACTACGCCAACATGCACGAGAACGGCACGGGCCCCTTCATGCTGGTCGACCGCCAGCCCGACGTGAAGACCACGCTCAAGCGCTTCCCCGACTACTGGGACAAGGGCATCAAGACCAATATCGACGAGGTCGTGTTCCAGCCCATCAAGGAAGAATCGACCCGCGTGGCCGCGCTGATCTCGGGCGAGATGGACATCGTCCAGTCCGTGCCGGTGCAGGACTGGGAGCGCCTGCAGCACACCAAGGGCGTGAAGGTGCTCAACCGGCCCGAAGACCGCGCCATCTTCATCGGCATGGACCAGAAGCGCGACGAGCTGCTGTACTCCAGCGTCAAGGGCAAGAACCCCTTCAAGGACCCGAAGGTGCGCCAGGCCGTGGTGCTGGCGGTGGACACCGCCGCCATCAACCAGAAGATCATGCGCGGCGCGGCGCAGCCGCTGGGCTCGCTGATCGCCACCTCGATCAACGGCTACGACCCCTCGTTCGGCGCCCCGATCAAGCCCGACCCCGCGCAGGCCAAGAAGCTGCTGGCCGAGGCCGGCTATCCCAAGGGCTTCGAGGTGACGCTGGACTGCCCCAACGACCGCTACGTCAACGACGAGAAGATCTGCCAGGCCGTCGCCGCCATGCTGACCCGCGTCGGCATCAAGATCGACCTGCTGGCCCAGACCAAGGGCAAGTACTTCGCCAAGGTGCTGCCGCAGGGCGGCAACATGACCAGCATGTACCTGCTGGGCTGGTCGCCCAGCTCGGTCGACGCCGACAATGCGCTGATCAACCTGATCCACTGCCCCGACGGCAAGGGCATGGGCCAGTTCAACTTCGGCGGCTACTGCAACAAGGACGTCGACGCGCTTGAAAAGCAGATCGGCGCCGAGACCGACCAGGCCAAGCGCAACCAGCTGATCAAGCAAGCCTTCACGATGGTGCGCAACGACTGGGGCTACCTGCCCCTGCACCAGCCGCCGCTGTCCTGGGGCGCGAAGGACACGCTCCAGGTGATCCAGCGTCCCGATGACGTGCTCGACCTGCGCAACGTCGTGATGCCTTGACGCAGTCCCCGGAGCGGTTCGAACGGGCCGCTCCGGCCATGGCGGGCGGCCCGCTCGGGCAGCCCGGGCATTACCCGCGGCAAACCCTGCTCCGCACTCACACCAACCAAGATCCGGCCGCAGCAACAGCTGGATCCGAGGGCACCCGCACATGCTTTCCTTTATCGCGCGACGACTTTTGCAGTCGCTGCTGGTCATGGTGGTGGTCGCACTGATCGCCTTTTCAATGTTCCGCTACGTGGGCGACCCCATCGTCGCCATGGTGGGGCAGGACACCACCGAGCAAGAGCGCGAGCAATTGCGCCACGACCTCGGGCTCGACGATTCCTTCGTCGTCCAGTTCGCCCGTTTCGTCGCCCACGCCGCCGTGGGCGATTTCGGCATCTCCTACCAGCAGCGCCGTCCCGTCAGCGAGCTGCTGGCCGAGCGGTTCCCGGCCACGTTCGAGCTTTCCCTCGTCTCGGCCGTGATGTCCATCGTGCTCGGCATCCCCATGGGCATCTACACGGCGCTGCGGCGCCGCGGCGTGATCTCCAAGGCGTTCATGGCGCTGTCGCTGATCGGCATTTCGCTGCCGACCTTCCTGGTCGGCATGCTGCTCATCCTGTTCTTCGGCGTGGAGCTGCGCTGGCTGCCCAGCTTCGGGCGCGGCGACGTGGTGACGCTGGGCGGCTGGACCACCGGGCTGCTCACCGGGTCCGGCCTGAAGTCGGTCATCATGCCGGCCATCACGCTGGCCCTGTTCCAGATGACGCTCATCATGCGCCTGGTGCGCGCCGAGATGCTCGAGGTGCTGCGCAACGACTTCATCAAGTTCGCCCGCGCGCGCGGCCTGCCCGAGCGGCTCATCAACCTGCGCCACGCGCTCAAGAACACGCTGGTGCCGGTCATCACCATCATCGGCCTGCAGCTGGGCGGCATCATCGCCTTCTCCATCATTACCGAGACCGTGTTCCAGTGGCCCGGCATGGGCCTGTTGTTCGTCCAGGCCATCGGCTCGGTCGACATCCCCGTGATGTCGGCCTACCTGGTGCTGGTGGCCTTCATCTTCGTGGTGATCAACCTGGTGGTTGATCTGCTGTACTTTGCCGTCGATCCCCGACTGCGCGTGCAAAGCAAGTGATATTCGAGGACGCGCAATGACTTCCCGCATCAAGACCTTCTTCGCCGCCGTGGCCGACAACGACGTCTGGTACAGCTTCTGGCGCACGCCCACCGCCATCGTCGCGGCCATCATCACGCTGGCCATCCTGCTGGGCGCCCTGCTGGCCCCCGTGGTGTCCCCGCACGACCCCTTCGACCTGGCGTCGCTGAACATCATGGACGCCAACACGCCGCCTTCCTGGATGGACGGCGGCAGCCCGGACTTCCTGCTGGGCACCGACGACCAGGGCCGCGACATCCTCTCGGCCATCTTCTACGGCTCGCGCGTGTCGCTGGTGGTGGGCTTCGCCTCGGTGCTGTTCTCGCTGGTGCTGGGCGTGGCCCTGGGCCTGGTGAGCGGCTATGCCGGCGGGCGCGTCGACAGCCTCATCATGCGCATCGCCGACGTGCAGCTGTCGTTTCCCGCCATCCTGATCGCGCTGCTGGTCGACGGCGTGGCGCGCGGCATCCTGCCGCGCGACCGGCAGGAATCCATGGCCCTGTACGTGCTGATCTTCTCCATCGGCATCTCGGGCTGGGTGCAGTACGCGCGCACCGTGCGCAGCTCCACCCTGGTCGAGCGCAACAAGGAGTACGTGCAGGCGGCCAAGCTCATCGGCATCGGCCCGGTCACCATCCTGCGCCGCCACATCCTGCCCAATGTGATGGGCCCCGTGATGGTGATCGCCACCATCCACCTGGCCGTCGCCATCATCACCGAGGCCACGCTGTCCTTCCTGGGGGTGGGCGTGCCGCCCACCGCGCCCTCGCTGGGCACGCTGATCCGCATCGGCAACAGCTATCTGTTCTCCGGCATGTGGTGGATCTCGATCTTTCCCGGGGTGGCGCTCATCGCCCTGGTTCTGGCGGTCAACCTGCTGGGCGACTGGCTGCGCGACGCCCTCAATCCCAAGCTGCGCTGAGGAAACCGCCATGGCCCTGCTCGACATCGAAGACATCCGCATCGAATTCCCCAGCCGGCGCGGCACCCGCACCGCGGTCGACGGCATCACCCTCGCGCTGAACAAGGGCGAGATCCTCGGCGTGGTCGGCGAATCCGGCGCCGGCAAGTCCACCATCGGCAACGCCGTCATCGGCCTGCTCGAAGCCCCCGGGCGCCTGGCCGGCGGCCAGATCCTGCTCGAGGGCAAGCGTATCGACACCCTGTCCGATTCAGAGAAGCGCAAGGTGCGCGGCCGGCGCATCGGCATGATCTTCCAGGATCCGCTCACCTCGCTCGACCCGCTGCAGACGGTGGAAAACCAGCTGGTCGAAACCATGCAAGTGCACCTGGACCTCACCCACGCCCAGGCGCAGCAGCGCGTGGTGGCGCTGCTCACCCAGGTGGGCATCCACCAGCCCGAGCTGCGCGCCAAGCAGTATCCGCACCAGTTCTCGGGCGGCATGCGCCAGCGCGTGGTGATCGCCCTGGCGCTGTGCTGCGAGCCCGAGGTCATCATCGCCGACGAGCCCACCACCGCCCTGGACGTGTCCATCCAGGCGCAGATCCTTGACCTGCTGCGCAAGCTGTGCAAAGAGAAGCAGGTGGGCATGATCATCATCACGCACGACATGGGCGTGATCGCCGACGTGACCGACCGCGTGGCGGTGCTCTACCGCGGCAAGCTGGTGGAACAGGGCCCCACGACCAAGATCCTCGGCAACCCCGACCACCCCTACACCCGCAGCCTGATCTCGGCCGTGCCGCGGCCCGACGTCAAGCTGCGGCGCTTCCCGCTGGTGACCTATATCGAGGACGTGAAGTCGCCGTCGGCGCAAATCGACGTGGCCACGCACTGGCTGGGCAAGGTCCGCCAGGACATCGTCCGCAAGACCGGCCAGGGCCCGCTGGTGCAGGTGCACGACCTGAGCCTGCAGTTCGTGCTGCGCAATGCCTTTCTCAAGCGCAACCGCCGCACGCTCGATGCCGTCAAGCACGTCAGCCTCGACATCCCCGAGGGCGAGGTCTTCGGCCTGGTGGGCGAGTCGGGCTCGGGCAAGTCCACCATGGCGCGCCTGATCTCGGGCCTGTACACGCCCACCAGCGGCTCGGTGCAGTTCGACGGCGCCAATCTCAACCTGCTCAGGGGCGAACGGGCGCTCAACCCCATCCGCCGCCAGATCCAGATGGTCTTCCAGGACCCGTACTCGTCGGTCAATCCGCGCATGAAGGTGCTGGACATCATCGCCGAGCCCATCCGCTTTCACAAGATCGCCGCCAGCGAGGCCGAGGTGCGCCGCATCGTGGCCGACCTGCTCGACGTGGTGGGCCTGGGCGCGCAGGCGGCCGGGCGCTTTCCGCACGAGTTCTCGGGCGGCCAGCGCCAGCGCATCGCCATCGCCCGCGCGCTGGCCACGCGGCCGCGCTTCCTGATCTGCGACGAGCCCACCTCGGCGCTGGACGTATCCATCCAGGCGCAGATCCTCAACCTGCTCAAGGACCTGCAGGAACAGCTCCACCTGACCATGCTCTTCATCAGCCACGACCTGCCCGTGATCCGCCAGATGTGCGACCGCGTGGGCGTTATGCGCCACGGCGAGCTGCTCGAGGTGGCCGAGACCGAGGCGCTGTTCGAACACCCGCAGCACGAATACACCCAGCACCTGCTGGGCCTGATGCCGCGCCTGCAACTCATGTCGCAGGAAGGACTGGAGATCGCGCAATGAGCACCGATTCGATACTCTTTACCGGCGGCCGCGTCTTCGACGGCCTGGGCAAGGTCCTGGACGGCCACGCCGTGCTGGTCGAAGGCGGGCTGATCGCCCGCGTCGCCCCGGCCGGCGAGTTCCACGGCTACGCGGGCCGCAAGGCCGACACCGCCGGCATGACGCTGATGCCCGGCCTGGGCGACTGCCACGTGCACCTGGTCTATACCGGCGGGGCCGATCCCAACGGCATCATGGGCAAGCAGTCCGACGCCGAGATCACGCTGACCGCGCTGGAAAACGCCCAGACCGCGATCAAGGGCGGCATCACCGCCGTGCGCGACTGCGGCGGCAAGGACTACCTCGAATTCGCCGTGCGCAACGCCATCGCCCGCGGCGTCTTCATGGGCCCCACCATCCGCGCCGCCGGCCGCATGATCTGCATGACGGGCGGCCACGGCAACCGCATCGGCCGCGTGGCCGACGGGCTCGACGACGTGGTCCGCGCGGTGCGCGAACAGGTGCACGCCGGCTGCGACCTGGTCAAGATCATGGCCACCGGCGGCGTGATGACGCCCGGCGTCAATCCCATGGACGCGCATTACAGCGCCGAAGAGATGCGCGTGGGCCTGCACGAGGCCAAGCGTTTCCACAAGAGCACGGCCAGCCACGCGCAGGGCACCGAGGGCATCCTCAACGCCGTGCGCGGCGGGGTGGACTCCATCGAGCACGGCATCTACATGGACGACGAGTGCCTGAGCGAGATGCTCGAGCGCCAGACCTACCTGGTGCCGACCATCGCGGCCCTGCACAACATCCTGCACAACGCCGACAAGGGCATCCCGTCCTACGTGGTGGAAAAGGCCCGCAACGTGGCCGAGCGCCACCGCGCGTCGATCAAGATGTACTACAAGGCGGGCGGACGCATCGCCATGGGCACCGATGCCGGCACGCCCTACAACCTCCACGGCGAGAACGCGGTGGAGCTGGCCTATATGGTCGAGTTCGGCATGACCCCGGTCGACGCCCTGGTGGCCGGCACGTCCCGCGCGCACGACCTCATGGGCCTGGTCAACGCCGGCCGCGTCCTCCAGGGCGCCCAGGCCGACCTGCTGCTGGTGCAAGGCGACCCCACGCAGGACATCGCCTGCGCCGCCCAGCGCGGCAACCACGTCGCCGTCATCAAGGCAGGCGTGCTGGCAGCGGGCCACCTTCCCGGCGGTGCGGCCACGGGCGCCTGAGCGCCGGGCGGGCGGCTACCAGCGGCCCGACGCGCCGCCGCCCCCGCTGCGGCCGCCCCCGCCGCCAAACCCCCCACCGCCCCCGCCAAACCCGCCACCGCCGCCGAATCCGCCGCCGCCACGCATGAGGCCGCGCTTCAGACCCGTCACGCCCAGCACGAAACTGAGGGCAAAGCCCAGCACCGCGGCCAGCAGCCCCCACAGGATGCTGCCCGTGAACAGCCCGATGAAAACACCGGCCAGCAGCCCGGTGATGGGCGCGGGCATTATCGACAGGACCAGCAGGCCGATGAGGGCGCCGCCCCAGTTCGTCGCGTTATCGACGCCCTGCTCCGGCGCGGCCACAGGCGGCGGCAGGGGCTCGCCGTCGATCAGTTTCGTCAGCGCCGCCACGCCGGCGTCGATGCCGCCGGCGTAGTCGTCCGACTTGAAATGCGGCACGATCTGCTCGCGGACGATGCGGCTGGCCAGCGCATCGGAAACCGCGCCTTCCAGCCCGTAGCCGACCTCGATGCGCAGGGTGCGGTCGTTCTTGGCCACGACCAGCAGCACGCCGTCGTCCACCTTCTTGCGGCCGAGCTTCCACTGGTCGAACACGCGGGTGGCGTATTGCTCGATGGTGTCGGGCGCGGTGCTGCCCACGATGAGCACCACGAGCTGCGCGCCTTTGCGCTGCTCGAGCGCCGCCAGGCGTTGTTCGAGCTGCTGCGCATAGGCGGCGTCCAGCGTGCCGGTCTGGTCGGTGACGCGGGCCCTGAGCTGCGGCACGGGCGCGGCTTGCTGTGCGCCGGCCCAGCCGGGCGCGAAACCCAGCAGCGCCAGCCCCAGCGCGCAAACGGCCGCGAACTGGCCGAGCCGACCTTTACTGAGCGGGCTTGGGCGCATTGCTGAACTGGATTTGCGGCGCCTTGGATATCTCGGCCTCGTTCTCGACGCTGAAATTGGGCTTGGGCGCATAGCCGAAGATCTTGGCCGTGATCACGGCGGGGAACTGGCGCACCTGCAGGTTGTAGGCCTGCACCGCCTGCACATAGCGGCCCCGCGCCACGGCGATGCGGTTCTCGGTGCCCTCGAGCTGCGCCTGCAGGTCGCGGAACGGACCGTCGGCCTTGAGCTGCGGATAGTTCTCGGACACCGCGATGAGCCTGGACAAGGCCGACCCCAGCTGGGCCTGGGCCTGCTGGAAGCGCTGCAGGGCTTGCGGGTCGTTCAGCGCATCGGCCGTCAGCTGGATCTGCCCTACTTTGCTGCGCGCCTCGGTCACTTGCGTGAGCACCTCGCGCTCGTGCGTCATGTAGGCGTCGACCGTCTTGACCAACTGCGGCACCAGGTCGGCGCGGCGCTGGTACTGGTTGAGCACTTCGGACCAGGCCGCCTTGACCTGCTCGTCGGCCGCCTGGATGCCGTTGTAGCCGCAGCCAGACAACAGGCCAAGCATCAGCACCGCCAGGGCGGCGCCCAGACTACGCGCGAAATTCATGTCTTGCTCCGTGATGGGGGAATGGACGCATTACAGCAGCTTGTCAGCGCCTTGCCTACTTGCCCACGCAAGCCGCCCCGATCGGCTACAATGCTTGCGTGCCTACCCAATCGGCACGCTCCCGCTGACGCTTAGCCGCCACGCGCCGGGATGTCGCAGTGCCCCTGCTCCGCAGCCAGCCGCGACTACCCCTTCCTCCTCATTTGCCAGCCCGGATTGGTGTCTCTCAAACCAGAGCGACGGGTTGACGCTGGAGTTGTCTTGACTACCACCTCGAATGCCTTTGCCGACCTCGGTCTGGCCGACACGCTTTTGCGTGCCATCGCCGAAACCGGCTATACCACCCCCACGCCCATCCAGGCCCAGGCGATTCCGCTCGTCCTCCAGGGAGGCGACCTCATGGCCGCCGCCCAGACCGGCACGGGCAAGACGGCGGGCTTCACCCTGCCCATCCTGCAGATCCTCGGGCAAAACAAGCCGCAGCAACGCAAGCCCGGCCGCCCGCGCTGCCTCATCCTCACCCCCACCCGCGAACTCACCGCCCAGGTGGCCGAGTCGGTGCAGACCTACGGCAAGTACGCCGGCATGACGTCCATGGTGATATTCGGCGGCGTCAACATCAACCCGCAGATCAGCGCGCTGAAAAAGCCCGTGGACATCATGGTAGCCACGCCCGGCCGCCTGCTCGACCATGCCGGCCAGAAGACCGTCGACCTCTCCGGGGTCGAGATCCTGGTGCTGGACGAAGCCGACCGCATGCTCGACATGGGCTTCATCCACGACATCCGCCGGGTGCTCAGGCTCCTGCCCGCACAGCGCCAGAACCTGCTGTTCTCGGCCACGTTCTCCGAGGAAATCCGCACGCTCGCGCGCGGCATCCTGCGCGATCCGGGCGAAGTCTCGGTCACCCCGCGCAACACCACCACCGAGAGCGTGGCGCAGTCGGTGCTCCTGACCTCGCAGTCGCACAAGCGCGACCTGGTCAGCCACCTTATCCGCGAAAGCGGCTGGCACCAGGTGCTGGTCTTCACCCGCACCAAGCACGGCGCCAACCGCCTGGCCGAAAAACTGGTCAAGGACGGCCTGACGGCCGCCGCCATCCACGGCAACAAGAGCCAGTCGGCGCGCACCCGCGCCCTGTCCGGCTTCAAGGACGGCAGCGTCGCCGTGCTGGTGGCCACCGACATCGCCGCGCGCGGCCTGGACATCGACCAGCTGCCGCTGGTGGTCAATTTCGAACTGCCCAACGTGCCGGAAGACTACGTGCACCGCATCGGCCGCACCGGCCGCGCGGGCGCCACGGGCTCGGCCATTTCGCTGGTCGACGACAGCGAGGTCAAGCTGCTCAAGGCCATCGAACGCCTCATCAACAAGCCCATCGAGCGCAAGCCCCTGCCCGCCGGCTGGACGCCGCCCGTGCGCACGGCCGCCGAAGAGCGCGCCGAGCTCGACGACCGCGACGATGACGAACGCCCGCGCGGCGGCCGTGGCCAGCGCGGCCAGGGCCAAGGCCAGCGCGCCGGCGGCAACGCAGGCGGCAATCGCGGCGCCAAGCCGGCCCAGGCCAGCGGCCGCCCGGCCGCGGCCGGGCCGCAAGGCGACCGCCGCAGCGCCGGCCAGCAGCCCGCGCGCCGCCCGGAAGGCTCGCGGCCGCAAACCGCGGGCCAGGGCCGCAACGGCGCTCCCCGCCGCGACGGCGCGCCGCGCGGCGCATTGCTGGGCAAGTAAACTGCCAGGCCCGGTCGTCCGACGGCCGGGCCGCGCTGCCCGCGCTGCCCGCGCTGCCCGCGCTGCCCTCTTTGCGCGTGCCCTCCAGCATGACGCTTTTCCTCTGGATCCGTCGGTACGCCTGAACCTGCCGTCCCCCGTATACGCACCATGAGCATCCCCCAGGAAGTCGCCCGGCGACGCACCTTCGCCATCATCTCCCACCCCGACGCGGGCAAGACCACGCTCACGGAAAAGCTGCTGCTGTTCGCAGGCGCCATCCAGATCGCCGGCAGCGTCAAGGCCCGCAAGGCCTCGCGCCACGCCTCGTCGGACTGGATGGAGATCGAAAAGCAGCGCGGCATTTCGGTGGCCTCGTCGGTGATGCAGATGGAATACCGCGACTGCGTCATCAACCTGCTCGACACCCCGGGCCACCAGGACTTCTCGGAAGACACCTACCGCGTGCTCACCGCGGTGGACGCGGCGCTGATGGTGATCGACGCGGCCAACGGCGTGGAGCCGCAGACCATCCGCCTGCTGCAGGTCTGCCGCGCGCGCAACACGCCCATCATCACCTTCATCAACAAGCTCGACCGCGAAGTGCGTGAACCGCTCGACCTGCTGGCCGAGATCGAATCGCACCTGGGCATGGACGCCGTGCCCTTCTCGTGGCCGATCGGCATGGGCAAGAGCTTCGGCGGCGTATTCGACCTGCGCCGCGACCGCATGCGCGTCTTCCGCCCCGGCCAGGAACGCCTCTCCGACGATGACGACATCATCGAGGGCCTCGACAACCCGGAAATCGCCGCCAAGTACGGCGACGCCTTCGCCAAGGCCCGCGACGAGATCGGCCTGATCACCGACGCCTCGCCCGCCTTCGACCGCGGCGCCTTCCTCGCCGGCAGGCAGTCGCCCATTCTCTTCGGCTCGGCCATCAACAACTTCGGCGTGCAGGAAGTGCTGGACACCCTGGTCGAGCAGGCCCCGCCGCCGGGCTCGCGCGCGGCGATGGAACGCACGGTGCAGCCCGACGAGCCCAAGTTCACCGGCGTGGTGTTCAAGGTGCAGGCCAATATGGACCCGGCCCACCGCGACCGCGTGGCCTTCCTGCGCGTGTGCTCCGGCCAGTTCGAGCGCGGCATGCGCATGAAAGTGGCGCGCACCGGCAAGGAAATCAAGCCCAACAACGTGGTGACCTTCATGTCGCAGCGGCGCGAGCTGCTCGACGACGCCTACGCGGGCGACATCATCGGCATTCCCAATCACGGCATCCTGCAGCTGGGCGACGTGCTCACCGAAGGCGAGAGCCTGCGCTTTACCGGCCTGCCCTTCTTCGCGCCCGAGCTGTTCCAGGCCGTGGAAGTGAAGGATCCGCTGCGCACCAAGCAGCTGCGCACCGGCCTGACCCAGCTGGGCGAAGAGGGCGCCATCCAGGTGTTCCGTCCCGAGGTCTCCGGCGGCGCCCTGCTGCTGGGCGCGGTCGGCCAGCTGCAATTCGAGGTGGTGGCGCACCGCCTGAAAACCGAGTACGGCGTGGATGCCCGCATGATGCCCTCGCGCTACACCATGGCCCGCTGGATCACCTCCGATTCGCCCGCCGCGCTGCGCAAGTTCATGGATGCCAATGCCGCCCATATCGCCTATGATGTGGTCGATGCGGCCGCCTTCTTGATCAGCTCGCCAGCCCAGCTGCGGGTGGCCGAAGAGTTGTATCCGAATGTCAAATTCCACGCCATGCGGGAGCACGGCGGCAAGGTTTTTTCTGAAAAGGCCTGAGGGCGCATCGGCGGGCAAAAGAGGCTAGAAGCAATGTCGTGGCGTTTTCTGTTTGCAGTACTCGTTTTGGCGGCCGGCGCCTCCGCCTGGGGCGGAATCCAGCTAGGCGACTGGATGATCGGCCACGCGCCGCAGGCCAGCGCCAACGCCACGGTCAACCAGGGCAGCGCCTGGTCCGACCAGCCCGTGCTCGACGCCAACGGCAGGCCCTACGTCGCCCAGCCGCCGCAGCCCCGCGTCGACGGCTCCCTGGGCGTGCCCGACAAGCCGCCCGCGCAGGACTGGTCCAGCCGCCCCCCGTCGCTGTTTGACGACACCGCCCCCGGCGTGCAGGTCTCGCGCACCCCCGTCACCCCGGACCAGGCCCTGGCCGCGGCCGACCTCAACAATGCCGGCCTGCCCGCCGGCGCCTCCGACGTGACCACCCTCGACCTCGGCGCCACCCCGGCCCTGCCGCCTTCCAACGGCCCGCTGCCGCCGCTGGTCAACGGCAATATCAGCCACGCGCCCTTGATCGCCCAGGCCCCGCCCCTCACGGTCCCGCCGGCGCAACAGGCCGCATCGGGCAACTGGCAGACGGCCCTGCATCGCGAAGTCGAACAGTGCTCCAGCCAGAGCTTCTTCCAGCGCCCCACCTGCATCTGGGCGGCCCGCAACAAATACTGCGCGCCCAATCATGCCTGGGGCTCGGTCGACGACTGCCCCTCTCGACCGGGAGGAGAGTGACGGCGACCGTCGTCGCCGCCATGAAAAAAAGGGCGCCACGCAGGCGCCTTTTTTCATGGCGGCGAGGCTTCATTCCTCTGCGTGGACCTGGGTCTGCAGGTAGTTTTGCAGGCCCACCTTGCCCACCAGTTCGATCTGGGTTTCCAGATAGTCGATGTGGTCTTCGGTGTCGTCCAGGATTTCCTGCATCAGGTCGCGCGACACGAAATCGCGCACCGATTCGCAATAGGCGATGGCCTCTTTCAGCGTGGCCTGCGACAGCTCTTCCACCTTGAGGTCGCACGCCAGCACTTCGGGCACGTCCTCGCCGATCAGCAGCTTGTGCAGGTCCTGCAGGTTGGGCAGGCCGTCGAGCATGAAGACGCGCTGGATCAGCTTGTCGGCATGGCGCATCTCTTCGATGGATTCCTCGCGCTCGTGCTTGCCCATTTTCTCGAAGCCCCAGTGGTCCAGCATGCGGGCATGCAGGTAATACTGGTTGATGGCCGTGAGCTCGTTGGTGAGCTGCTTGTTGAGGTATTGGATGACTTGCTTGTCGCCCTGCATGATGTACTCCCGATTCGACGGTCTACGCCGCAACTGACGGCAGGCTAACACATCCTGCCGGACAGATCGCAGCGCCGGCCCTTGCACATCCCTAGCGTTTGTTCCCATTGCCATCGCGTGCCGCCCGGGCAGATACTCGACGCCTTGTCATCGCCCCCTGACCATGGGTTATCGAGGATCGATCATGCGAGTGTTTTGCGGTGGACTGGGAACGGAAACCAATACGTTTTCGCCCATGCCCACCAGCCTGGCTTCTTTCCGCGACCGCGGCTACTTTCCCGCCGGCACGCATCCCGAAGGCCCCACCGCGCAAGGCGCCCCCCTGTGGGTGGCGCGCCAGCGCGCCAGGACCGACGGCTGGCAGGTCATCGAAGGTCCGGTCGCCTCGGCCCAGCCCAGCGGCACCACCACGCGCCTGGCCTACGAGACCTTGCGCGACGAACTGCTGGCCGACCTGCGCGCCGCGCTGCCGGTGGACATGGTGCTGCTGGGCCTGCACGGCGCCATGGTGGCCGACGGCTACGACGACTGCGAGGGCGACCTGCTTACCCGCGTGCGCGAAATCGTCGGTCCCGGCACCGTGGTCGGCGCCGAACTCGACCCGCACGCCCACCTGAGTCCGACCATCGTGGCGCAGACCGACGTCACCGTGATCTACAAGGAATATCCGCACACCGACATCGTGCACTGCGCCGAGCAGCTCGCCGACCTGTGCCTCGCCAAGGCGCAGGGCAGGACCCGGCCCGTGGCCGCGCTGGTCGACTGCGAAATGATCGTGCCCATGCACACCACGCGCGACCCGGCCAAGGGCTTCGTCGACCGCCTGCGCGCCATGGAAGGCAAGGACGGCATCCTGTCGCTGTCTTACGCGCAGGGCTTCGCCACCGGCGACGTGCCCGACATGGGCACCAAGGTGCTGGTCTACGCCGACGGCGACGAGGCTCGGGCGCAGCGGCTGGCCCGCCAGCTCGCCGACGAGCTCATCGGCCTGCGCGAGGCCATGATGGTCAAGTACCGCGGCGTGGACGAGGCCCTCGACGAAGCGCTGGCCTTCGAGGGCGGCCCGGTGGTGCTGGCCGACCGCGCCGACAACCCCGGCAGCGGCGCGCCGGGCGATTCCACCTACCTGCTGCGCCGCCTGCTCGAACGCAAGATAGGCAATGCCGCCCTGGGCCCGCTGTGGGACCCGGTGGCCGTGCGCATCGCCTTCGACGCGGGCGTGGGCGCCACGCTGGCGCTGCGCATCGGCGGCAAGATCGGCCCGCTGTCGGGCGACCCGGTCGACGCGGTCTGCACCGTCGAGGCGCTCGAGGCCGACATGCAGATGACCAGCCTCACCGGCACGCCCACGTCCATGGGCGACTGCGCGCTGGTGCATACGCAGGGCGTGGACATCGTGCTCACCTCGGTGCGCAACCAGGCCATCGACACCGACCTCTTCACCCAGCTCGGCTGCGACCTGGCCGCCCGCAAGATCGTGGTGGTGAAGTCGGCCCAGCATTTCCATGCCTCGTATGCCAAGGTGGCCCGGCACATCCTCTACGTGGGCGCGCCGGGCGTCGCCACGCCCGACTGGAAAACCCTGCCCTACAAGAAGATCAAGCGACCCAAATGGCCTCTCTGATGAAATCCACGTGCCTGCTCGCCCTGGCGGCGGCCTGCCTGGCCGCCGCGCCCGCCGTCCACGCCGAAGGCAAGACGCTGCGCATGGTCCCCTACGCCGACGTCAAGGTGCTGGACCCGTTCTTCACCACGGCCTACATCACCCGCGACTTCGGCTTCATGGTGTACGACACCTTGTTCGCGCCCGACGCCAAGGGCGTGCCGCAGCCGCAGATGGTGTCGCGCTACACGACCTCGGCCGACGGCAAGCTCTGGACCTTCACCCTGCGCGACGGCCTGAAGTTCAGCGACGGCGCGCCGGTGAAGGCGGCCGACTGCGTGGCCTCGCTGCAGCGCTGGGCCCGCCACGACAATATCGGCCGCGCCATGACGGCGGCCGGCGGGCAATGGGCCGCGGTCGACGACAAGACCTTCACGCTGACGCTCGCCCAGCCCTTCGGCCTGGTGCTCGACGGCCTGGCCAAGCTGGCCAGCTACCCCGCCTTCATCCTGCCCGAGCGCCTGGCCAAGGCGCCGGAGAACGCGCCGATCGCCGAGGTGGTGGGCTCCGGACCATATATCTTCAAGCGCGACGAATGGGTGCCGGGCAACAAGGTGGTGTTCGTGCGCAACCCGGACTACGTCGGCCGCAGCGAGCCGCCCTCGGGCCTGGCCGGCAACAAGGCCTCGCACGTGGACCGCGTCGAATGGACCATCCTGCCCGATGCCAACAGCGCCATCGCCGCGCTGAAGAACGGCGAAGTCGACATGATCGAGGAAATCCCGCCCGACTACGCCGACACCTTGAACAGCGATCCCGACCTGCGCGTCGGCACCTCGGGCAATACCCAGGCCTACCTGATCATGAACACGCTGTTCCCGCCCTTCAACGATCCGAAGGCGCGCCAGGCCGTGCTGCACGCGATCGACCAGGACAAGTTCACCCTGGCCATGGGCTACCCCGACAGCATGCGCACCAAGTACTGCGCCACCTTCTTCATCTGCGGCAGCCCCAACGACACCGGCGCGGGCGCGGCCCCCTACGCCAAGCCCGACCTGGCGCAGGCCAGGCAACTGCTGGCCGCGTCCGGCTACAAGGGCGGCAAGGTCGCGGTGCTGCTGCCCACCGACGTGTCCTACCTGAACGCGGCCACGCTGGTGGCGGTGCAGATGCTGCAGGACATGGGCATGGACGTGGACGTGCAGTCCATGGACTGGGCCACCGAGACCGCCCGCCGCGCCAACAAGAACCCGCCCGACCAGGGCGGCTGGAGCATCTACCTGTCGTCGGCCGCCGAGTACAGCGTCAACTCGCCCATCAACAGCACCTACCTGGGCGCGGCCTGCGGCAACAGCCTGCCGGGCTGGCCCTGCGACGCAAAGCTCGACCAGCTGCGCACCGCGTGGATCGCGGCCACCGACCCGGCCCAGCGCAAGTCGCTGCTCGACCAGTTCCAGGAGCGTGCCTACGAGGCCGTTCCCTACGCTCCCATCGGCCAGTACGCGCGCGCCTACGCCGTGCGCAAGAGCCTGGCGCACAGCGAGCTGCTGTGGGGCCTGCCGAACGTCTGGGTGCTGGACAAGTAGACGCTCCATGGCCTATGTGATCCGGCGCCTGCTCGCCACCGTGCCGGTGATGCTGGTGGTGGCCGTGGTGGTGTTCCTGCTCATCCACCTGTCGCCCGGCGACCCGGCGGCGCTCATCGCGGGCGACCTCGCCAGCGCCGACGACATCGCCCGCCTGCACGCCGCGCTGGGCCTGGACGAGCCGCTGTGGCGGCAGTTCCTGCTGTGGGCCGGCAAGATCCTGCATGGCAACCTCGGCACCTCCCTCTTCACGCAGGTGCCGGTGACGCAGCTGCTGGCCCAGCGGCTGGGGCCCACGGTCTCCATCGCCGTGCTGACCATGCTGCTGTCGATCGTGGTGGCCATCCCGCTGGGCGTGCTGGCCGCGCACCGCGCCGGCTCCTGGGTGGACCGGCTGGTGATGGTGTTCGCCGTGCTGGCCTTCTCGGTGCCGGTGTTCCTGGTGGGCTACCTGTTCATCTACGGCTTCGCGGTCACGCTGCACTGGCTGCCGGTGCAAGGCTACGCCAGCCTGTCGCAGGGCGCGTGGCCCTGGTTGCGCAGCCTGATACTGCCCTGCGTCAACCTGGCGCTGGTCTATATCGCGCTCATCACGCGCATGACGCGCGCCACCGTGCTGGAAGTCCTGCACGAAGACTACATCCGCACCGCGCGCGCCAAGGGCCTGGGCGTGCTGCCCGTGCTCGGGCATGCCCTGCGCAACGCCGCCATCCCCATCGCCACCACGGTGGGCGTGAGCATCGCGCTCTTGATCGGCGGCGTGGTCGTGACGGAAACCGTCTTCGCCATTCCCGGCATCGGCCAGCTGGTGATCGACTCGGTGCAGCACCACGACTACCCCGTCATCCAGAGCGTGCTGCTGCTCTCGGCGGGCGTCTACGTGCTGATCAATCTGCTGATCGACCTCAGCTACAAGCTGTTCGATCCGCGCATCCGCTACTGAGCCCGAGCGCAGCCATGTCCGGTACCACGCTATCCGCCCCGACTTCCGCGCCCTCTTCCGCCGCGCTGCGCTGGCGCCGCCTGCGCAAGCATCCCACCCTGATCCTGGGCGTCGCCCTGCTGGTCGTGATGGCCGTCATCGCGCTGGCCGCGCCCTGGCTGGCCACCCACAGCCCCACGGCCATCAGCCCGCTGACGCGCATGAAGCCGCCGAGCGCGCAGCACTATTTCGGCACCGACGCCCTGGGCCGCGACGTCTACAGCCGCGTCGTGTGGGGCGGCCGCGTCTCGCTGACGGTGGCCATCGCCGTGGCGGTCCTGTCCACGGCGATAGGCGTGCTGCTGGGCCTGATCGCCGGCTTCGTGCGCTGGGCCGACTCGATCATCATGCGCATCATGGACGGCCTGATGGCGATACCCGACATCCTGCTGGCCATCGCGCTGATGGCCGTGATCCGCGCCAGCATGACCACGGTCATCGTGGCCATCGCCATCCCGCAGGTGCCGCGCGTGGTGCGGCTGGTGCGCTCGCTGGCGCTGACCTTGCGCGAGCAGCTCTACGTCGAGGCCGCGCGCGCCGTCGGCACGCGCCTGCCGGCCATCCTGGCGCGCCACGTGCTGCCCAACATCGTCACGCCGCTGGTGGTCCAGGCCACCTTCATCGCGGCCACCGCCGTGCTCACCGAGGCGGTGCTGTCCTTTCTCGGCGTGGGCGTGCCGCCGCAAGTGCCCAGCTGGGGCAATATGATGGCCGAAGGCCGCAACTTCGTGGCGGTGGCTTTCCACATCATCCTCTTTCCCGGCATCTTCCTCGCCATGACCGTGCTGGCGATCAACCTGACGGGCGACGGCCTGCGCGACGCGCTCGACCCGCGGCTGGCCAACCGGCTCAAATGACCTCCGCGAAGCCCCCACGCCTATGACCACGCTGCCCAACACCACCGCCGTCGCGCCGGGCGACGTGCTGCTCGAGGTCGACCAGCTCTCCACGCACTTCGACACGATGGCCGGCACCGTCAAGTCGGTCAACGGCGTGTCCTACACGGTGCGGGCCGGCAAGACGCTGGGCGTGGTGGGCGAGTCGGGCTGCGGCAAGAGCGTGACGGCGCTTTCCATCATGCGCCTCTTGCCCATGCCGCCGGCGCGCTTTGCCGGCGGCGCGATCCGTTATCGCGGCGCCGATCTGCTGGCGCTCACCGAGAAGCAGATGCGCGCCATCCGCGGCAACCGCATCTCGATGATCTTCCAGGAGCCCATGACCTCGCTGAACCCGGTGCTCACCGTGGGCCGGCAGATCGCCGAGACCGTCATGCTGCACCAGAAAGCCAACCGCCGTGTAGCCCTGGAACGCGCCACCGAGATGCTGCGCCTGGTGCAGATCGCCGAGCCGCAGCGCCGCGTCGCCGAATACCCGCACGAAATGTCCGGCGGCATGCGCCAGCGCGTCATGATCGCGCTGGCGCTGGCGTGCAACCCCGAGGTGCTGATCGCCGACGAACCCACCACCGCGCTGGACGTGACCATCCAGGCGCAGATCCTCGAACTGCTGGGCGAGCTGCAGGCCCGGCTCGGCATGGGCATCGTAATGATCACCCACGACCTGGGCGTGGTCGCCGAGACCTGCGAGCGCGTGGTGGTGATGTACGCCGGCAGCAAGGTCGAGGAAGCCTCGGTGGCGGAACTGTTCGACCGCCCGCTGCACCCCTACACGCGCGCCCTGATGGCCTCGATGCCGTCCATGAACACCGCCGAGCGCCTGACGGAGATCCCGGGCATGGTGCCCGCGCCGTCCGAGCTGGGCACGGGCTGCAGCTTCGCGCCGCGCTGCGCCTACGCAGCCGAGCGCTGCCGGCGCGAAACGCCGCCCCTCGCCCCCCAGGCCTCGGACAGCGGCGCCGACCACATCGTGGCCTGCTTCGAGGCCGAACGCATGGCCATGCTGCCGCCCCCGGGAGTCCGCGCATGAAGCCGCCGCAGACCGCCCCCCTGCTCGAGGTGCGCGACCTGGTCAAGCACTACCCCGGCCAGCCCGACTGGCTGGGCCGGCGGCGCCGCGCCATCCAGGCCGTCGACGGGGTGTCCTTCACGCTGGCGCGCGGCGAGACCCTGTCCCTGGTCGGCGAATCGGGCTGCGGCAAGACCACCACCGGCAAGAGCATCCTGCGCCTGATCGAACCCACCTCGGGATCGGTCCGGCTCGACGGCGTCGAGATCACCGGCCTGGACGCCGAACGCATGCGGCTGTACCGCCGCGACATGCAGATCATCTTCCAGGACCCCTACGCCTCGCTCAACCCGCGCATGACGGCCGGCGCCATCGTGGCCGAACCCTTGCGCAACTTCGCGCAGGGTCTGTCGGCCGCGCAACGCGAGGAGCGCATCGCCTGGCTGTTCTCCAAGGTCGGCCTGCGCCCCGAGGCCACGAAGCTCTTCCCCCACGAATTCTCCGGCGGCCAGCGCCAGCGCCTGGGCATCGCGCGCGCCCTGGCGCTCAACCCCAAGCTCATCGTCTGCGACGAGCCCGTCTCGGCCCTGGACGTCTCGGTGCAGGCCCAGGTGATCAACCTGCTCAACGACCTGCAGGCCGAGTTCGGCATCGCCTACCTGTTCGTGGCGCACGACCTGGCCGTGGTGCGCCACATCAGCCACCGCGTGGCGGTCATGTACCTGGGACAAGTGGTGGAACTGGCCGACCGCGGCACGCTGTTCGCGGCGCCGCTGCACCCCTATACGCAGACCCTGCTGTCGGCCGCGCCCCTGCCCAACCCGCACGCCAAGGTGCGGCGCCTGCTGCTGCGCGGCGACCCGCCCAGCCCGGCCAACCCGCCTTCAGGCTGCCGCTTCCACACCCGCTGTCCGCTGGCCCAGCCGCGCTGCGCCCAGGAGAAGCCCGAGCTGACGCCCCGCGAGAACGGGACGCAGTGGGTCGCCTGCCATTTCCGGTAGAGAACGCGCTAGGGCGCGCGGCGCGTGGCCAGCCAGATGCCCAGGCCGATCGGCAGGATGCCCGCCATGTCCTGCCACGACACGGGCTCGCCCAGCGCCAGCCAGCCGAACAGCAGCCCCAGCGGCGGCATCAGGAAGTGCAGCGCGCTGGCCGACGTGGCGCTCTGGCGCTTGAGGATCGTGACCCACAGGGCATAGCCGCCCATCGACACGGCCACGATGGTGTAGGCCATGCTCCAGAACAGGCTGGCCGTCAGGCGCACGTGCTGCAGCGATTCGTAATGCAGGGCAAACGGCAGCACCGCCACCGCGCCGGCCAGCGACTGCACGCCCACGGTGATCCATAGGCCGGACCGCGGCGCCAGGCGCTTGTAGACCAGCGTGCCCGCCACCAGGCTCACCAGGCCGCCCGCCACCAGCAGCGTGCCGTGCAAGTCTTCGTGCATGCCCGTCAGGCGCGAGCGCAGCACCAGCACCACGCCGGCCAGGCCCAGGCACAGCCCGGCGGCCTGGCGCCACCCCAGGCGCTCGCCCAGCACGGGGCCGGCCAGAAGGCCGGTCAAGAGCGGATTGGTGCTGATCAGCACCGCCGCGAAGGCCGACGACACGGTCGTCATGCCGCTCCAGCTCAGGCCGAGGTACAGGCCGTTGTTGAACACCCCCAGCACCACCAGGCACCAGAAATCACGCCAGGAGATGCGCCGCAGGCCGCCCGTGAGCGCCGCCATGCCCAGCATCAGCAGGCCCGCCACCAAAAAGCGGCCGGCCAGCAGGATCAGGGGCGGGCAATCGTGCAGGGCGATCTTGGCCGAGGCGAAGGCCGAGCTCCACAGGATGCAGAAAAGGGCGATCTGGCCCCATGCCGTGCGTTGGCCGCCCGGTGCGGCGGAAGAGGGCGAGACGAGCGAAGCAGACTTCAAGACAGGCGTTTCCGTGGCGGCAGCGGGATGCCTGCCGGTGCGGCATTGTGCCACCAGCCGTTGGCGGCGAGACGAAAACGCGTGGGGAGGAAACGCGACGCGGGTCAGGCCGCGACGACGATCGGGACAGGAAAGCCGTTGGCCGCCTGGCCTTGGCTATGGCCGTGCTCGGCCAGCATGGCCGGCGGATTCACCGGCATGGTGATGTCGCGCACCGAGCACACGCTGGAAGCGCGCCCGCCCGGCAGGTATTCGCAAGCCGTACCGGCGCACCGGCCGCAGCCCGTGGCCACGCCCAGCTCGAACTGCAGCTCGTCCAGCGACGCAGCGCCTGCGTCGATACAGGAGCGGACCTGGCGTTCGGTAACGGCGTTACAGATGCAAATATACATGCGAATTATTATCAACAACAAAATCCGCATGCGCAAGAGGGGGTTGCCCAGAAATTTGTAACTGGAAACGCCCTGGAAATACCTGGCCTAGTTCAGGCCGGAGGGAAGCCGGGCGCTTTCAAGGGAGGACAGGGGGACGCTAGCCTCGGCTGCGAGGCTTCTGTCTCGTTCCACCGTGAGTTCACGGCGTAAAAAGCCATCCAGGCACTTCACCGCGGAGTCCATCGCGCCCGGACTCCGAAAAATGCCGACCTCGGCATCGGCCAGCGTCGGCAGGCCCTCGGCCTCGCCAATGATGCGCAAGTTCGACGGCACGCTGCACAGCGCCAGCCCCGTCACGGCCAGCCCTGCCTGCACCACCGCCAGCAGGCCGAGCAGGCTGGGACTCGAATAGGTACAGCGATAGGCCCTGTCGGCTTGACCCAGGGCCCGAAGCACCTCGGTACGCACGATGCAGCCCGGGGCGAACAGCGCGATGGGCAGCGGGTCATTCTGCCAAGGCACGTGGTGGGGCGACGCAACCCAGACCAGACGCTCGCGGCGCAGGAATTCCATCGACCGGTCCGGCACGCGCATCGTGATGGCGAGATCCAGGCGGCCCTCGTCCACCGCGCGCACCAATTGCACCGACGGCTCGCAGATCATCTCGACCGTGACCAGCGGGTGCGCCTCGCCGAAGCGCGCCAGCACGGGTGGCAGCAGGAAAGCCGCATAGTCGTCCG
>DASWPO010000042.1:0-31791 GCA_036404015.1 Bordetella sp. | reverse complement strand
TGCGGGCAAGCGCGCGCTATTGGCAGTCTCCGTTGGTGGGCCGGCGAAGGACTATTCCCCCCGTGGCATCAACGGGCCGTTGGAGCAACTGCTCTTTCCCATTACGCACGGCACGCTGTTCTTTCCTGGCATGCAGGTGCTGCCTACCTTCGCGGTGTATGGGACTGGCGGAATCGACGCCCAAGGCATGGCCGCAGCAGCCGCGGCCTGGCGCGGCCGAGTGGAGCGGCTGTTCGATGACGAGCCCATAGCTTTCCGTCCACAGAATGGCGGCGATTACCCGGACCGCCATGCGCTGGCCGACCACATTGCCCCGCATCAGGCTGGCTTGACGGTTCACATCGCTGCCGTCTCTCGGCCCGCCGCTGAGACCGGGGAAAGTCGCTCCTCGGGCCCCGCCGCCTTTCCGGAGCGCCGAGGCGAAGACGGTCGTGATCCTCGCGCGCCGCGATGAGGGACAATAGCGCTTTTGGGCTTTTGTCCTCGACCCATGCGCCTCGTCTTCGCCGGAACCCCCGATTTTTCCCGTATCGCCCTGCAGGCCTTGCTGGCCGCCGGGCACGACATCCCGCTCGTGCTCACGCAGCCCGACCGCCCCGCGGGCCGCGGGCTCAAGCTCACGCCCAGCCCGGTCAAGCAGGCCGCGCTGGAGGCGGGCATCGAGGTGGCGCAGCCGCGCAGCCTGCGGCTGGACGGCAAGTATCCCGACGAGGCCGGGGCCGCGCGCGACCTGCTGGAACGCATCGCGCCGGACGTGATGGTGGTGGCCGCCTACGGCCTCATCCTGCCCGCGTGGACGCTGCGGCTGCCGCGCCTGGGCTGCCTGAATATCCACGCCAGCCTCTTGCCGCGCTGGCGCGGCGCGGCGCCCATCCAGCGCGCCATCGAGGCCGGCGATGCCGAGACGGGCGTGACCATCATGCAGATGGACGAGGGCCTGGACACGGGCGACATGCTGCTCGAGCGCGTGGTGCCGATCGGTGCGCAGCAGACGGCGGCGGAACTGCACGACGCGCTGGCCGATGCAGGCGGCCGTGCCATCGTCGAGGCCCTGGCCGCCTTGCCGGCGCTCGCGCCGCGCCGCCAGCCGGAAGCCGGCGCGACCTACGCCGCCAAGCTCGACAAGGCCGAGGCCGCGCTCGATTGCACGCAGCCCGCGCCACTGCTGGCCCGCCGCGTGCGCGCCTTCAACCCGGTGCCGGGCGCGACGCTGCGCCTGCCGGGCCTGGCCGAGCCGGTGAAAGTGTGGAAGGCGCAGGCCCTGCCGGGCGGCGCCGGCGCGCCCGGCAGCGTGCTGGACGCCACGGAGCGGGGCATCGACATCGCCACGGGCGAGGGCGTGCTGCGCCTGCTGGAGTTGCAGAAGGCCGGCGGCAAGCGCCAGCCGGTGGATGTGTTCGTGCGCGGCTGGCAGCCGGCCTGACGCCGCTGGCGCCCCACGCAGTCCCGCTGCGCGAGGCTGCCGCTTTCGATTTCAATACAGCGTGCTTTGCACCCGCGCATCCAGGTCGCGGTCGTAGGCCGCGCCGTCGAACGTTCCCTTGCTGAAGTCCGACAGCATGCTGCCCGTGCTGGGCAACCGGCCGCGCGCGATCTGCCTGCCGGCGTCCCACAGGCCGGCGCGCACCACGGCGCGCGAGCACTGGAAGAACACGGTTTCCACATGGATGACGAGCACCGAGCGCGGCGGCTTGCCGTCCATGGCGAAGCGCTCGAGCAGGGCGGGCTCCACGCGGATCTCGGCGCGGCCGTTCACGCGCAGGGTCTCGCCCACGCCGGGCACCAGGAACAGCAGGGCCACGCGCGGGTCGGCCAGGATGTTGCGCAGGCTGTCGACGCGGTTGTTGCCGCGCCGGTCGGGGATCATCAGCGTTTTTTCGTCTTCGATGTGCACGAAGCCGGCCGGGTCCCCGCGCGGCGAAACGTCCAGGCCCCCGGGCGAGCAGGTGGCCAGCGCCGCGAAGGGCGCCGTCTCGATGAAGGCCCGGTAGTGCGGGTGGACGTGGTCCATCTCCTTGACCAGGGAGGCCGTGCTCGGTTCGCCGTACAGCGCGGTCAGCGCATCCAGGTCGGTGATGCGTTGCGGGTCTTGGGTGGGCATGGCCGTTTCCGGATGGCGGGGAGGGGACGGGTTCAGGCGGTCAGCGTATGCGGTGCGTCGCGCCGTATCCATTGCAGCACGGGCGCCAGGGCTTCGATGGCGGGAGCGGTAGCGACGATGCGCTGCGCATCGGTCCACGGATAGGGCAGGCGGGTGATCCAGTCGAGGACGGCGTCGGCCTGGCTGGCCGGCAGGGTGAGCATGGTCTCGATGGTGATGACCAGCCGCTCGGCCTGGTGCGGCGACTGGCGGAAAGTCCAGTCGTAGCGGCCGCAGCCCACGCGCGCCTGGCCGGTGGCCTTCTCGGTCATGGCCACGATCCAGTCGCAGCTGTATTCGTCGAGCACGGCGCCGTCCGCGGGACGCGACAGGTAGAAGGTGTAGACGTTGTCGTAGGTCTGGCCGAAGCGGCGCGACAGCGTGTCGGCAATGGCCTGCACGCCGCGCGATTCGGGCGGGAAGGCGATGGCCTGGGTGCGCAGCGCCATCTTCAGCACGGCATCGGGCGCGAAGGCGCGGGCCATGTACCAGGGGCGGTTCTCGTCCTTGGCGTGGAAGTAGTCGCGCAGGACGGCGGCCGTGTCGTGGGGGATCTGGTCTTGCATGGTCAGCGGCCTCCGGTGGCTATCCACTTGGACACGGTGGGCGCGTGGTAGGCGGCGTATCGGTCCAGCAGGGCGGCGGGGTCGGACTCCACCATCAGCATGGCGCGGTGCTCGGCCCGCATGAAGCCTTCTCCGGCCGCGTGGTCGAGAAAGGCCGCGAGCTGGTCGAAGTAGCCCGCCACGTTGAACAGGCCGCAAGGTTTGCGGTGAAAGCCCAGTTGCGCCCAGGTCCACACTTCGAAGATCTCATCGAGGGTGCCGGCGCCGCCGGGCAGGGCGACGAAGCCGTCGGCCTTCTCGGCCATGAGCTGCTTGCGCTCGTGCATGGTGGGCACCACGTGCAGCTCGGTCAGGCCCTGGTGGGCCATTTCCTTGGTGCGCAGGGATTCGGGGATGACGCCGATGACGCGGCCGCCCGCGGCCAGCACGGTGTCGGCCACGGCGCCCATGATGCCGACGTCGGCGCCGCCGTACACCAGGCCGAGGCCGCGGCGCGCCAGTTCGCGGCCGAAGGCCTGGGCTCGTTCGATGTAGAGGGGGTCGCGGCCCTTGTTGGAGCCGCAGTAAACGCAGATGTTTTCTAAAGCCATGCTGAGTGATCCGGGCGCTGATGGGGCAGCGCATGCATGGCCATAGTTTATAGAAACGCCGCGTCCAGTGCCGCGGGCCGCTCGGCGGCGGGCAGATCGCGCGCCATGGCGAAGTCGGCGAACTCGAAGCCGGGGCCCACGCTGCAGCCCACGAGGGCATAGTCGCCCAGGGGCTGCGCGGCCTGCCAGGCATTGGCGGGCACGATCCGCGCGGGCAGCGCATCGGGGTGGCCGGCGCCGAGGGGACCGAGCAGCCAGGTCTCGGCCTGGCGGGCGCCGGGCAGCAGCACGTGCAGGGCGATGGGGTCGCCCTCATAGTGGTGCCAGGCCTCGTCGGCCTGGGCCACGCGGTGCCAGCGGCTGCAGGCGCCGCGCGGCAGCAAAAAGAAAATGGAAGTCAGCGCGCTGCGCGCCAGCCCGTCCGGCTGGCGCCGGACCTGCAGGCCGGAGCGGAAAATCTCGCGGTAGTGGCCGCCTTCCGGATGGGGCTGCAGGCCGAGCTGGGCGATGAGTTGCCGCGCGCGGGCATGCAGCCGATCGGGCATTACAGCGTTTCGCCCCAGAGGTCGTACTCGTCGGCGTCGGTCACGCGCACGCGCACCATGTCGCCGGCTTTCAGCGCCTTGGCGCTGTCCACGTACACCAGGCCGTCGATCTCGGGCGCGTCGGCACTCGAGCGGCCGACGATGTCGCCGTCCTCGTCCGGCCCGTCGATCAGCACGTCGATCTCGCGGCCCACCTTGGCCGAGAGGCGCGCGGCCGAGATGGCTTGCTGGTGCGCCATGAAGCGCTCCCAGCGCTCCTGCTTGAGCTCGTCGGGCACGTGGCCGCCCAGCGCATTGGCCGGCGCGCCTTCCACGGGCGAGTACTGGAAGCAGCCCACGCGGTCGAGCTGGGCTTCGGTCATCCAGTCGAGCAGGTACTGGAAGTCTTCTTCGGTTTCGCCGGGGAAGCCGACGATGAAGGTCGAGCGGATGGTGAGGTCGGGGCAGGCCGCGCGCCACTGCTTGATGCGCGCCATGGTCTTGTCTTCGAAGGCCGGGCGCTTCATGGCCTTGAGCACGCGCGGGCTGGCGTGCTGGAAGGGAATGTCGAGGTAGGGCAGGATCTTGCCCTCGGCCATCAGCGGGATGACCTCGTCGACGTGCGGATAGGGGTAGACGTAGTGCAGGCGCGTCCACACGCCCAGCTCGGACAGGGCCGCGCAGAGCTCGGTCATGCGGGTCTTGACGGGGCGGCCGTTCCAGAAGCCGCTGCGGTACTTGAGGTCGACGCCGTAGGCGCTGGTGTCCTGCGAGATCACCAGCAGCTCCTTCACGCCGGCGCGCACCAGGCGCTCGGCCTCGTTGAGCACGTCGCCCACGGGGCGGCTGACCAGGTCGCCGCGCATCGAGGGGATGATGCAGAAGCTGCAGCGGTGGTTGCAGCCCTCGGAAATCTTCAGGTAGGCGTAGTGGCGCGGCGTGAGCTTGACGCCCTGCGGGGGCACCAGGTCGACGAAGGGGTCGTGGTCGGCCCTGGGGGGCGCGGCATCGTGCACGGCGCGCACCACCTGCTCGTACTGCTGCGGGCCGGTCACGGCCAGCACGCTGGGGTGCACGCCGCGGATGACCGACTCTTCCACGCCCATGCAGCCGGTGACGATAACCTTGCCGTTCTCGGCGATGGCTTCGCCGATGGCCTCGAGCGACTCGGCCTTGGCGCTGTCGATGAAGCCGCAGGTGTTGACCACGACGACGTCGGCGTCGTCGTAGCTGGGGGTGATCTGGTAGCCCTCGGTGCGCAGTTGCGTGAGGATGCGCTCGGAGTCGACCAGGGCCTTGGGACAGCCCAGGGAGACAAAGCCGACCTTGGGGGCGGTGACGGTGGACATAAATCGGTTTCCTATCAAGCCCTTATTGTACCTGCGGGCAGGGTGCGGCCAGGGCGTGCCGCAAGCCGCGGCCTCCGCTCATGCTTCAATTGCGCTATGCCGCAAAACCTGACTCCCCCCCTGTCGCAGCTGCTCCTGGCCGCCGCCGACGCCGTCCAGGCCGTCCTGCAGGGCCGTTCGCTGACCGAGGCCCTGGCCCAGGTCGACGCCGCCCTGCGGCCGGGCACGCAGGCCCTGGGCTTTCATGCCATGCGCCAGCTGGGCTGGGCCGACGAGATCGCCGGCGAACTCCTCGAGAAATCGCCCGGCGCGCGCCTGGGCGCGCTGCTGCGCGTGGCGCTCACCCTGCTCAAGCCCGCGGCCGAGCCTTTGCCCGGCATGCCGTCCTATGCGCCGCACACGGTGGTGAACCAGGCCGTGCAGGCGGCCGACGGCGAGCGCAAGCTGGCGCCGTACAAGGGCTTGCTCAATGCCTGCCTGCGCCGCTTCCTGCGCGAGCAGGAGGCGCTGGAGCGGGCCGTGGCCGACAGGCCGCAGGCGCGCTGGAACCATCCGCCATGGTGGGTGGACCGCCTGAAGGCCGATTATCCCGATCGCTACGCCGAACTGCTCGAGGCCGCCAACGTGCCCGCGCCGCTCACGCTGCGGGTCAACCGGCGGCGCGCGGCGCGCGAGCAGGTCCTGGCGGCCTTCCAGGCCGAGGGCATCGCGGCCGAACCCGCGGGCGAGGCCGGGCTGGTCCTGGCCGCGCCCCGGCCGGTGGCGCAGTTGCCGGGTTTCGCCCAGGGCTGGTGGTCGGTGCAGGACGCCGGCGCGCAGCTGGCCGCGCCGCTCCTGGCGCCGCGCGACGGCATGCGGGTGCTGGACGCCTGCGCCGCGCCGGGCGGCAAGACGGCGCACCTGCTGGAGCTGGCCGACCTGGAGCTGCTGGCGCTGGACGTCGATGCCGGGCGCCTGGGGCGCGTGGGCCAGAACCTGGACCGCCTGGGCTTGCGCACGCCGCGCGTGGCATTGAAGCAGGCCGATGCGGCCGACCCCGATGCCTGGTGGGACGGCCGCCCCTTCGACGCCGTGCTGGCCGACGTGCCCTGCACGGCGTCGGGCATCGTGCGCCGCCATCCGGACATCCGCTGGCTGCGCCGCGCCGACGATGTGGCGCGCACGGCCGGGCTGCAGGCCCGGATCGCCGATGCCCTGTGGCGCACCGTCGCCCCGGGCGGGCGGCTGCTATATGTCACCTGTTCCATCTTCCCGGCCGAGGGCGAGGTCCAGGCGCGGGCTTTCCAGGCCCGCCATGCCGAGGCGCGGCGGCTGCCCGCGCCGGGACAGCTGCTGCCCGTTGCCATCGGCGCAACACCGGCCGCCCGGCATGACGGTTTTTTCTATGCCCTGTTTGCCAAGCAGGGATGAATCGCCAAGAATAGGTGACATGACGCCACGTGCCTGTCCTTCTTTGACGATCTCGCGCGGTTTTTGGGCTTTCCTGCTGGCAATTTTCCTTTTCGGGGTGTCGGCAGGCCAGGTCGCGCAAGCCGCCGACCCGCGCATCGAGCGCATCGATCCCTCCGTGCACGAAGGCCGGCTCGAGATCGACGCCGACGTGCGTTTCGACCTCAACGACCAGCTGCGCAACGCCGCGCAGCGCGGCGTGCCCTTGTTCTTCACGGCCGACCTCGTCATCACGCGTTCGCGCTGGTGGTGGTTCGACCATACCGTGGTCAACACCTCGATGACCTGGCGCATCGTTTACAACGCGCTGACCCGCCAATGGCGCGCCGGCGCGGGCGAGCTGTCCCTGCCCGTGGCCTCGCTCGACGAGGCCATGGACGTGGTGCGGCACATCCGCAACTGGCAGGTCAGCACGACTGAAAAATTCGACTCCGACACGCAGTATGCCGGCCAGCTGCGCGTGCGGCTGGACACTTCCATGTTGACGCGGCCTTTCCAGGTCAACGCGTTGAACAGCACCTCATGGTCGCCCGCCACGCCGTGGACCGATTTTTCCTTCGCCCTGGCGCGGCCCGAGAAGTGATGGCCCCCACGCTCACATGACCCGCTTCCTGCGTTTTGTGCTCATCATCGGCGGCTTGAGCGGCCTGGGCCTGCTGGGCCTCTTGGCCTGGTCCACCGGCAATGCCTCGCGCTTTGCCCGCTACTACGACGTGCTGCTGCTGCTCAACGGCATCTTCGCCCTGGCCCTGCTGGCCTGGGTGGTCGGTCTGACCGGCCGACTGGTCAAGCAGATCCGCCGCCGCCAGTTCGGCGCCCGGCTCACGGCGCGCTTTTCGCTGGCCTTCGCCCTGATCGGGGTGGTGCCGGGGGCGCTGATCTACACCCTGTCGGTGCAGTTCCTGTCGCGCTCGATCGAGTCCTGGTTCAACGTGCGGGTCGACAGCGCGCTGGAGGCCGGCCTGAACCTGGGCCGCGCGGTGCTCGACACGCAGCTTGCCGACCTCAACTCGCGCGCCCGCGCCATGGCCAGCGAGCTCAACAACCTCAACGACAACGACGTCTCGCTGGCCCTGACCCGGCTGCGCGAGAACAACGGCGTGCAGGAAGCCCTGGTGTTCACCAGCAGCGGGCGGATGGTGGCGTTCTCCACCAGCCAGTACGGCCAGCTGCTGCCGGCCCTGCCGCCGTCGACCGTGATGAACCAGCTCAAGCTGGCGGGCGGCTATTCGGCCGCCGAGGCGTCCGAGCCTGCCGTGCGGGGCGCGGAAAGCACCCTGCTCCTGCGGGTGGTGGTCCCCCTGGTGACGCCGGTGCGTTTCGACAGCGGCCTGGGCACGGCGTCCGAGCCGCGCTGGATGCAGCTGGTGCAGCCGGTGCCCGACCAGCTGGCGCACAACGCCAACCGCGTGCAGCAGGGCTTCGGCGACTACCAGGAGCTGGCCCTGTCGCGCCTGGGCTTGCGCAAGCTCTACGGCATCACCCTCACGCTGGCGCTGCTGCTGGCCATGCTGGCGTCCATCGCGGTGGCGCTGTCCTTGTCCAAGCGCCTGGTGCGGCCGCTGCTGCGCCTGGCGGCGGGCACGCAGGCCGTGAGCGTGGGCGACTACCGGCCCCTGCCCGAGCCGCCCGAGCGCGACGAGGTCGGCCAGCTCACGCGTTCGTTCAACGCCATGACGCGCCAGCTCGACGAGGCGCGCCGCATGGTCGAGAGCAACCGGCGCCAGCTGGAGCGCTCCAATATCTACCTGGAAAGCGTGCTGGCCAACCTGTCTTCCGGCGTGCTGGCCTTCGACGAAGGGTTCCGCGTGACCACCGTCAACCAGGGCGCGCAGACCATCCTGCAGGCTGATCTGCGCTCGGTGATCGGCCGGCCGCTCGAGACCGCCGACGGCATGATCGAGTTCGCCAACATTGTCCGCCAGGCCTTTTCCGAGCACGCCGCGGTGGGGTCCGAACGCACCCACTGGCAGCAGCAGTTCGAGATCAAGCGGGGCACGCAGGGCGAGGCGGTGACCTTGCTGGCGCGCGGCACCCACCTGCACGTGGACGGCCGCGGCAACGGCTACCTGGTGGTGTTCGACGACATTACCGAGGTCATCTCGGCCAGCCGCACCGTGGCCTGGGGCGAGGTGGCGCGGCGCCTCGCGCACGAGATCAAGAACCCGCTCACGCCCATCCAGCTCTCGGCCGAGCGGCTGGCCATGAAGCTGGCCGGCCGGCTCGAGCCGGCCGACGCCCAGATGCTGACCCGCGCCACCAACACCATCGTCAACCAGGTCGGCTCGCTGAAGAAAATGGTGGATGACTTCCGCGAATACGCCCGCACGCCGCCGGCGGTAATGCAGCGCATCGTCTTCAACAACCTGGTGGCCGACGTGCTGGCCCTGTACGGCTGGGAGGCGGGCGGCGGCGAAGGGCCGCGGGCGCTCAACCTGGATGTGAGGCTCGAGTCCGGCCTGCCCGATATCGAAGGCGACCCCACGCAGCTGCGCCAGGTCATCCACAACCTGCTGTCCAACGCCCGGGATGCCGTGACCGACCTGGGCGAGGCCGGCCTGGTGAGGGTGTCAACCCAGCTGGTGCAGAGCGCCCGGTCCGACGGCACCAGCGAGCGGGCCGTGCGCTTTACGGTATCTGACAATGGGCCGGGCTTCGCGGCCCAGGTGGCGCAGCGGGCTTTCGAACCTTATGTCACGACCAAGGCGCACGGAACTGGGTTAGGATTGGCTATCGTGCGCAAGATCATCGACGAGCATGATGGCCGAATTGATCTTGCCAATCGCAAGGAGGGCGGGGCCAGGGTTTCCATCCTGCTGACTCGCCTGGCCGCCGAATAAAAAAGGCCGGCAAAAAGAGCGATAATGCGGCGACGCAATAGGTGAGAGGTCTATGGCCAGGATTCTGGTGGTCGACGACGAAGTTGGCATTCGCGAACTGCTGTCCGAGATTCTTTACGACGAAGGACACACGGTCGAACTCGCGGAAAATGCCGCCGAGGCGCGCGCTGCGCGCCTGCGCATGCGGCCCGATCTGGTCCTGCTCGACATCTGGATGCCCGATACCGACGGCGTGAGCCTGCTCAAGGAATGGGGCTCGCAGGGCCTGCTCGACATGCCCGTCATCATGATGAGCGGCCACGCCACCATCGACACCGCCGTCGAGGCCACCCGCATCGGCGCGATGGATTTCCTCGAAAAGCCCATCACCCTGCAGCGCCTGCTCAAGACCATCTCGTCGGGCTTGTCGCGCGGCCGCGCGCCGTATCCGGCCTCGGCTGCCCCGGCCCTGGCGCCGGTGGTCGTGCCGCTCGAAGACGAACTCGATCCCCCGCCCGCGGCGCCCGTGGCCGAGGCGCAAGCCCAGACGGGCAACGGCCAGCTGGGCAATATCTCGCTGGACCTGCCCCTGCGCGAAGCGCGCGACGCCTTCGAGCGCATCTACTTCGAATACCACCTGGTCCGTGAAAACCACAGCATGACCCGCGTTTCCGAGCGCACCGGCCTGGAACGCACCCACCTCTATCGCAAGCTCAAGCAACTCGGCATCGAATCCGTGCGCAAGCGCAGCACATGAAGATCCCCATCCTGGGCGCCGGCCGCCTGGGGACCCGCGTGGCCGCGAACCTGGTGCCGGTGCAGAACGACATCGCGGCGATCGATACCGAGCCTGCCCCGCCAGGCTATCTTCAAGAACGCAACATCATGATCGGCCGGCTGGCGCTGCCGACGGTGCCGCGCTTGTTCACCCCCCTGTTCTGGCGGCGCTGACATGCGTGCCGGCACGGTCCAGGCAAGCGGCATGGCGGGGTGCATGGGCATCCTGCTGGCGGGCGGCTACGGCCGCCGCTATGCGCAGGCGGCCGGGGGCGGCGACAAGCTGCTGGCCTCGCTGCCGGATGGCCGTCCGGTGGCGCAGGCGTCGGCGGCGGCCATGCTGGCCGTCCTGCCTGGCGTCTGGGCGGTGGTGCGGCCCGAAAGCCAGGCGCTGGCCGGCCTGCTGGCGGGCATGGGGTGCCGGGTGCTGCGCACCGGGCGTGCCCGCGAAGGCATGGGGGGCAGCCTGGCGGCGGCGGCCGAGGCCCTGCTGGCGCAGGCGGGCGCCGCGGCGGCGCTCGCGCCGACCCACTGCCTGGTCGCCCTGGCCGACATGCCCTGGGTCGCGCCGGCCAGCCACGTCCGGGTCGCCGAGTCCGGATGCGGGCATCCCATCGTCGCGGCCGCCTGCCAAGGGCGGCGCGGCCACCCCGTGTCGTTCGCCGCGGCGCTCTGGCCCGAACTGGCCGCCCTGGCGGGAGACGAGGGCGCCCGCGGCCTGCTGACCCGCCATGGAGTCGTCCTGGCCGAGACGGGCGATCCGGGCGTGCTGGCCGATATCGACCAGCCGGCCGACCTCATGGGACCGGCTCGCCCCTGATCCGCTTGCATAGGTGAGCATTCGCTTACCTGCCAGCCTGGGGGAAAACCGTGATTCTGCGTACTGCACACAAATGTCACGATTTAGAGTCGTTCTGTAATCAATTGGCCGTTTACTATCGAACGGCAAGTCCATCCGCCAGGCACCCCGGGGGCGTGAATACCCCGGGCCTCAAGTCCTGGCAGGGCCATTTCCGACCAATATTCAAGGAGACCGAGATGGAATCGCTTCCCTTCGCCTCGTCGGCCCCCAACACCCTGGGCATCGAGCTCGAGCTGCAGCTCATCGACCCGACCAGCTTCGACCTGACCGCCGCCTCCGACGATTTGCTGGCCCAACTGGCCGGCCATTGCATGGCCGACAGGGTCAAGCCCGAAATCACCCGTTCGATGATCGAGCTCAACTCCTCGGTGCACGAGCACCCCGCCGGCCTGCTGGCGGAGATGCGCGAGATGCGCGACGTGGTGGGCGCGGCCGCCGACGCCCTGGGCATTGCCGTGTCGGGCGGCGGCGCCCACCCCTTCATGCGCTGGCAGGACCGCTGCATCCACGACAGCCCGCGCTTCCATTACATCGCCGAGACCTACGGCTACCTGGCGCGCCAGTTCACGGTGTTCGGCCAGCACATTCACCTGGGCACGACCTCGGGCGACGCCGCCGTCCGGCTGGTGCGCGGCCTGTCGCCCTATGTGCCGCACTTCATCGCCCTGTCGGCCGCCTCGCCGTATTTCGAGGGGGTGGACACGCTGTATTCGTGCTGCCGCCTCAACGCGGTCAACAACTTTCCCCTGTCGGGACACATGCCGGCCGACGTGCGGGACTGGTACGGCTTCGAGGCCCATATCGCGCAGCTGCGCGCCACGGGCCTGGCCGAGAACATCAAGGACCTGTACTGGGATATCCGCCCCAAGCCCGAATTCGGCACGGTGGAGATCCGCGTCTGCGACACGCCGCTGACCGTGGAGCGCGCCTGCCAGCTGGCCGCTTTCGCGCAAGCCCTGGCGGTGCTGGTGTCGCGCACGGAAGAGCCGGACGAGACGGCCTGGCTGGCCTATCGCAGCAACCACTTCCAGGCCTGCCGTTTCGGCCTGCATGGCGCCTACGTCACGCCGCAAGGCGAACGCGTGCGGCTGGGCGATCACCTGCGGCTGCTGCTGCAGCAGTTGGTGCCCGTGGCCGAGGAGCTGGGCACGGTGGACATGCTGCAGGCGCTGCGCGACGACCTGCAGCGCGGCGGCAACGATGCGCGCTGGCTGCGCGCCGAGTTCCATCGCCTGCGCGAACTGCCCGGGGTGGTGGAGAGCATGACGCGGCTGTGGCGCGGCGGCGGCGCGGCATCCGGCGCCCTGGTCGACTCGGCCTACGGACGCCGCCGGGTGCGGGCGCATTCCGAACCCATGCTGCACTGAGGCGCGGCCGCCATTGCGCAACCCCTACTTCGCCCGCCGTCCGCCGATGGCTTCGAGCGAGACGCGGGTCTCGCCGGTGGCGGCGCGCCGCGCCGCGGCCCGCCAGGCGTGGCCGTAGGCCACCTCGATGCTCAGCGCGATGCGGCCGTCCTGGCCGCGCTGCGCGGCCAGGGCTTCGCATAGGCGCTCGCGCCAGGCGCGGCCGGCCAGGCCGGCGCGCCGGCCGGTGGCCGGGTTGCCGCCCAGCGCCCAGACATCGGCCAGCAGCTTCTGCGGCGTCTCGTAGGTGAGGGTGAGGGTTTCCTGATCCATCACCGGATCGGCATAGCCGTTCTCGAGCAGCAGGTCGCCGAAGTCGTGCATGTCCACGAAACCGGGCGTGGCGGTGCGCAGGCCGGCGTCGGCCAGGGCCTGGCGCAATTCGCGCAGGGTGCCCGGGCCCAGGCAGGAAAACATGGCCAGCCCGCCCACGCGCAGCACGCGGCGCCATTCGGCCAGCGCGGCGTGGGGCTCGGGGTGCCAGTGCAGGGCCAGGTTGGACCAGACCAGGTCCAGCGACTCGGGCGCCAGGCCCGTGTCGGCCAGGTCGGCCCGCACGTATTGCAGCGCCGGCTGCTTATTTCCTACCAGCCGGCCCAGCCAGGCGCCCATGCCGGCCGCCATGAAGCGGCGGCGCGTATGCGCCAGCAAGGGTTCGCAATGATCCAGGCCGATGTAGGCGGCCTGCGGGTAGCGCTCGCGCAGCAGCGCCAGGTTGTCGCCCGCGCCGCAGCCGGCATCGAGCATCTGCTTGGGATCGAGGCGGATATAGGACAGCCGTCCCAGCATGCGGCGGGCGACTTCGCCGTAGAGAAACTGGGCCTCGGCCAGGTCGCCGCGGCGGGCGAACTGGCGCTGGACGTGCGCGGTCGAGAGGGGCAGGGTGGGCAGCGGCGAAGCGGGCAGGGACATTTCTATCGCACCGGGCCTGGCGGCCCGGCGGCTGGCATGATGTGATGCGGGCCGGTGTCTGATTCAGGAGGACCGGCTCGTGGCATCTGGTGAGCGTCGTGTGACAGTTACCCGCATTATCCCGCATCCGCGCGCCGGGGCCTTGCCGGCCTTGTGGCGCGGCCTGGAGCGGCGCTGGCGCAGCCTGCTGGCCGGCATCGGCTCCGACTGCCCCGCCTGCGAGGGCGCGGCGCGCGGCGGACTGCTGTGCCAGCCTTGCGCCCAGGCCGTGCTCGAGCAGGCCGCGGCACGGCGCTGCCCGCGCTGCGCCGTGTATTTGAGCGCCGGGCAGGCCGGGCGGCATGGCGGCTTGTGCGTCGAATGCGCCCTGTATCCTCCGGCCTTTGTCCGGGCCGTGGCCGCGTTCGACTATGCGGACCCCTTCGACCGGTTGATCGCGCGCTACAAGGGCGCGCGGCGCCATGTCGTGGCGGGCGCCCTGGCGCAGGTGCTGGCCCAGGCCGTGCGGACCGCCGAGGCGGCCCGTGCGCCGGGGCCGCGGACCGGCCGTCTGCCCATCGATGCCGTGGTGCCGGTGCCGGCCAGCCGCGCCTCCTTGCGCCAGCGCGGCTTCAACCCGGCCGGCGAGCTGGCAAGAGCCTTGTCCCGCCGCCTGGAACTGCGCCTGCTGCGCGGCGTCTTGCGGCGGTGCCGCGAAACCGGCGTGCGCCAGGCCAGCCTGGCCCGGTCCGAACGCGAGGCGGCGGCGCTCGATGCCTACCTCTGCACGCGCCGGCTCGACGGCCTGCGCATCGCGCTGGTGGACGACGTGATGACGACCGGCAGCACGGCCGACGCCGCCGCGCGGGCCTTGCTGGCCGCGGGGGCGGCAAGCGTGTCGGTCTGGGTGGCGGCACGCACGCCCAGGCCGCTTTGAGATAATGGCGGCATGTTCCATATCGTGCTCGTTTGCCCCGAAATCCCGCCCAACACGGGCAATGCCATCCGCTTGTGCGCCAACAGCGGCGCGCAGCTGCACCTGGTGCGTCCCTTGGGTTTCGACCTGGACGACGCCAGGCTGCGCCGCGCCGGGCTGGACTATCACGAGTGGCAGCCGGTGCAGGTGCACGACAGCCTGCAGCAGGCCCTGCAGGCCACGGGCGCGGTTGCGCGGCGCATCTACGCCATGACGACGCGCGCCACGCATCACGTGGGGGAGGCGGTTTTCCAGCCGGGGGATGTGTTCGTGTTCGGCCGCGAGACCGCCGGCCTGTCGGCCGAGCATCTGGCCTTGTTCGACCAGGCGCAGCGCTTGCGCCTGCCCATGCGGCCCGGCCAGCGCAGCCTGAACTTGTCCAACGCGGTGGCCGTGACGGTATTCGAGGCCTGGCGCCAGCAGGGCTATGCGGGCGGGGTGTGACCGGGCCTCGCTGGCCCGGCCGGTGCTGGCGCGCTCGATGCGGCCCGCGCCCGCGCGCTCAGGCGCTTAGTTGATGCTGTAGCCGCGGCCCTTCATGCAGGCGCCGATGGAGCGCGAGTACGAATCGGTTTGCACGGTGGTGGTCCACCGCGAAGCCTGGGCGGGGTCGTAGCCGCTCTGGTTGGCGGCCCACTGCTCGCAGGCGGAGCGGTCGTTGGCCTGCTGCTGGGGATTCTGGCCCCGCGTGGGATAGGCGATCACGTCGGTCGAGGCCATGGCTTGTTGCGGCTGCGGCGCGTATTGCACCACGGGCGGTGCGGCATAGACCGGCGCGGCGGGATACACGGGCGCGGCATAGACTGGCGCCGGGTACACGTATTGCGGTTGGCTCAGGGCGATGACGGTGCCCGCGGCAGCCAGGCCCAGGGCCGTGCCGATGAACCAGCCGTTGGGGCCGCGGTGGTAATAGCCGCCGTGGCCGCCATAACCGCCGTGGCCGCCATAGCGGCCCCAGGCCTCGGCCGTGCCGCAGGCGGCTCCCAGGCTGACGATGAGCGCCAGGGCAGCGGTTTTGATGAGCGTGGAATTCTTCATATTGTGACTCCTGCCGGCAAGACCCGCCGCCGGCTGCGTGCGCGCGCTGCGCGCAATGCGTTTCAAGACTAATGTACTCCCGTTCGGCGCCGAACCTGAAGCGCGGGCCGCCTTGGGGGTTTCAGGACATTACAGCCTACAGCCGGGCCACAGGAGAGCGGCTCAGGATTCGTACCGGACTTCGCGCGCCAGGAGCGCCGACACCGCCGTCGCCGGAGCCACGCCGTCGAACAGCACGGCGCACACGGCTTCGGTGATGGGCAGTTCCACGTTCATCTGGCGGGCCCGGGCGAGCACGGCGCGCGCGCAACGCACGCCTTCGGCGGTGATGCCGCTGGCCAGGATGTCGGCCAGCGTGCGGCCGGCGCCGATTTCCAGGCCCACGCGGCGGTTGCGGGAGAGGTCGCCGGTGGCCGTCAGCACCAGGTCGCCCAGGCCGGTGAGGCCCGCGAAGGTCTCGGCCTGGGCGCCCAGCGCCTGGCCGAAACGGGAGATCTCGGCCAGGCCGCGGGTGATCAGCGCGGCGCGGGTATTGGTGCCCAGGCGCAGGCCGTCGGCAATGCCGCAGGCCACCGCGATGACGTTCTTCAACGCGCCGCCGACTTCCACGCCCACGACGTCGGTGCTGGCATAGACGCGCATCGGCCCGCCATGCAGGGCCGCGATGGCCGTATCGCGCACAGCCGGCTCCTGGCTGGCGATGGTGAGCGCCACCGGCAGGCCTTGCGCCACTTCGCGCGCAAACGAGGGGCCCGAGAGCACGCCGCCGCGCCAGCCGGCGGGCAGGGCGGCCTGGGCGATTTCGTGCGGCAGCCGCGCGGTGGTCTCTTCGAATCCCTTGCAGGTCCAGACCACCGGCACATGCGCCGCGGCGCCGGCCGGGTCCATGGCCGACAGGTGCCGGGCCAGCGCGCGGCAGGCCTCTTCCAGGCCGGCCACCGGCACGCCCAGGATGATCAGCCCGGGGTTGGCCGGCTGCGCCGGACCGCCTTGCAGAAAGGCCAGCGCGGCGGCGAGATCGCTTTCGATGGCCAGCGATTCGGGCAGGGCGACGCCGGGCAGGTAGCGGCTGTTTTCGTGCTCGCTCGCCATGGCTTGCGCCTGCGCGGCGTTGCGCGCCCAGAGCAGGGTGGGATGGCGCCGCGCCGCGGCGGCGGCCAGCGCCGTGCCCCAGCTTCCCGCGCCGAGCACGACGACGCGCAATGCGGTGGGCGTGTTCATGGCGAGCGCGCTGCCGGGCAGGCCCGTCACTGGCGCGTGGCGCCCGGCGGCAGAATGATGCCGGAGTCGTTGCCGTTGGACTGGCCCGGTTGCTGCGCCATCTGCTGTTCGTACAGCGCCTGGAAGTTCACTTCGGCCAAGTGCAGCGGGGGCATCGAAGTGCGGGTGATGGCATCGGCCACGCTGGCGCGCAGGTAGGGGTAGAGCATGGTCGGGCACACGATGCCCAGGATGGGGTCCATCTGCTCGGGCGGGATGTTGGCCAGCTCGAAAATGGCGGCCTGGGTGGCCTCGACCAGGTACAGGACCTTGTCGCCGATGCGGGTCGTGACGGTGGCGGTGACGGTCGATTCGAAGATCGTGTCGGCCAGGCGCTGGCCGCCGACATTGACGCTGACCTCGACCTGCGGTGTTTCCTGTTCCAGGAAGATGTGCGGCGCGTTGGGCATTTCCAGCGAGAGGTCTTTCAGATAGACGCGCTGCATGTTGAAGGCAGGAGCGCCTGATTCTTGCTGGGTGTTTTGGTCAGCCATGGAAGTTCCGTTGTATGGGTGCGGATAAAGAAGAGTGCCGGGGGGCTGGGTTCAGCCGTTGAGCAGCGGCAGCAGGCCGCCCTGGCGGTCCAGGGCCACCAGGTCGTCGCAGCCGCCGACGTGGGTTGCGCCGATGTAGATCTGCGGCACGGTGCGCCGGCCGGTGCGCTCGATCATGGCCTCGCGCTGGCCGGGTTCATGGTCGATGCGGATTTTTTCGAAGTCGGTCACGCCGCGTTCCATCAGCAGCGCTTCGGCTCGGGCGCAATAAGGACAATAATCCTTGCTGTACATGACAACTTTTTGCATGGTCGATCCGATAGAAGGGGAAAAGCCTCAGCTCTTTTGCGTCACGGGCAGGCCGGCCGTGAACCAGGCGCGCATGCCGCCTTCCAGCGCGGTGGCGTCGGCATAGCCCTGGGCGCGCAGGCGCGCGGCGATGCGCGGGGCGTCCTTGCCCTGCTCGCACACCAGGATGAGCGGCTTGTTCTTGGGCAGGCTGGCGGTTTTTTGCTCGACGTCGGCGGCCGGCAGGCTGCGGGCCTGGGCGATGTGGCCGGCCTGGAATTGTTCCGCGGGGCGCACGTCGACCCACACGGCCTGGCGCTGGTTGCTCATCTGGATGGCCTCGTTCGTGCTGAGCGCCGCGCCGCCGCGGCTGCGGCGCAGATTGGGCAGGGCCAGCATCACCCCCGAGACGACGGCGACGGCCACGATGATGATGTTGCTCTTGTCGAGCAGGAAATGCAGAAGATCCACGAAGTCCACGAATTGGTCCTGAAGGGAAGCCGCGGCTGCTAACGCGGGAAAATTCGGGGTGAAACAACCCCGGCAAAGTAGTCAATTATAAAATGAGTGCAAAGCACGCCCCATTGCCCCCGGATTTTCCACTCATTTTCCGCGCCCGGCGCGGCCCTACCACCATGCACAAACTCGTTCTGATGCGCCATGGCGAAAGCCAATGGAACCTTGAAAACCGGTTCACCGGCTGGACCGACGTCGACCTGACCGACCTCGGCCACGAGCAGGCCCGCCAGGCCGGCCTGCTGCTCAAGCAGGAAGGCTACACCTTCGACATCGCCTTCACCTCGGTGCTCAAGCGCGCCATCCGCACCCTCTGGATCGCGCTCGACGCCATGGACGCCATGTACACCCCGGTGGGCAACAGCTGGCGCCTGAACGAGCGCCACTACGGCGCCCTGCAGGGCCTGAACAAGGCCGAGACCGCGGCCAAGTTCGGCGACGAACAGGTGCTGGTCTGGCGCCGCGCCTACGCCATCGCGCCCGATGCCCTGGGCGAGGACGATCCGCGCCACCCGCGCTTCGACCCGCGCTACGCCCGCGTGCCGGCCGGCGAGCTGCCGGCCACCGAGTGCCTCAAGGACACCGTGGCCCGCGTGCTGCCCTTCTGGAACGACTCCATCGCGCCGGCCATCCGCGCCGGCCGCAAGGTGCTAATTTCCGCCCACGGCAACAGCCTGCGCGCGCTCATCAAATACCTGGACAATATGTCGGAAGACGACATCGTCGGCCTGAACATCCCCACCGGCCAGCCGCTGGTGTACGAGCTCGACGACGACCTCAAGCCCATCCGCCACTACTACCTGGGCGATCCCGCCGCCATCGAGGCGGCCATGGCCGCCGTGGCGGCGCAAGGCAAGGCCAAGAAGTAATCGCGCACAATCGCACCTAAGCAAAGCAAGCGGACAACGACGATGCGCTGGATGGCAGGAAGTCTGTGGGTGGCCGCGCTGGCGCTGGCTGCCGCATCGGCCGGCGCGGCCACGACGTCCGACCTGGCTGGCCGCCAGACCGAGGCCGAACAGGAGCAGGCGGCCCTGCGCGAGCGCATCAACGCCCTGCAAAAAGCGATAGACACGCGCGAGGCGTCCCGCAAGGACGCCGCCGACGCGCTGCGCGCCTCCGAGACCGCCATCTCCCGCATCAACCTGCAGCTGCGCGACCTGGGCGAGGCCCAGCGCCGCGCCGAAAGCGAGCTGGCCGGCATCGAGAAGCAGATCACGGCCCAGCAGGCCGTGCTGGGCCAGCGCCGCGAAGAGCTGGCCCGCCAGCTGCGCGCCCAGTATTCCAGCGGCCTGTCGCCCTGGGCGACCCTGCTGTCGGGCGACGACCCCCAGCAACTGGGCCGCAACCTGGGCTACCTGGACTTCGTCTCGCAGGCCCGGGCCCGGGCGCTGGCCGCGCTGCGCGCCGACCTCGACCGCATGGCCCAGCTGCAGTCGGCCGCCGCGGCCCGCCGCGCCGACCTGGCGCGCGTGGCCGACGAAACCACGACCCAGAAGAACAACCTGCTGGCCGAGCAGAAAGAGCGCGCCGCCGTGGTGGCCCGCATCGAAGGCCAGCTTGCGGCCCAGCGGGCCGAGGCCGGCAAGCTGGGCCGCGACGACCAGCGCCTGTCGCACCTGATCGACGACCTGCAGGTGGCCGTCGCCCGCCAGGCGGCCGAGGAGGCGCGCCGGGCCGAAGCAGCGCGCAAGGCCGAGGAAGCCCGCAAAGCGGAAGAAGCGCGCAAGGCGGAAGAGGCCCGCAAGGCCGAGGCCGCCCGCAAAGTGGCGGACGCCGCGCGCAAGGCGGACGAGGCCAGGCAGGCCCGCCAGGCCGCCGACCAGGCGCGCCGCTCGGCCGCGGCCAACGAGGCGGCCCAGGCCCGCGAGCAGGCCGAGCGCGCGGCCGCCGCGGCTCGCCCGGGCCAGGACGGCAGCGTGGCGCTGGCCGACCCGGATGCGGCCGGCCTGCGGCCCCGCCTGACCGAATCCGCCACACCGCGCCTGACGCCGCCCGAGCTGCAGCAGCCGACGCCGGCCCCGGTTCCCGCCCCGGCTCCGGTTTCCCCGCCACCCCCCTCTCCCGCGCCCTCGGCCGACAAGCCCGACAGCCGGCCCGCCGCCGTCGCCCAGGCCGAAGAACCGGACGACGAGGACGACGCGCCGAAACGGCGCCCCCACGTCACCGGCACGGGCCTCAAGCACGGCCTGCCCCTGCCCGTGGCGGGCGGCACGCCCCAGGGCCGCTTCGGCGTGGGGCGACCCGACGGCGGCGTATGGCGCGGCATCGTGCTGCGCGCCCCCGAGGGAACGCCGGTCAAGGCGGTGGCTGCCGGGGTGGTGGTCTATGCCGACTGGCTGCGTGGTTTCGGCAACTTGATCATCATCGACCATGGACAGCAATATTTGACCGTTTATGCTTATAACCAGAGCCTGCTCAAGCGCGTGGGCGACCCGGTAGCGGCCGGCGATACTATCGCATCGGTCGGCGCCACCGGCGGCCAGGTGGAATCGGGCCTATACTTTGAAATTCGCTACCGCGGTACGCCGGTCGACCCGGCACAGTGGCTGGCCCTGTAGGCTATGGCTACGGGCCTCAACTCAGGAAGTGTGCATGAGCACCAGCAAGCGCAACGAACCAACCCGCAGTCAAGAATCCCGTATCAAGCCGGCGCGCCGACGCGTCCGCGCGGCCAGCTTGATCGTCATGGGGGCCGTGGCAGGCGTCCTGCTCAGCGCCGGCGTCAGCGCCATCGCGCAGCGAGCAGGCGCACCGCTGCCGCTCGATGAGCTGCGCCAGCTAAGCAGCGTGTTCGCGGCGATCAAGGACAACTACGTCGAGCCGGTCGACGACAAGACCCTGATCAACAATGCCATCTCGGGCATGGTGTCCAACCTCGATCCGCATTCGGCCTATCTCGACGCCGACGCCTTCAAGGACATGCAGACCACCACCCAGGGCGAATTCGGCGGCCTGGGCATCGAGGTCGGCGCCGAGGACGGCTTCGTCAAGGTGATCTCGCCCATCGAGGACACCCCGGCCGCGCGCGCCGGCGTCCTGGCGGGCGATCTCATCACCAAGATCGACGACCAGTTCACCAAGGGCATGGCGCTGAACGACGCCGTCAAGCTCATGCGCGGCGCGCCCAAGTCGCCCATCACGCTCACCATCATGCGCGCCGACCAGCCCCAGCCCATCGTGATCAAGATGCAGCGCGACATCATCAAGGTGCGCAGCGTGCGCAGCAAGATGCTCGACGGCGGCGTGGCTTATGTGCGCATCTCCCAGTTCCAGGAACGCACCGGCTCCGACCTGGTCAAGAACCTGAAGGACCTCGGCGCCAAGGGCGCGCCCAAGGGCCTGGTGCTCGACCTGCGCAACGACCCGGGCGGCCTGCTGACCAGCGCCATCGGTTCGGCGGGCGCCTTCCTGCCGCCCGATTCGCTGGTGGTGTCCACCGACGGTCGCGTAGCCGACGCGCGCCACAAGTACCTGGCCGTCCCCAGCGAATACGCCCGCGGCGAAGGCAACTACCTGTCCGACGTGCCCGCCTGGGCCAAGACGGTGCCCATGGTGGTGCTGATCAACGTGGGTTCGGCCTCGGCTTCCGAGATCGTGGCCGGCGCGCTGCAGGATTACAAGCGCGCCAAGCTCATGGGCAATCGCAGCTTCGGCAAGGGTTCGGTGCAGGTCATCCTGCCGCTGTCGCAGGACACGGCGATCAAGCTCACCACCTCGCGCTACTTCACGCCCAAGGGCCGCTCCATCCAGGCCACCGGCATCGTGCCCGAGTACGTCGTGGCCGATACCGCGCAGGGCGACCTGTTCCGCCTGCCGCGCGAGGCCGACTTGCAGCACCATCTGGCCAATCCCCTGGGTGGCGGCGAAGTCAAGGGCGACGAGTCGACGGCCGATCAGCCCGCCGCCAAGATCTTCGAGTTCGGCGGCAAGGACGACTTCCAACTGCAGCAGGCCATGAACCTGCTGGCCGGCAAGCCGATCGACAAGGGCGCGTTGACCACGGCCAAGGCCGATGTCAATGCCGCGAATGCCAAGCCCGGCGACGTCAAGCCCGGCGACGTCAAGACCGACGGCGCGCAGCGCCTGACGATCACGCCGTCCGGCGTCGAGCCCGCACCGGCCAAGTAAGCCAGGAAGGCCCGGCCGCCAGGCCGGGCCGCCCGCCACCGTGAACGACCAGCAACTGCTGCGCTATGCCCGCCACATCCTGCTCGACGAGCTGGGTATCGAAGGGCAGGAAAAACTCCTCGCCGCACAGGTGCTGGTCGTCGGCGCGGGCGGCCTGGGCTCGCCCGCGGCCCTGTACCTGGCCACGGCCGGCGTCGGCCGCATCACCCTGGCCGACGACGACCAGGTCGAGCTCAGCAACCTCCAGCGCCAGATCCTGCACACCACGGCCAGCCTGGGCCGTCCCAAGGCGGAGTCGGGCCGCGACATGCTGGTTGCGCTCAACCCGGAAACCCGGGTCGATGCGCGCGTCGCGCGCCTGGCAGGCGCCGCCCTGGACGAGGCGGTCGCCGCCGCCGACATCGTGCTCGATTGCACCGACAATTTCGCCACCCGCCATGCCATCAATCGCGCCTGCGTGAAGCACCGCAAGCCGCTGGTGTCCGGCGCCGCCATTCGCTTCGACGGCCAGGTCAGCGTGTACGACCTGCGCGATGACGAGGCGCCGTGCTACCACTGCCTGTTTCCCGAGGCCGACGACACCGAAGAGCTCAGCTGCGCCACCACCGGGGTATTCGCGCCGCTGGTGGGCATCATCGGCAGCATGCAGGCGGCCGAGGCGATGAAGGTGCTGATGGGGATAGGCGAGCCGCTGGCGGGTCGTTTGCTGCAGCTCGATGCGCTGACGATGCAGTGGCACACCGTCAAGTTCCGGAAGGACCCCGGGTGCCCGGTTTGCGGGCATCGGGGTTGACCTGGCATCGCACGCCAGACGGTTTTGGAACCCAAAAACAAAACGCCCGCCAATGCCAGGCATGACGGGCGTTGAGCACGGATCCCGCCAGTGCGGCCCTCAGGCCTGGTGATAGATCTCCGCGCCCTTCTTCACGAACTCCACCGCCTTCTCTTCCATGCCCTTGGACAGCGCGTCCTTCTCGTTCACGCCCAGCGTCGCGGCATAGTCGCGCACGTCCTGCGTGATCTTCATGCTGCAGAAGTGCGGCCCGCACATCGAACAGAAGTGCGCCACCTTCATCGAGTCCTTGGGCAAGGTCTCGTCGTGGAAGTCCTTGGCCGTGTCCGGATCCAGCCCCAGGTTGAACTGGTCGTCCCAGCGGAACTCGAAGCGCGCCTTCGACAGCGCGTTGTCGCGGATCGCCGCGCCCGGGTGGCCCTTGGCCAGGTCGGCCGCGTGCGCCGCGATCTTGTACGTGATGATGCCGTCCTTCACGTCCTTCTTGTTGGGCAGGCCCAGGTGTTCCTTGGGCGTCACGTAGCACAGCATCGCCGTGCCGTACCAGCCGATCAGCGCCGCGCCGATGCCCGAGGTGATGTGGTCGTAGCCCGGCGCGATATCGGTGGTCAGCGGTCCCAGGGTGTAGAAGGGCGCTTCGTCGCAGTGCTTGAGCTGGAGCTCCATGTTTTCCTTGATCATCTGCATGGGCACGTAGCCCGGGCCTTCGATCATCACCTGCACATCGTGCTTCCAGGCAAGCTGCGTCAGTTCGCCCAGCGTCTTCAGCTCGGCGAACTGCGCCTCGTCGTTGGCGTCGTAGCTCGAGCCCGGACGCAGCCCGTCGCCCAGCGAGAAGCTCACGTCGTAGGCCTTCATGATCTCGCAGATGTCTTCGAAGCGCTCGTACAGGAAGCTTTCCTTGTGGTGCGCCAGGCACCACTTGGCCATGATGGAACCGCCGCGCGAGACGATGCCCGTCATGCGGTCGGCCGTCATGGGGATGAAGGGCAGGCGCACGCCGGCGTGGATGGTGAAATAGTCCACGCCTTGCTCGGCCTGCTCGATCAGCGTGTCGCGGAAGATTTCCCAGGTGAGCTCCTCGGCCTTGCCGTCGACCTTTTCCAGCGCCTGGTAGATGGGCACGGTGCCGATGGGCACGGGCGAGTTGCGGATGATCCACTCGCGCGTTTCATGGATGTGCTTGCCGGTGGAGAGATCCATCACCGTGTCGCCGCCCCAGCGGATGGCCCAGGTCATCTTTTCCACTTCCTCGGAAATGCCCGAGCTCACGGCCGAGTTGCCGATATTGGCGTTGATCTTCACCAGGAAATTGCGGCCGATGGCCATGGGCTCGATTTCGGGGTGATTGATGTTGGCCGGGATGATGGCGCGGCCGCGGGCGATCTCGTCGCGCACGAACTCGGGCGTGATCGCGCCGGGCAGCGAGGCGCCGAAGGACTGGCCCGGGTGCTGGCGCAGCAGGCGCTTGACCAGCTTCTCGCCTTCGGGGCCCAGGGCGCGCAGGCTTTCGATGTACTGCTCGCGGCGCAGGTTCTCGCGGATGGCGACGAACTCCATTTCCGGCGTGACGAGGCCGCGGCGCGCATAGTGCATCTGCGACACGTTGGCGCCCGGCTTGGCGCGGCGCGGCGGGCGCTGCAGGTCGAAGCGCATGGCCGTGAGCTTGGCGTCGGCCAGGCGTTCCTTGCCATAGTCGCTGGTGGGGCCCGGCAGCAGTTCGGTGTCGTTGCGCTCTTCGATCCAGGCGCGGCGCAGCTCGGGCAGGCCGCGGCGGATGTCGATCTTCACCGACGGGTCGGAGTAGGGGCCGCTGGTGTCGTACACCGTGAGCGGCGGGTTCTGCTCGCCGCCGAACATGGTGGGCGTGTCGGCCTGCGAGATTTCGCGAAAGGGCACGCGGATGTCGGGGCGCGAGCCGGTTTCGTAGATTTTGCGCGATTGCGGCAGCGGCGCGATGGCGGCGGCATCCACTTCGGCGGTGGCGGCCAGGAATTTGGGATTGGCGTTCATGGGTAGCTCCAAGGGTGACGCGCATAGGGGGCGCGTTGATGCGTTCTGGAGCCGAGTCGGGATGGATTCCGGCCGGGGCGCATCGAAGGTGCAAGGATGCGGCGGGCTGGTGGAATACGCTCCCAGCATCGGCATTATCCGTACTGGTGCCAAGGGACTGTCTCAACACGCTGCGGGGTTTGGCCCCGCGGCGAGTACCCCTGCGTGCAAATGCAAGTATAAAGCGCTTCCCGGCTTGCCGGTTTGGGTTGCGACCCATTACAAACTGGGGGGCCCCGGTCGGACTTCGGCGAGGACGGGCCGGTACACTTCATCGATCGCAACACAAGGAACGCGCCATGCATCTGAATTCACGCTCGTTCGCTCCCATGCTGGGCGCCGTCATGCTGGTGCTGGCCGGGTGCCAGACCGCGCCCAAGGCCGCCGACGCGCCGGTGGCGCCGCCAGCGCAGGCGGCGCAGGAAGCCGCGCCCGCCGCGCCGGACGTCCAGGCGCCTGCCCCCGCCGCCAGCCATGTGGCCTTCTTCATCGGCCAGAGCCATTCCGAACCCAGCCTGACGGCCCTGAAAATGGCCGACGGCGCCACCCTCTATGTGCAGCGCGTTCCCATCCTGACCCGCGAGGATATCAGCCAGGCCCATGACCTGGTCGACAAGCAGGGCAGGCATTTCGTCGGGCTGCGCTTTACCGAAGCCGGCACGCGCAAGCTCGCCGAGGTCAGCAGCGAGAGCGTGGGCAAGCGCTTGGTGCTGATACTCGATGGCAAGGTGGCGGCGGCGCCGATCATCCACCAACCCCTGAATCGCGGCGTGCTGGCCTTCAGCGTGCCGACCGCCCAGGGCGCCGCCAATCTGGCGGCCCGCATCCGCGGCGAACAGCCGGCCCCGGTCAAGCCCGGGCCGCGCCGCTAAATCCGCCGGGCCGCCGCGGTCTGCGCGGCGGCCCGGCCAAGGACCGATGCCTCAAAGCACGACCAGGTTGTCGCGGTGCATCAGTTCCGGGTCGGTCATGTAGCCCAGGATCTGCGCGATCTTCGACGATGGCTGGCGCAGGATGCGCCGCGTGTCGGCCGATGAATAGTTGACCAGGCCGCGGGCATATTCGCGGCCTGCCTCGTCGACGCAGGCCACCACGTCGCCGCGCTCGAAATCGCCCCGCGCCTCGGTCACGCCGATGGGCAGCAGGCTCTTGCCTTCGCGCAGCAGCGCGCGCAGCGCGCCCGCGTCGAGCACCACCTGGCCGCGCAGGTGCAGGTGGTCGGCCATCCACTGCTTGCGCGCCGACCACACCGGCATGTCGGCCTGCAGCTCGGTGCCGATGCATTCGCCCTGGGCCAGGCGTATCAGCACATTGCGTTCGCGCCCGGAAGCGATCACGGTATGGGCGCCGCTATGGGCCGCGCGCTTGGCGGCCAGCACCTTGGTCAGCATGCCGCCCGTGCCGATGCCGCTGCCGGCGCCGCCGGCCATGGCTTCGAGCTCGGGGGTGCCCGCCTGGGCGTGCGAGATGAACTGCGCGCCGGGGTGCTTGCGCGGGTCGGCGCTGTACAGGCCTCGCTGGTCGGTCAGGATGATGAGCGCGTCGGCCTCGATCAGGTTGGTGACCAGGGCGCCCAGCGTGTCGTTGTCGCCGAGCTTGATCTCGTCGGTCACCACCGTGTCGTTCTCGTTGACGATGGGCACCACGCCCAGGCGCAGCAGCGCGAACAGCGTCGAGCGCGCGTTCAGGTAGCGGCTGCGGTCGGCCAGGTCTTCATGGGTGAGCAGCACCTGCGCGGTGCGCAGGCCGTGTCCGGCGAAGGCCGCCTCGTAGGCCTGGCACAAGCCCATCTGGCCCACGGCCGCGGCCGCCTGCAGCTCGTGCATGGCGGTGGGGCGGCGGGTCCAGCCCAGCCGCGCCATGCCCTCGGCGATGGCGCCGGAAGACACCAGCACCACCTGGCGCCCCTGCTGGCGCAGCGAGGCGATCTGCGCGGCCCAGTGGGCCACGGCGTTGTGGTCCAGGCCGCGGCCTTCGTTGGTGACCAGGGACGAGCCCACCTTGGCCACCAGGCGGTGGGACGAGGAAATGACGGAAACAGCGGTGTTCGAGTCAGTCATGGCGATGACCGTAAATACAGCGACGCGAAAGCCGGCCGCGAGGCCGGCGAACCCAATGCGAAATTATGGCTTATTCGTCACCGCCGGGCGGCGGGGGCGGGGCGTCCGCGTCGTTGCGGGTGGTGTCGAAGCGCGGGTCTTCGAACACATAGGTGCCGTCGGCCATGTCCTGGGCGTCCTGGTCCTTGTGGCGCTCGGCGTCGAGGTAGTCCTGCAGGGCCCAGATCAGGTCCTGCGTGCCCGAGCCGTCCAGGGCCGAGATGCCGTATACCGGGCCGTTCCAGCCGAATTCGGCGCAGAAGCGCTCGCGCACGGCCTGCGGGTCGGCCACCATGTCGAGCTTGTTGAGCACCAGCCAGCGCGGCTTGGCGGCCAGGCCGGCGTCGTAGCGGCGCAGTTCCTCGACGATGGCGCGCGCGCCTTCGATGGCGGCGCCGACGGCGTCGAAGTCCGGGTCGGGGCTGGCGACGTCGACCAGGTGCAGCAGCACGCGGGTGCGGGCCAGGTGGCGCAGGAAGAGGTGGCCCAGGCCGGCGCCCTCTGACGCGCCCTCGATCAGGCCGGGGATGTCGGCCACGACGAAGCTGCGCTCAGGCGAGGTGCGCACCACGCCCAGGTTGGGATGCAGCGTGGTGAAGGGGTAGTCGGCGATCTTGGGGCGCGCGTTGGAGATGCGGGTGATGAGCGTGGATTTGCCCGCGTTGGGCAGGCCCAGCAGGCCCACATCGGCCAGCACCTTGAGCTCCAGGCGCAGGCGGCGCTGTTCGCCTTCTTTGCCGGGGGTCCACTGGCGCGGCGCGCGGTTGATGCTGGACTTGAAGTGCAGGTTGCCCATCCCGCCCTGGCCGCCGGCGGCCAGGGTGACCTGCTGGTGGTGGCGGGCCAGGTCGAACAGGACTTCGCCGGTGTCGGCGTCGTGGACGATGGTGCCCACGGGCACGCGCAGGGTGATGTCGGGGGCGGCGGCGCCGTACATGTCGGAACCGCGGCCGTTCTCGCCGTTCTTGGCGCGGTGCAGGCGCGAGAAGCGGAAGTCGACCAGGGTGTTGATGTTGCGGTCGGCCACGGCGAAGATGCTGCCGCCGCGCCCGCCGTCGCCGCCGTCGGGACCGCCCTTGGGGATGAATTTTTCGCGGCGAAAGCTCGCCACGCCGTTGCCGCCCTTGCCGGCAATGACTTCAATGGTGGCTTCGTCGACGAATTTCATAGTGGTCTTTGTTTGAGTTCTTGAGCGTCTGTTTTGGCGCCGGGCCCCGAGAGGCCTGGCGGGGCTTCGCTGCGTCGGGCTCGGGCCCAAGACGACGGGCCATCGGCCCTGCGGGCTGCCCCGCGGCAGAGGCGCCCCGCCAGGCCTCTCGGGGCCCGGCGCCAAAACAGACTCACAGCAAGCATCTTAAAACGACAAAGCCCCGCCTGGCGGGGCTTTGTGCGGTGCGTGCCGGGATTATTCCGTGACGACCTAGACGATGGACTTGTTCAGGGCGCCCTTGACGCCGAACTTCACCTTGCCGTCGATCAGCGCGTACAGGGTGTGGTCCTTGCCCAGGCCGACGTTCACGCCGGGATGGACGCGCGTGCCACGCTGGCGAATGATGATGCCGCCAGCCAGGATTTCCTGGCCGCCGAACACCTTCACGCCCAGGCGCTTCGATTCCGAGTCGCGGCCGTTGCGAGTCGAGCCGCCGCCTTTTTTCTGTGCCATGTTCTAGCTCCTGCTAAAAAACCGGATGTCCGATCAAGCCGTGATGGCTTCGATGCGGATCTCGGTATAGTTCTGACGGTGGCCTTGATGCTTTTGATAGTGCTTGCGACGGCGCATCTTGAAGATCTTGACCTTGTCGTGGCGACCGTGCGCAAGAACCGTAGCCTTGACCACGGCGCCGGCCACGAGCGGGGTGCCAACTTTCAGTTGGTCGCCTTCGCCCACGGACAGCACCTGGTCCAGGGTGATTTCTTGCCCGATGTCAGCCGGTATCTGTTCTACCTTGAGTTTTTCGCCAGCGGCAACGCGATACTGCTTGCCACCGGTTTTTACGACCGCGTACATGGGGGAAATTCCTTAAATGTGGAAAAGAGCTTCCGGCTTTTGACAGCCAGAGCCCGCCATTCTAGCTTGACACCGTGCAAAAGTCAAAAAGCTCAATCAGGCCAAGGATTTAGAGGTGACGGACCCCCACCCCGTATAATCGCGTCGAATTCCCGCCGTCATCATCGTCGGGCGGGCCTGCCCGGCACGCGCCTGCGCGCGGCATGCTTCATACCCGGAACCGACTTGAACCTCCCCGAGATCATTGCTCCCATAGCCGACGACATGAAGGCCGTCGACGCGGTCATCCGCGCCCGGCTCAATTCCGACGTGGTCCTGATCCGTACGATCGGCGACTACATCATCGGGGCGGGGGGCAAGCGCATGCGGCCGGCCATGGTGCTGATGGTGGCCCGGGCGCTGGGCTACCAGGGCACGCACCATCAGCTCCTGGCCGCGGTGCTGGAGTTCATCCATACCTCCACGCTGCTGCACGACGACGTGGTCGACGAATCCGACCTGCGCCGCGGGCGCGGCACGGCCAATGCGGTGTTCGGCAATGCCGCCAGCGTGCTGGTGGGCGACTATCTGTATTCGCGCTCGTTCGAGATGATGGTCGAGGCCGACAATATGCGCATCATGCAGATCCTGTCCGAGGCCACCACGGTGATCGCCGAGGGCGAGGTGCTGCAGCTGCTCAACGTGCACGACCCCGAGGTGTCGCAGGAGCGCTACCTGCAGGTGGTGCGCTACAAGACGGCCAAGCTCTTCGAGGCCGCCGCCCAGGTGGGCGCCGTGCTGGCCGAGGGCACACCCGTCCAGCAGGAGGCCGCCGTTGCCTACGGCCGCCACGTGGGCACCGCCTTCCAGCTGGTCGACGACGTGCTCGACTACAGCGGCGACGCGCAGGCCCTGGGCAAGAACGTCGGCGACGACCTGCGCGAAGGCAAGCCCACGCTGCCGCTCATCCGCGTCATGGAAGTGGGCACCCCGGCGCAGCAGACCCTGGTGCGCGAGGCCATCCGCACCGGCGCCGCCGACTTCACCGCGGTGGCCGCCGCCATCCAGGGCACCGACGCGCTCGAACACACCCTGGCCGCGGCCCGCGCCGAAGCCGAACTGGCCCGCCAGGCCCTGTCGGCCTGGCCGGTTTCCGTTTACCGCGAGTCCCTGCTGGAATTTTGCGCTTTCGCGGTCGACCGCGATCGCTGATCGCCGATCACGGCAGCCGGGCGCGGCCCCGCCGCTGATTCCCCGGCCGTGCGGAGCGGGGGCTTACAGGTCGAGCGCGTCCAGCTCCGCGTAGGCGCGGTGCAGCCATACCTTGACGCGCTGCCGCTCCAGCAGGCCGAGCCCCGTGGCGGTGCGGTCCGGATGATTGACCACCGCCCAGAAGCTGGCGCTTTGCCGGTCGATCTTCTGCATGGTCGTATCGGGCAGCCGGCGCAGCGTCATCACGCTGGCGCCCAGCGTTTCGGCCCGTTCGCGTTCGCCGGATGATGCCAGAATCTCGAACTGATCGCCGCGGACTTCATTGAGCACCAGCACCAGCTTGATCCGCCCGCCGAACGTGTCGAGCCAGCGCCGCAGCAGGTCGACCGAATCGCGGCCCGTGTCCATGACGTGCCACCACGTCAGCGCGAGGCCGTGTTCTTCGGCAAAACCCAGGACGTCCGAATCGTCGAGCCACTTGGTCAGCGGCTGCTGCGTCTGGGCTGCGAGATCGATCAGAATGCGGCGCTGCGGGTCGGCGAGGGCCGCCTCCATGACGGGATCGAGGCTGTCGTGCCGGTCGAGCACGATGGGCGAGGCATAGTCGGCATAGAACCGCAGCAGCGCGCCGTGCGACCTGTCGGTATCGAAGCCCACGAAGGGCACGGCTCGATCGATGAAATACTGCGCCAGCATGCGGGCGGCCAGCGATTTGCCGACGCCGCCTTTTTCTCCGCCGATGAAGTGGATGTGGCTCATGCCTAGGGTCTCGTGTCGTGGCTCAGGGATGGGTCGCGCCGAAAGGAAATGGCTGCGCAAGCATGCGGGGAGACCGGCCGCGGTGTCAAATGTTTATTCCATGGCGTGCCGGAGGGGCGGCGGTTTTTGTCGGCTGGAAATTTCAGGTAGAATCTCACGTCTTTGCTTTTGACGCGTCAGCCAACCGGAGCGTAGCTCAGCCTGGTAGAGTACTGCGTTCGGGACGCAGGAGTCGGAGGTTCGAATCCTCTCGCTCCGACCATCTTCCTTGCGAAGCGGGTCGGTTTCCGGTTTAGGCACTTCGCAAGAGCATCGTTTTATCAAGTCAAGGCAAGCGTCCTCTGCTCGAGGGCTGTTCTCGCACCGCTGGGCATATGCTTATGCGCGGAACGCGTGGGATAAGTTTCTATAATCTCCCGTTCAGTCGCGTTTTCCGATCATGCCGGCCTCCCCTTCCGCAGCGTCCTCCCCCCGTAGCTATCTTCCCGTGGCGCTCGTCGTATCGGGCGCCTTCCTCATGGAGCAGATGGACTCGACGGTGATCTCGACGTCGCTGCCGCAGATGGCGCGCAGCCTGGGCGTCGAGCCGCTGCGCATGAGCGTGGCCATCACCGCCTATCTGATCAGCCTGGTGATCTTCATCCCGGCCAGCGGCGTGCTGGCCGACCGGCATGGCGCGCGCAAGGTGTTCTGCTGGGCGCTCGTCCTGTTCATGGCCAGTTCGGTGTTCTGCGGCTTGTCGTCGACGCTGCCGCAACTGGTCGCCGGCCGCATCGTGCAGGGCGCCAGCGGGGCCATGATGGTGCCGGTGGG
>DASWPO010000041.1:0-4348 GCA_036404015.1 Bordetella sp. | reverse complement strand
ATGCAGCCATCGGTAATGCTCTGGCCGTAGACCAGCGGCTGGCCGGGCACCCGCTCCTGCCGGCCGGCCACCAGGTGGCTTTCGATCATCACGCCGGCGATGCGGGCCTCGCCGCGCTCGATCTGCTGCGCCACGTCTTCCATCACCAGCGGCTGGTTCTCGGGATTCTTGCTGCTGTTGGCATGGCTGGCATCGATCATGATGCGCTGCGCCAGGCCCGACTTGGCCATTTCCTGGCAGGCCGCGTCGACGCTGGCCGCATCGTAGTTGGGCGCCTTGCCGCCGCGCAGGATCACATGGCAGTCTTCATTGCCCGTGGTCGACACGATGGCCGAATGCCCGCCCTTGGTCACCGACAAGAAGTGATGCGGCTGCGAAGCGGCCTTGATGGCGTCGACCGCGATCCTCACATTGCCGTCGGTGCCGTTCTTGAATCCCACCGGGCACGACAGCCCCGAGGCCAGCTCGCGGTGCACCTGGCTCTCGGTGGTGCGCGCGCCGATCGCGCCCCACGACACCAGGTCGGCGATGTATTGCGGCGTGATCATGTCGAGAAATTCGCAGCCGGCCGACATGCCCAGGCTGTTGATCTCCAGCAGCAGCGCGCGCGCCACGCGCACGCCCTTGTTGATGTTGAAGCTGCCGTCCAGGTCGGGGTCGTTGATCAGGCCCTTCCAGCCCACCGTGGTGCGCGGCTTCTCGAAGTACACGCGCATCACGATCTCGAGGTCTGCGGCCAGGCGATCGTGCTCGGCCTTCAGGCGGCGGGCGTATTCCAGCGCGGCTTTGGTGTCGTGGATGGAACAGGGCCCGACCACCACGATCAGGCGGTCGTCCATGCCATGCAGGATGCGGTGCAGGCCGCGCCGCGCCTCATATACCGTGGCCGACACGACGGGGGTGGCGGCGAGCTCGCGCATGACATGCGCGGGCGGATTCAGCTCTTTTATTTCACGGATACGAAGATCATCGGTATTGTGCGACACGGGTTTGCTCCAGGTTTTGGACCAGGGCGCTGGCAGCAACAAAAAAGCCGCCAGGTTCGCTGGCGGCTTTCTTTAGGGGATTCTTGCTGTGTTTCAGCGTGAACGCGACCCTTCCTCCGCCAGCGGCTTCAGAAAACCATAAAAATAAAAATAAAAGGCGGGGGTCGCGAATTTCATGTTGTCACTCTAGCACGAAATTCACGGCATTGGCAATTCACGGCCATCAGGGGCTGCCGCGCCGGCGGCGGCATCGGCGATGTCCTGGATCGCCGCCGCATCCTCATCGCGCTCCGGGGCCTGGCCTTGCGTGAAATGCCGCAACACCGCCATGCCGGCCCGCCGATAAGCGTCGCGCCCGATGGGCGCCGCGGGCGTGGCCGGCGCCGTTTTTTCAAGCGCTGGCTCAAGCGCTTGTTCGATCACCTGCGCCATGAGGGCAAGCTGGACCTGTTCGCCGCGCAACTCGACGGCCTTGATCCGCTCGCGGAAGTCGGCCACTTCGGCAAACCGCGCGGTCAGGGGATGCGCCTTGAGCCGGCGGCGGGCCGCGCGCAGGGGCCCGACGGCCTCGCGCCGCAAAGCCGACGAGACCGCGTCGAGCCGCTGCAGGAAATCGCCGTCCACCACGCAGCCGCGGCCGGCGCCGTAGAGCGCGGCGATGAGCAGCGCAACGTCGACCCCCGCGCGATCCTGCAAGCCCAGGCAGGCGCCGGCCACGCCCGGGCAGGCATAGAGGCGCTCGGCATAGGACCAGAGCGCGCCGTCGATCGATAGCCTGGTGCAAGCAATCATGGTGGTCCCTCCCGACCCTTGCGGCGATAAATGCCGAGGTGCTCCGCGATCTCGGTGGCGCAGGCGCTCACCGCCGCGCCCAGCGCCGCGTGCCGCTCGGGCGCGAAGCGGTAGAGCGGCATGGTGGTGGCGACGCAGCCGAACAGGCGTCCGGACATGTCGAACACCGCCGCGGCAATGCCGCCGACGTCGCTCTCATACTCGCCGAGATTGATGGCATAGCGCCGCTGCCGGGCCTGGACGAGGTTTTCGACAAGCGCCTTGGAATCGGTGATCGTGGTGTCGGTATAGCGGCGCAAGGGCGTGCTGCAATAAGCCGACAGCGCCGCCTCATCGAGATGCGCCAGCAGGATTTTGCCCGTCGCCGTGGCATGGGCCGGCTTGCGCTGGCCGGGCAGGGAAAAGGCGCGCACGGAATGCGAGCCCGGAACCTGGGCGATGGAGACCGCGTCCTGTCCATCCCAGATGTTGAAGCTGCAGGTCTCGCCGGTCTCGGCGGCGAGCTTCACCAGGATGGGCTCGACGATGTCCGCCACGGCGAAATCGGCGAACAGCGGCGCGGCGAGCGCCAGCAGCCCAAGCCCCAGCAGGAAGCGGCCGGTGGCCGGGTCGCGCCGCAGCAGGCGCGCCTTCTCCAGCGTGGCCGCCAGGCGCGAGACCGAACTCTTGTGCAGCCCGATGCGGCGGGCGAGGTCGTTGGTGCCCAGCGGGCCGCCCGCCACGGCGAGGCAGCGCAGCAATTCGATGGCATGCTCGACCGAGTTGATCGTGCCCGAACGCGGCGGATCTTCTCCGCCCGCCCGCGCCGCTCCCTGATTCCGAATGAGATCACCCAAGGTATTCCCCTAGCGCAGCGCTTGTTATTACGGATTGACAAGGTTTACTGCCCCTTGCAGAATTATGAAACACTGTTGCGCAGTGCGCAACACGTGCAATAACGTCAAGGGGAAGTCGCCGCCATGGCAGGCGACACGCGCAACGGAGAATCCGATGAAGCGCATCAAGTATTTCGCCGCCGCTTTGGCGGCTTGGGTAGTGGTCCTGGCCGCACCGGCAGCCGCGCAAGCGCCGGCGCCCAAGAAAATCACGTTCCTGACGAACTACACCTTCAACGGCCGGCACGCGCCGTTCTTCGTCGGCCTGGAGAAAGGCTTCTACAAGGAAGCGGGATTCGACGTGACGATCGCCCCGGCGACCGGCAGCGGCTTCGTCATCGCCGCGGTCGACGGCGGCAAGGCCGATTACGGCATGGCCGATTTCGGTTCGGTCACCCAAAGCGTCGCCAAGGGCGCCAAGATCAAGGCGTTCACCGTCTACGCCGACGTCACGACCAACGGCCTCGCTTCGCTGGCTCCCGTGTCGGCGCCGGCCGACGTGATCGGCAAGAAAGTGGCGGCAGGACAAACCGACAGCGTGCGCGTCATCCTGCCCATCATCTTCGACGCCAAGAAGCTCGATGCGTCCAAGATCGACTGGCAGTCCGCCGATCCGAGCGTCTATTTCTCGCTGCTGCTCTCCGGCCAGGTCGACATGATCACCGCCACCTCCGACGGCGACATGCCGTCGCTGACCAAGGCCGCGAGCCAGCAGGGCAAGAAGGTGAACTTCGCTTATTTCGCCGACTGGGGCTACGACGTATTCGGCTTCGTGCTGATCGGCTCGCGCGACGCCATCGCCAAGGACCCGTCCGACGCCGCGCGCTTCGCCGCCGCGACGAAGAAAGCGGTCGAGTATTCCATCGCCCATCCGGACGAGGCCGCGGCGATCATGGTCAAGTACAACCCGACCCTCTCGCTCGACACGGTGAAGGCGCAGCTCGCCGGCGCCCTGCAGGCCATCCAGACGCCTTATGTCGCCAAGAACGGCTACGGCGTGGCGACCGAGGAACGGCTGGCGCATTCCATCGAACTCGTGAAGACCGCGCTCAATCTCACCGCCAACGTGACGCCCGCCGACGTCTTCACGCAGCTCGGCAAGTGACAGCCCCGTTCCGATCGCCGGCGGCGGCCCGCTAGCCGCGCCGGCGCAATGCGAGTTTTTCATGTCGGTTGAAATCCGTAATGTTTCCAAGAGTTTTCGCTCGACCCTCGCGGTCAACGATGCATCCCTCTCGCTCGCCGACGGCAGCTTCGTCTCCATCGTCGGCCCCAGCGGCTGCGGCAAGTCGACCCTGCTGCGACTCGTGGCAGGCCTGATGCCGCCGTCCAGCGGCAGCATCACCGTGCATGGCAAGCCCGTGAAGGGGCCCTTGCGCCATATCGGCATGGTGTTCCAGGCGCCGGCCCTGCTGCCCTGGCGCCGCACCCTGGACAACATCCTCTTCGTCGCCGAGATGGGCGGGCTCAAGGCGTCGGACTGGCGCGACCGCGCGCTCGAGCTCATGCAGCTCGCCGGGCTTGGCGGCTTTGAAAAGAGCTACCCGCACGAGCTCTCCGGCGGCATGCAGCAGCGCGCTTCCATCTGCCGCTCCATGCTGCTCAAGCAGCCGCTGATCCTGATGGACGAGCCGTTCGGCGCGCTCGACGTCATCACCCGCGAGCGCATGGGATACGCCTTGCAGACCCTCTGGG
>DASWPO010000040.1:0-40884 GCA_036404015.1 Bordetella sp. | reverse complement strand
CACCACGCCGGCCGCCACGGCCCACGACCATGGCGAATTCGACATGCCGGTCGCCTCGGGCTCGACCGGGGCGGGCGGCGCAGCGGTGCGGGGCTGGCGAGCCATGTACTCGACGAACGCCGTGAAGAACTTGTCCACGATCTTGCCGCCCGCCTTCAGGACAGTCGCCTCGCCCAGCTCGGCCAGCTTGCCGCCGGCCATGCCGGCCACGGTGTAGCTCAGCCGCGTGCCATATTCCTTCTCGGTCAGCGTCACCTGGGCCGTGCCGATGGCCAGCCCGGCGGCCATGCCCTTGCCTTCGAAGGCAAGCGTGGCGCTGCGGGCGGGTTCGACGTCCGACAGCAGGATTTCGCCCTGGTAATCGCATTCCAGCCCGCCGATCTTGGTGCGCAGGGTCAGGGCGTATTCGGTGGGGCTCAGTTGGGTGGCCTGGATGCAGCCCGGCAGGCATTGCTGCAGCACCTGCGGGTCGAGCAGGGCGTCCCAGGTCTGATGGGGAGTGGAGGGAATCCACTGGCTATCAGCTATACGCATGATTGTCTCCTTATGGATTTTGTGTGCATGCGACAACAGACTACGGACCCATTTTCCACCCCTTATGCCGTTCCCACCATAGGGAGAACGTATCAAAAGTTAGCCAATTGTCTCACCTGAGGCGATAGGCCAGAGGGGGACAAGGTAAAATCGGCCACCTACATTTACGTTGCACCTTGGTGACCAGACTCATCATGCTGATCCCCGTCATTCTTTCCGGCGGCGCCGGAACCCGTCTCTGGCCGGTTTCCCGTGAAGGCTATCCCAAGCCCTTCATGAAGCTGGCCGACGGCGAAAGCCTGCTGCTCAAGACATATCGCCGCGCCGCCGCGGCAGCCGGCAAGCCGGCGGGCGAGGCCGGCGAGATCCTCACGGTCACCAACCGCGACTACTACTTCATGAGCAAGGACGAGCTCGGCCTGGCCAAGGTGGGCCAGTCCAGCACCTTCCTGCTCGAGCCCGAAGGCCGCAATACGGCCCCGGCCGTGGCCCTGGCCGCGCACTGCGTAGCCGAAAAGCATGGCCGCGACGCCCTGATGCTGGTGCTGTCGGCCGACCACCTCATCCAGGACATGGGCCGTTTCGTGCAGGCCGTCGACGCCGCGGTCAGCCTGGCCCGGCAAGGCTATCTGGCCACCTTCGGCATCGTTCCCAGCGCCCCGGAAACCGGTTTCGGCTATATCGAGGCAGGCGAAGCCCTGGGCGAGGGCAAGCGCGTGCTGCGCTTCGTCGAAAAACCCAGCCTCGACAAAGCCCGCGAATACCTCCAGGCCGGCAATTTCTACTGGAATTCGGGCATGTTCTGCTTCAAGGCAGGCACCATCCTCGACGAACTGCTTCGGCACGCGCCCGATGTCGCCCAAACCGTCCAGGCCTGCTGGGAGACCATGACCCACGACGGCGCCATGCTGGAGATCCCGCCGGAAGCCTTCTCCCAGGTGCCCGACATCTCCATCGACTACGCCGTGATGGAGCGTTCCGACAAGGTCGCCGTGGTGCCCGCCGACTTCGGCTGGAGCGACATCGGCTCCTGGGTGGCGGTGCGCGAGCTCTCCAAGCCCGATGCCGAAAACAACCGCGCCACGGGCGAGGCCGTCTTCGTCGACAGCCACAACACCTATGTGCATGGCGAGGGCCGCCTGGTGGCCGCCGTGGGTGTCGACAACCTGATGATCATCGACACGCCCGACGCCTTGCTGGTGGTCCATCCCGACAAGGCGCAAGACGTCAAGCAGGTCGTGGCCCGGCTCAAGAAGCAAAACCACGAAGCCTACAAGCTGCACCGCACGGTAACCCGCCCGTGGGGCACCTACACCGTGCTGGAAGAAGGCCCGCGCTTCAAGATCAAGCGCATCGAGGTCAAGCCCGGCGCCAGCCTGAGCCTGCAAATGCACCACCACCGCAGCGAACACTGGATCGTGGTGAGCGGCATGGCCAAGGTGGTCAACGGCGAACGGGAGATCTTCGTCAGCACCAACGAATCCACCTACATTCCCGCCGGGCACAAGCACCGCCTGGAAAATCCCGGCGTGATGGACCTGGTGATGATCGAGGTGCAAAGCGGCGAATACCTGGGCGAAGACGACATCGTGCGTTTCCAGGACATCTACGGGCGGGCTTGATTGGGCGGCAGACCGCTCTGATTCCCCCATTTGCAAGCGGGCTGCTCCGGGGCAGGGGCGCGAATCCATTCTTAAAACATCGGCAGACAGCGCCCGGCAATGCGTCCTTATTCGCAAGGCTCAATTTCAATCCATTAAATCCCTAAAACCATGAAAACTTCGATCGTCACCGGTATTTCTGGCCAAGATGGCGCCTATTTGGCCCAGCTTTTGCTTGAAAAGGGCTACACGGTCTACGGCACTTATCGCCGCACCAGTTCGGTCAATTTCTGGCGCATTGAAGAGCTGGGCATCCAGAATCATCCCAACCTGCATCTGGTCGAATACGATCTCACCGACTTGGCGTCCAGCATCCGTCTGCTGCAGACGACGGGCGCCGCCGAGGTCTACAACCTGGCCGCGCAGAGCTTCGTGGGCGTGTCGTTCGACCAGCCGCTGACGACGGCGGAAATCACGGGCCTCGGCGCGGTGAACCTGCTGGAAGCCATCCGCATCGTCAACCCCAAGGCCCGCTTCTACCAGGCCAGCACGTCCGAGATGTTCGGCAAGGTGCAGGCCATCCCGCAGACCGAATCCACGCCTTTCTATCCGCGCAGCCCTTATGGCGTGGCCAAGCTGTATGCGCACTGGATGACGATCAACTACCGCGAAAGCTACGACATTTTCGGCTGCAGCGGCATTCTGTTCAACCACGAATCGCCGCTGCGCGGCCGCGAATTCGTCACGCGCAAGATCACCGACTCGGTGGCCAAGATCAAACTCGACAAGCTTGACGTGCTCGAACTGGGCAACATGGATGCCAAGCGCGATTGGGGTTTCGCCAAGGAGTACGTAGAGGGCATGTGGCGCATGCTGCAGGCCGACGCGCCCGATACCTACGTGCTGGCCACCAATCGCACGGAAACCGTGCGCGACTTCGTGCGCATGGCATTCAGGGCGACCGGCGTCGAGCTGGATTTCCAGGGCAAGGACGAAAGCGAGGTCGGCATCGATGCCGCGACAGGCCGGACGCTGGTCAAGGTCAACCCCAAGTTTTATCGGCCGGCCGAAGTGGATCTGCTGATCGGCAATCCAGAAAAAGCCAAGCAGAAACTGGGCTGGGAGCCCAAGACCAAACTTGAGCAACTGTGTTCGATGATGGTCGAAGCGGATCTGCGCCGTAATGAAACCGGCTGCTCGTTCTGACGCTCCCCGGGCCCTGGTGACGGGGCTGGGGGGGTTTACCGGGCGCTATCTCGCGCAAGAGCTCGAAGCCGCCGGCTATCGCGTGTTCGGCACGACCTATGGCGACGACCGGACCGGGCCTGGCATGGTCAATGTCGATCTTTGCGATCGCGAGGCATTGGCGCAGGCCGTGGCGCAGATCCAGCCCGATATCGTGGCGCATCTGGCTGCCATATCGTTTGTGGCGCATGGCGATGTGGATGCCATCTATCGCACCAATGTGGTCGGCACCTATAACCTGCTGGAGGCCCTGGCCCGCCAGCCCAGGCCGCCGCGCGCGGTGCTGTTGGCCAGCAGCGCCAACATTTACGGCAATGCGGCGGTCGAAGTCATCGACGAATCTGTCGCGGCCAACCCGGCCAACGATTACGCCGTCAGCAAGCTGTCCATGGAGTACATGGCCAGGCTGTGGATGAACAGGCTGCCCATCGTCATGACCAGGCCCTTCAACTATACGGGCGTGGGCCAGGCGGCGCAGTTCCTGTTGCCCAAGATCGTCAGCCATTTCCAGCGTGGCGAGCGGGTGATCGAACTGGGCAATATCGACGTGGAACGCGATTTCTCGGACGTGCGGATGGTGGCCGCCGCCTACATGCGGCTGCTCGACGTGGCGCCGGCGGGCGGCATCTACAATGTCTGTTCCGGCAAGGCCGTGTCGCTGAAAGCCGTCATTGCGGCGATGGAAGAGATCGCCGGGTACCAGATAGAGATCCGCGTCAATCCGGCATTCGTCCGTGCCAACGAAGTCAAGCGCCTGCAAGGCGATGCAGGCAATTTGATCCGGGCCGTGGGCGCCTTGCGGCAGATCCCCTTGCAAGAAACGCTGCGCTGGATGTTCGACGAAGGGCGCTGGTAAAGCAGGGTTTGGTACAAGCCGATTCAGGGCCGTCGCATGGGCTCCGGCGGCTATCGAGCAAATCAATATAGGAGCAGGTTTTGGCGAAGGCGGTATTGGTCACTGGCGGCATGGGCTACATCGGCTCGCACACGGTCGTGCAATTGCTTGGCGCCGGGCGTGAAATTGTCATTCTTGACAATTTAAGCAATAGCAAATTGGGCGTACTCGATCGTATCGAGCGCATCGCCGGCCGGCGTCCGGCTTTCATCCAGGGCGATGTACGCGACCCGCAAGCAGTACGCCATGTGTTCGATGCCCACGAGATCGATTCGGTCGTTCACTTCGCCGGCCTGAAAGCCGTGGGCGAGGGCGAGGCCAAGCCGCTGGTCTATTACGACAACAATGTGGCTGGCAGCCTGGTCCTGTTCCAGGAGATGGCCCGAGCTGGCATCAAGACCATTGTGTTTTCATCGTCGGCTACGGTGTACGGCGATCCGGGTTATCCAAACTATCGCGAAGATACGCCGCTGGCGCCGGTGAACGTGTATGGCCGGACCAAGTTTCTTGTCGAACAGATATTGCGCGATACCTGCAAGGCGGACGCTGGCTGGCGCGTGGCCATCCTGCGCTATTTCAACCCTGTGGGTGCCCATGCATCAGGCCTCATTGGCGAAGACCCCATGGGGATTCCCAACAACCTGATGCCTTTCATTGCGCAGGTGGCCGTGGGCAAGCGTGAGTTTCTGTCGGTATTTGGCGGAGACTATCCGACACCGGACGGTACCGGGCGGCGTGACTATATCCATGTGGAAGACCTGGCGGCCGGCCATCTGGCTGCGTTGACTGCCCTGGCCAAGTCGGATGCGCCCATCACTGTCAACCTGGGCGGCGGAAGGTCGACCAGCGTACTGGAGATCGTGGCGGCCTTCGGCAAGGTGTCGGGCCAATCCATTCCCTACAAGATCGTGGCCCGGCGAGCTGGGGATCTGGCCGAATACTACGCGGACCCGGCATTGGCAAAGCAGATTCTAGGCTGGGAAGCCCAATACGGCATCGAACGCATGTGCGAGGATACCTGGCGGTGGCAGACGACAAATCCAAATGGCTGTTGAAAGGGAAAAAATGAAATCGTTCGTGAAAAAAATAATACGTAGGCTGGCGAGAATGCCTGTTATTGGCCCGGTCGTGCGCATGGCTATCGCCGTTGTCCGGTTGCCTGTCAATCTGGAGCGTCAACGGGTATTCCAGAATGAACAGCTGCCGCTGCTGCTGCAGGCAATTTCGGATATGAACCATCGGCGCCTCGAGCATGACAACTTCATCCAATCCGTACCTGTCTCATTGCGTCAGAATGCGCAGGCCATCGCCGAAGCACGGGAATCCATTGCTTATCTGTTGGGCCGGGTGGAGTTCGTTCGTCGTGAGTTGATGTTCGAGATGCGTTATGGCGCCTCGACGCCTGCCGCCGAAGGTGAAGACCAACTCAAGGCCACAACCGAAGTATTGAACCAGGAAAAACTGGCCCAGGCCCGGGCCGGCAGGCTGTGCCTGAATCTGGGCTGCGGCCATGTGCCGCTCGATGGCTATCTGAATGTGGATCGGCGCGCGTTGCCCGGCGTGGATATCGTTTCCGAAATCAACGAGCTGCCATTTGGCGAAAACGAATTGGATGAGGTCTTCTCCGCGCATTTGCTGGAACATTTCCCGCAGGAACAATTGCGGCGCGAATTGCTGCCGTATTTCCACAAATTATTGAAAGAGGGCGGCATGTTCCATGCTGTAGTGCCCGACGCTCAAGCCATGATGCGGGAGTTCTCCAACGGCAACTACCCTTACGACGACATGCGGGAAGTACTGTATGGAGGCCAGGACTATGACGGCGATTTTCACTTCAACATGTTCATGCCGGATTCGTTGACCGGGTTGCTGCAAGAAGCCGGTTTCAAAGATGTCTCGGTCATCGAGGCAGGCCGTAGAAATGGCAAATCCTATGAATTCGAGATAGTCGCAAAAAAGTGAACAGAATGGCCGCGCACGATACAAGCCCTTCCTTCACGATTGTCATCAATACGCTGAATCGAGGCCCGATGCTTCAAAAGACATTGGAAAGCTTCCAATGGCTGAAGTATTCGGGTCAATTCGAGGTTGTCGTCGTCAATGGTCCTTCGACCGACAACTCGGATGAGATCATCGCGTCGTGGCTGCCGCGCATCCGGGCGGGGAGGTGCGATGTCGCCAATCTCTCCGTTTCGCGCAATGTCGGCATCTGCATGGCTCGGGGCGACATTGTGGCCTTCATCGATGATGATGCCGTGCCGGAGCCGGAGTGGCTGGAGCAGATGGCGGCGGCTTACCGAGATCCTCAGGTCGGGGCCGTTGGCGGCTTTGTGTTCAATCACACAGGCTATGAATACCAATACAAATATTGCCTGGTCGACCGCTTCGGCAATGCCGATCTTTCGCCCTCCAGGGCTTTCCCCCATTTGTCTTTTCCGAAAAGCGGCCACTTCCCGCATTTGTTGGGATGCAATTCATCTTTTCGGCGCTCGGCATTGTTGAAAATCGGGGGGTTCGACGAGGAGTATGAGTATTTTCTCGATGAAACGGATGTATGCCTTCGCATCATTGACGCCGGCTATCTGATAGAGCAGTTGCCTAATGCGTTCGTGCATCATAAATATGCGCCCAGCAACATCCGGGGCGACAATAAAGTGGTGCGCTATCGTTATCCGGTCATAAAAAACAAAATCTACTTCATGCTCAAGCATGCCCGGGAATTCCATCCGCTGGATCGGATCATCCAGGAGCGGGATGCCTTTGTTCAACGCCAGCAAGACGAGGTTGATCGGGATCACGGTAACGGCTTTATTTCCAGTGCCGATGCTGAGCGATTTTCCCAGGATCTGGTCAAGGCCATCGAAGTCGGATCGAAGCGTGGTTTCGAGGGCGTTCTGCCCGACGCAATGATCACGCCGAGCAAGCGAGCGAAATACGCGGGAACATTCCTGCCTTTCACGCCTATCCAGAATCCGGAGTTCAAAACCCTGGTGTTTGTTTCCCGGGACTTTCCTCCCGGCCACAATGGCGGAATCGCCACATTCAACAAAGATCTGGCGGAGGCGCTGGCGGCCAAGGGAAACCTGGTGCACGTGATTACGCAAAGCCCGGATATAAATCGAGTCGATTTCGAAAACGGGGTTTGGGTGCATCGCATGGCGTCGCGGGATATCCCTCGCAGCGAAGCCGCCGTTGCGCGAAATGTGCCGCAATCCATCTGGAATTGGTCGGCAACGGCATTCGAAGAAGTCGAGCGCATAGGCACGCACCATCCGGTGGATGTGGTCGAAGCGCCGATCTGGGATTGCGAAGGGATCGCGTTTCTTTTGGCGCGCCAATGGCCGCTGGTCACGAGCCTGCAGACCACGTTGAGGTTTTTTCTCGATCATCATCCAGAACTGGAAAGCAATCCCGATTGGATGCGCACGCATGGCACGCCGATGCTTGCCCTGGAACGTGAATTGATAGGCCAGTCCGACCTGCTTAGGTCCATAAGCAGCGCCATACGGAAAGACATCGAAGCGGCGTATGGCTGTTCCATTCCCGATGAGCGGGTGTGCATTGCGCATCTGGGCATGCCGGATCTGGCTCCATCGCAGCGCAAGCCGGCGTCGGATGATGCCGTGGAAATACTTTTTGTTGGCCGGCTTGAGCCGCGCAAGGGTATCGATGTCCTGCTCGAGGCGATTCCCGAGGTGCTGCGGCAATTTCCCAATGCGACACTGCGCATCGTGGGGGACGATACCTTGCCCATCCCTGGCCAGCGCAAAACGTATAAAGAGACGTTTTTGCGATCGGCATTGGACAAGACGCTGATCGGTCGTGTGCATTTTGACGGGCGAGTCTCCGATGCCCAGCTATTGGCGGCATACGAAGCCTGCGATGTGTTTGTGGCGCCCAGCAGGTTCGAGTCTTTTGGCTTGATCTTCCTTGAGGCCATGCGCGCGGGCAAGCCCGTTGTGGGGTGCGCGGCAGGCGGCATGCCGGAACTCATCGAAGACGGCCAAAGTGGATATCTGGTTCCGCCGGGCGATGCCGCGGCACTGGGGCAGGCGCTGATGGTGTTGGCCGGCTCCAAGGAAAAGCGCCGTCAAATGGGCGAACGCGGCAGGATGCGTTTTCTGACCTCCTTCACATCGGAGGCAATGGCGCAGCGCAGCGTGGAGCTGATTGCCCGAGCCATGGCAAATTTCGGGAACCGATGCCAGTGAACGTCTCTTTTGTCAGCGGTGTGTGCGTAGAGCACGATGCCATCTCGAATTCGATTCGCGAAGAGATTCAATGGCTGACGAAGGCGGGCTATCACGTCCGGCTTTTCACTTATCGCTGTGATTACAAAGATCTGCCATACAAGCAAGTGGGCGGATTGGCCGATGTCATGTATGACCCGCACTATCGGCACAGCGATCTGATCGTCTGGCATTTCGGCGTGCATTATCCGCTTTTCAACCTGCTGTTCATTGCGCCGACCCGAGCCAAAAAAGTGGTGGTCTTCCACAACATAACGCCGAAGCAGTTTGTGCCGGAATCGGCGCATGCCGATATTGATCTCTCGTTCAGCCAGATGAGCAATATTGCTGTCGCGGATCAGGTTGTATGTGATAGCGACGTGAATAAAGAGGTACTGTCCGCCGCTGGTATCGACATACCGAGCATCACGCTTCCGCTGGCAATACGGAACAACCTGCAGGCTCCAGTGGCTAAGCCCAGTTTTTCCGACAACGTGTCTCGGATAGCTTTTGTCGGTCGATTCGTGAGGTCCAAGGGGGTCATCGAGCTTCTTGAAGCGATACGCCGCGTCATGGCGGATGATGCGCAGGCGAAAATTCAGCTTGATCTGGTTGGAAACCTGGATTTTTCCGATCCGGTGGTCCTCGATGCGTTGCAGTCTTTAATGCAAAGGCTGCGTCAGGATTTTCACGGCAGGCTGGCTATCACTCTTAGGGGAAATGCGAAGGAATCGGAAAAGCAGGCGGTGCTTGCCGATGCGGATTTATTCGTGCTGCCCACCTACCACGAAGGATTCTGCGTTCCGATTCTGGAGGCTTTGGCGTCCGGTTGCCGCGTGGTTGCCTATGACAACAGCAATGTTCCGTTTATTTCCGGCGAGTTGGCCGATTTGGTGCCTACCGGGGATATTGGCGTTTTGGCCAAGACTATGCGGGATGTGTTGTCCCAGATCGGGGAGCCGGCCTGGACGAATGGGTCGAAATATCGCACTTTTATTGATCAAGCAGGCAGGCATGTTGCCAGATTCCATCCCAAGACAATCGAGGCGGATTTCCTGCGGTTCGTCGATAGTATGGTGCGGCCTTTGGATACCCGCGAAAGGCTCATATGAATAATGTAAGTTTCCTCGAAGGTTTGTCTTTGGCCTGGATGCTGGCCAAGCGGGATTTGAAGAACCGGTATGCCGGCTCCTACGCGGGCATGGCGTGGAACATAGGCGTTCCGCTGCTTTACGCGCTGGTCAACGTGGTTGTGTTCTCGATCCTGGTACGCGGCCGCATGGGAGAAGGGTATGCGAATGTGCCCTTCTCGCTTTTCTATTTTGTGCCGTTTTCACTGTGGATCTTTTTTTCGGAAACCGTCAACCGCAGTACGGGGATCCTCCGCGAGTACAGCTATCTGGTCAATAAAATCTCGTTTCCATTCTGGGTGCTGCCTTTGGTGCCCATGGCGTCGGCGTTGCTGAGCCAGGCGGTGATTATCGCCATTACCTTGATGCTGATGGCCTATCATGGGATGGCGCTTACTACGCATGCCTGGGGCTTCTTGTTTGTGTGGCTGATGTGCGTCATTTTCACAATCGGCACGGCCTATATGGTTTCCGCCTTGGCGGTTTATATACCCGACCTGTCGCAAGCCGTGCCGGTAGCCGTCAACATCATGTTCTGGATGACGCCGATCCTGTATCCGGTTGCCTTGGTGCAAGAGCATGGAGGCCCCGTGGCCAAGGCTCTGCTCATGGATTTCAACCCGTTTTTTTATTGGGCCGAGTTTTCCCGGAGTGCCATATTCGGCGCCGAGTCCGCCATCACATTGCTAGGCGCCGGGATTCTGCTTTTACTCTCGATCATTGTTGCAATAATCGGGGCGCTCATCTTCAAGAAGCTGAAATCCGGCTTCGCGGATGTGCTTTGATCGGGTGATCGAATGATGACGGCAACGGACAATGACAAGGCAATCGAGCTTGTCGACATAACAAAAACGTACTACACCTATGCCGCGCCGAAGCAGCGGCTGCTGGAAATAATCTCGGGTGGCAAGAAGCGCTATGCCAAGGAGAGCAAGGCGCTGGACTCGGTGTCCTTCTCGCTGCCCAAGGGTGGCCGTCTGGGCATAGTCGGAGAAAACGGCAGCGGCAAGAGCACGCTGCTCAAGGTATTGGCCGGCGTGCTGACGCCGACCTCGGGCTCCATCACGGTGAACGGCCGTGTCTCGGCGCTCCTGGAATTGGGTGCGGGGTTCAATCCCCTCCTGCCCGGCAAGGAAAACATCAAGCAATTCTGCATGCTGCACGGCATGTCGGCCGAAGAGGTCGACGAGGCCATGCCGGACATCATCAAGTTCAGCGAATTGCGGGACGCGGTGAACCAGCCGGTCAAGACCTACAGCAGCGGCATGGCCGTGCGCCTGGGTTTTGCCTGCGCCGTGTACGTGAAGCCCGAAATCCTGATCGTCGACGAGGCCTTGAGCGTAGGAGACGCCTATTTTCAGAACAAATGCCTGCACAAGATCAAGTCGCTGCTCGATGACGGCGTCACGTTCATCTATGTGACGCATGTGGCCGACTCCATACGCACGCTATGCGATCGAGGGGTATGGATGGATCATGGACGCGTGCGCCTGGCGGGCGCTTCCAGCGAGGTGGGGGCCGCCTATCAGTCCGCCATCTACCGGCGGGTCGTGCATGCCGGATTGGCCGAGACCGAGCAGGATGAACAGCCCAAGGCCATTGAAGCCGATCAGGACGGGGGACGGGCCTATGCTATCGACCATCTCCGTCACAAGGCATTCGAAGAGCGGGTATCGTCCTTGCGCACGGGAAGCGGCGAGGCCCGGATCCTGGACATCGCCTTGATTGGCGAAAACGGCCAGGATACGGATACCATTGCGTTCAACAGCAAGGCCCGGATCCGGGTTTTTTACAAGATTGAAGGCCCTTTGCCGGAAAACTGCGGCCTGACCCTGGGCGTCACGGATAGCAGTGGCAAGCAGGTCATGCATTTCAACTCCATCGCCCAGGCTGGCCCGCTGGATGCGAATGAGCGCAACATCCTGCAAATGATGGAATTCGAATTCGCCAACCCTTTGTGTCCTGGAGAGTACGGACTGATAGCGGGGATAGGGGGGCTGATGAAGAATCCGAGAAATCATGGGCAAATGATTGCAAACAGCATCATTGATTACGCTGCAGGCGGGGCAAGATTCAGTGTCCAGTTCCCCGAGGCGGAGTGCGAGCATGATTTGTGGGGGCTGGTTTATATGCCTTTTTCGGCGTCCAACTATAAGCTGGACTAAAGACCGCAGCTGTTCCGGCATGCCGCTTGCCATAATTTATTGTTAAGGCTTCAAATATGTACCATGTCGATCAACTGGAAATAAGCAAAGACCTGTGCCTGGTTCGCGAACAGCTCAAGGCGCTGATGCCCGATAATCCCCTGGTCCATGGCTGGGCGAGCTTTTCCCAATGCGATGAGGACGGCATCATCAGGGAATGCCTGCGCCGAATCGCCCAGGTCACGGCATGTTCCAGGACGTTCATCGAAATCGGCTGCGCGGACGGCTTGGAAAACAACACGCATCAGCTTGTCCTGGACGGCTACAAAGGCGTCTGGGTGGAAGGCAGTCAAGAAAAAGCAGCTTTCATGAGCGAGCAGCTCGGCGGCCTGCAGTTCGAGCGCCTGCTGATCAAGAACAGCTTTGTCGATTTGGGCAATATCTCTCAGTTGATCCAGGAGGCGGCCTCTTTCCTGCACGAAAAGGCAGTCGATTTCTTTTCGCTCGACGTGGATGGCAATGACTGGCACCTGATGAAGGTGGCGATCGATGTCATCTCCCCCAAGCTCATCTGCGTGGAGTACAACGGCAAATTCCCGCCGCCCAGCCACATGGTCATGGAATACAACGCGGCGCACGAGTGGATGGGGGATGATTATTACGGTGCTTCGCTGCAGGCCTGGATCGACGCGTTGCCGGGCTATACGCTGGTTGCATGCAATGCAAGCGGTGCCAACGCATTTTTCGTGCGAAACGATCTTGCAGGCGGCTTTACCCAATACCCGGTTGAGCTGTTGCATCAACCTCCTCGGTATTGGCTTGCAAACGGATCTCTGGGGCACAAGAACAGCCTCAAGTGGCTGCGGCAGGCGGTGCAGTAATACGGCTCCTCACATATACCAGTATGTGAGGATATAGAGTCTTCGCTGCACGATTTGCTTCAGTCAAATGTGCAGCAATTGTGGCGAACGACTGAAGGGGCTTTAAAATCGTCGCTTAGATTGTAACAATTGGCTTTGATAGTAACTTATTGAAAATGCAAAAAATATCATTTGTCATCCCTTGCTACAACGAAGAAGAGGTCATCGGAGAAACGATGCAGCGTCTTGGCGCGCTCTGTGACCAATTGGAAAATCTGGCGGCGGAACTGATCTTTGTGAACGACGGCAGCCAGGACAATACCTTGGCATTGCTAAAGAGCCATGCCGCGCACGACCCGCGAGTAAAGATAATCGGTTTTGCCCGCAATTTCGGACATCAGCTCGCGGCAACGGCCGGCATCGATGCGGCATCGGGAGATGCCGTTGTGCTGATCGATGCCGATCTCCAGGATCCGCCGGAAGTCGTGCTGCAGATGGTTGAAAAATGGCGTGAAGGGTATGACGTGGTTTACGGCACAAGAACCGAACGCCCGGGCGAGTCGGCCTTCAAGCTGGCAACGGCCCGCACTTTTTACCGGCTGCTGAACAAATTGTCGGATGTGCCCATCCCTCTGGATACGGGAGATTTCAGGTTGATGAGTCGCCCTGTGGTCGAGATCCTCAAGGCCATGCCGGAACGGGATCGTTTTATCCGGGGCATGGTCAGCTGGGCGGGCTTCAATCAGGTCGCGCTGCCTTACCGGCGCGCCGAGCGTTTCGCGGGTGAAAGCAAGTATCCGCTGAGAAAAATGCTGCGTTTCGCGACCGATGGAATCATGTCGTTTTCATGCAAGCCTTTGCAGTTTTCAATCGGCTTGGGCATCTGCTCGGCGGTATTGGCTTTGGCCGGTTTGATCTATGTCCTGGCCATACGCCTGTTCACTTCCAATTGGGTCGAAGGGTGGTCCGCCCTGATGGTGGCCGTACTGTTCATTGGCGGTGTTCAGCTGATTTCCATCGGGATACTGGGTGAATATATCGGCAGAATATACGGCGAAAGCAAGCACAGGCCTTTATACGTGGTGGGAGAGTATGTGGGCTTCGCTCCCTCCGAGCTTGAGAGCAGCCGCAGTCCCGTCGTCATTATCAAGAGCCGATAATGGATGTCATCCGTCGAGCGAAGGTCTTTGTTTCAGGCAAACTTGACGCCGTGCTGATTCGGCAACTCATCAAATTCCTGCTGGTCGGCAGCGTGGTTGCGGTTGTCCAGTTTGTTCTTCTGTTTCTTTTTGTCGAGCGCATCGGCATCGACGCCACCTATGCGTCTTGCATCGCCTATGTCATTTGCTCGATGCTCAATTATTTCCTGAATTATCGATTTACATTCCAGGCCAACATCAGCCACGGCAGGGCATTATGGCGATTCTGGGTCATTGCGCTGATCGGGCTTGCGATGAATGGCTTGTTCATGAAGATCGGCACCGCCGTGTTCATGCTGAATTATATCTATGCGCAAATCTGTGCCACAGGAGGCGTTATTCTATGGAACTTTTTTGCCAATAGAAAATGGACATACGCCGCATGACTGGGCGTCACAAGAAATGCCGCGAGTAATCCTCTCCATCTAATCATTATTATTATCATGAGCCTATACAATCGCATCCTGGGTCATCCCATCATATATAACAAAATCCGGCCTTTGATCGTTGGCGGGATAGATCTTTCGAATTTATATGAGTCGCTGGACGTATCTGCCCAGGACGTGGTCGTCGATGTGGGGTGCGGCACAGGGGATGCACTGAATTATTTGAAGAGCTTCAAGGAGTACCTGGGTTTCGACGTGGATGAGGTCGCCACATCCTACGCATCGAAACGGTTTGCCTCGGTAGCGAATGCGAGCTTTCACGCGAGGTTGTTTCAAACCGAGGATGTCGAAAAAATCCAGCCCACCCGCGTAGTCCTGGCGGGGCTATTGCATCATCTTACGGATGAGCAAGCCATGGATTTGTTGTCCATGCTGGCGAAATCCCCCAGATTGCGCAGGATAGTCAGCCTGGATATTGTGTATTTGCCCGGCGAGTGGGTGTCGAACGCTTTCGCCTGGTGTGATCGTGGCCGGTATTGCAGAAAGCAGCGCGGCTATGAAGCGCTTGCTGCGAACGCGGGGCTTAACGTCACCAAGTCGATCATCATGAAGTCGCACCCCACCCATGGTCGCGTCAAATATTTGGCAATGTCGATGGAGCCTAATTGATGCCGCCAAGTATTCAAAGACTCGTTGCCGATCATTGGGAGAAAGGGCTGCTGTTGATATTCCCCACAGTCTTGTGGTGGAGCTACCCGCTATGGATAGTTGACAAAACAGATCTGGATGTCTGGTTCTATTATGGATATTTTCGGCATTTCTTTGAGTTTTGGAATTATTTTTCTATAGACGAGGCCCATAAATATTATGGAACCCGGGTTCCATATATCGGTCTTGGGCATATTTTTTGGCATTTTCTGAATCCTGATGCTGCCCGGTATGCGTTTCATGCCCTGTTTTTATATCCGGTAATCATCCTGTGCTTCTGGTACGTGGCGCGAGTCCACACTTCAAGAGGCGTGGCATTTGCGGCGGCCTCGATGATGGGCACCGACATTTTTTTTATCAGGGATGCCGGATCGGATTACGTCAATACCGGGGTGCTCTTATATCAAATGCTCGCCTTCGTCTGTCTCGCAAGGGCGGTAAAGTCAGTTCATCGTAATCTCTATCTCATTCTCGCGGGATTCTGCGCGGCATCCATGGTGTTTACCCATCTGGTTGCCCTGGTTTATTTACCGCTGCTCGTGCTTTACTATTTGTTTTTCGTCACCAGGCAAGAGCCAGTCAGGTTCATAAAATTATTGGGTCCCACGCTGTCGTATGGAATCGGTGGCGTGATCGTTGCATTTGTAGTATGGGCCGGCGTTTTTTACTACGGAACTCACGACACTACTTTCTTTCTGAAACCTCAGATCCTAATGCTTTTTCTGGATCATGCGTCAAGCTGGGCTTTGTCTTTTGGTTCACTAGGCACGTCGTCTTATTGGGTGACAATACACTGGGCGGCCTTGTTCGGGGCATCGATGGCGGTGGTCTGGATGTGCGTGAACAGAAAAATGCCGGAGCCGGATATTTTTTTCTGGATTGTTATCGGACCGTTGTTCTGCGGCCTGTTGGCGATCTTCAAGCTTGATGGATTGTTGCTTCTTTACAGCCGGGATGGCTTGTATGCAACGCCGCTTTTTGCGCTTACCTATTTGACTATAGCGGCGCTGTTATTCCACAAAAAATCGTTAAATATGTGGGCGGCACTGGGTGTTTTTACCGTATGCGTCATTTCTCTGTGGATCCGGCTTGCTATCGGATCGGTAGAATTGCCGGTATGGGCTGTCGCCGCTTTAATCGGCGTTCTCTGTTTCCTGGCGTTTTTCTTCGAAGAAATGGCGCGGCGATGGATGGCACTGGGATTGGCTTTGCTGGTAGGTGTTGCAACACTGCTTATCCCGCACGAGTTCGATGGTCGGCCAATTATCTATCCGATTCATGAATACATTGTTGAAAAAGCCCAAGGCCGACTGCCGAAAATTTTCTGGTCGGAGGAAACCCGCGCAGAAAAAAGAGTCGGCGATACTTATTTTGTCTCTATCGAGTCTTCCTTTACCGAACGGGCGCATTGGCAACGCGGCATGGATTTCCCCAACTGCGCGCAACCGGACGGCGGCGGGTTGGCAGCCGGTGATCTGGTTGTGATTCTGTCCACCCAACCCGTTGGAGACGACGAGCTTGCACGGTTTCAGGAAAAATGCGTGGGCGATCTTCGAAAAGCAGAGTCCCGGGTTTTTGAGGATGCCAAGGGGAAATATTATGTGCAGTTTCTCGAAGTGCCGCTGCACGGCCGATTGGTTGCATGGAATAGGGACGCGAAAGAACTACCGGGCCTCGTTGGCCATGTGGACGGTGCCGATCGGGTGGCAGATGACGGCAAGGACAAAGAAGGATTTTTAACTTACGGCCCTTACGCTCAGATTTTGCCGGGACATTACAAAGTGACGTTATGGTATGCGTCCGATACCGACGACAACTGGTGGGATTCCACCGAACTGCGGGACAACCAAATCGTCGTTACCTCGAAAGGCGGCTTGCCCAATACGCATGGTCAAATGCGGAAACTGGAGCTTGATTTTGTCCGTGCCGAGAGCGTGAAGAATTTCGAGTTGCGCACCTATTTCGCGGGAAAAGGCAGAATGAGCGTGCATCGGGCGGCCATGGTCTCTTTTCCTGACCCCAACTGAATGTAGGGTGATCTCACATGAATAAAGCGGAATTCGATAGTTTTGCCGATGAGTATCGGGCGATGCATGCCAAAAATATCGCCGCATCGGGAGAGGGGCCGGATTATTTCGCGGAATACAAAATCAAGGATATTGCGCAGGAACTGATACGGCGGCCTGAAAAGCAATCCGAACGAATTCTCGACTTTGGCGCTGGAGTCGGCAATTCGATTCCATGGATCAAGAAATACCTGGCGGATTCGGAATTGACTTGCGCCGACGTGTCCGCCCGGTCCTTGGGCGTCGCGGCCGAGCGGTTTCCCGGGGCTGCAAAGTTCACATCGTTCGATGGAGAGCATTTGCCGTTCCCAAGCGGGTATTTCGACCTCGCTTATGCCATGTGCGTATTTCATCATATTGATCATGAAATGCACGTACCTTTGATGGAGGAAATTTCGCGCACGCTTTCTCCAGGAGGGGTGTTCGTGATTTTCGAACATAATCCGCTCAATCCATTGACGGTTCGGGCGGTCAATACTTGCGAATTCGACGTCAATGCCAGGCTGATCACGGCCTGGAAAATGAAACGTGCTTGCCTGCTGGCGGGATTCAGGAAAGTTGAAGTCCGATATCGAATCTTTTTCCCGCGCATGTTTGCCGGGCTGCGCGGCTTGGAAAAATACATGACTCGCCTGCCGCTGGGCGCCCAATATTCGGTGTGGGCGGAGAAATAGCCGCGGGCTTGCCCGTTGCGGGATGGGCGTACGTGGGCCGACGGTAAAATATAGCCCTCATTGGATCGGCCAAGCTTTGCCTTGGCCGAAGTTGCGGTAGAGGAGTTTGGGTGAGAGTCGGCTTTGGCACAACGGGCTTGGCGCATGGCCTGGCGCGTGGCGGTGTGGATGGCATTGGTTCATACACGCGGGAACTGGGCGGCGCCTTGTTGTCGACGGGCGATATGGCGTTGATCCCGGCAGGTTTTCAGGCATACGCGACTGCCGAGACGCTGCCGGGCGCGCAGATGCCCGCCGACTTGGGCCGTTTCTCCACCATGGCCTTGTTGGGAGCCTTCACTCCCCTGGCATGCCAGGCCGAGCGAGCCCTGCAAGATCGCATCGACTTGTTCCACGCCACCGATCACTTGATCCCGAAGTTTTCCCGGATCCCGGTGGTGGCCACCCTGATGGATGCCATCCCGCTGTCGAACCCGGAGTGGGTGCGCACGCGTCTGATCTCGGTGAAGAACTGGCTCTGGCGGCGGTCGGGGCATTGGGCGGATCACGTCATCACCATTTCCGAGTACTCGAAGCAAGAGATCATCCGGTACTTCGGGATCGACGCGGACAAAATTTCAGTCACGCCGCTGGGCGTGCATCCGCGCTTCTTCGAAAGCTTCGATGCCGAAACCAAGGCCGAGGTGCTGGAGCGGCTGGGGCTGCCTGAGCGATTTTTCCTGTTTGTCGGCACGCTGCAACCCAGGAAAAATCTCGAACGCCTGCTGGATGCCCATGCCAGGCTGCCCGCCAGGCTGCGCGCCGACTTTCCCTTGGTGATCGTGGGACGGGCGGGCTGGAAATGCGAGGAACTGGTGGCGCGGGTGGAGGCGCTGCGCGCGAGCGGCGAAGCGCGATGGATGCAGTACCTGCCCGATGTCGAGGCGCGGGTGCTGATGCAAACGGCGTTTGCCCTGGTGTTTCCTTCTCTGTCGGAGGGTTTTGGCCTGCCGGTGGTCGAGGCTTTTGCCTCGGGGTTGCCGGTCATCGCTTCCAATACGACCTCTCTGCCGGAGGTGGCCGGGGAGGCGGCTATCCTGGTCAATCCGGAAGATGCGGACGAGATGGCGCAAGGCATGCGCCAATTGATCGATAATCCAGGTTTGGTCGAGCAATTGCGGGTGGCGGGCATGGCGCGTGCCCGGGAATTCAGCTGGCAGGCCTGCGCTGAAAAGACCATGGCTGTCTATCGAACCGTCCTGGGCGCCAGCCATCAAGGCCGATAAGTCTGTAAACCTATACCTAAACGATCCAGGCTCTGTTGGTTCATGCTTTTCAAACACCCGTCTTCGGTCCGGAACAACGCAAAGGCCATCCTGGCGCAGGCCATCCTGGCGGTATCGGATCTGCTTGCCTTCAATCTTGGCCTGGTCATCGCCATTTTGCTGGTCATGGCCTTCTGGGGCGACCTCGAGCGCTTCCTGCCCTATCAGGAAATGGCTCCCCGCTTCGCCGCCCACGGCCTGCTCTCGCTGGCCTGCATGGGCTGGTTCTGGTTGCGCCTGCGCCACTACTCGTACCGCAAGCCTTTCTGGTTCGAGCTCAAAGAGGTCTTGTCGACGGTCGTCATTTTCGCGGTCATCGACCTGGCGATCATCGGGTTCTCCAAGTGGCAGCTGTCGCGCTATGTCTGGGTGTTCACCTGGTGCGGCATCCTGGTGCTGCTGTCCGTGGGCCGGGCCCTGACCAAGAAGCTGCTCAGGCGGCTCAAGCTTTGGCAGAAGCAATGCGTCATTATCGGCACGGGCTCCAATGCCGTTGACGTTTTCGTGGCCTTGCAGAGCGAGGCCTACCTGGGCTTCGACATTCAATATTTTGTCGGCTGCGCCGATCAGGAAGAGCCGGCGGAACTCCTGGGCCTGCCCGTCATTTGCGATGAACAACTCCTGTGGCATGCGACGGACGCGAGCAACACGCAGTATGTCATCGCGCTGGAATACAGCCAGGAAAAAGTTCGTGAAAATTGGCTCAAGCAGTTGGCCGTGCACAAATGCCAGTCGGTGTCCGTCGTGCCCAGCACGCGCGGCCTGCCCCTGGACAGCACCGACATGATGTTCATCTTCCGCCGGGAGGTGCTGATTCTCGGCATCAACAACAAGCTCACCAAGCTTTCGGCGCGCACCCTGAAGCGCGGCTTCGACCTGATCAGCTCGTTCGTCTTGCTGCTGCTGTGTTCGCCCTTGCTGATCGGCCTGGCGTACCTGGTGATGCGTGAAGGCGGCAGGCCCATCTACGGGCACCTGCGCGTCGGGCAGAACGGCAAGTTGTTCAAGTGCTACAAATTCCGCTCCATGGCGGTCAATGCCGACGAGATCCTGGATCGCCTGCTGGCGGCGGATCCGGCTGCCCGGGCCGAATGGGAGCAGGACTTCAAGCTCAAGGACGACCCGCGCATTACGCGCATAGGGCGCTTTCTGCGTCGAAGCAGCCTGGACGAACTGCCCCAGTTGTTCAATGTGCTCAAGGGCGAAATGAGCCTGATCGGCCCGCGGCCGGTCGTGCCCGAAGAGCTGGAGCGCTACGGCGACAACGCGGAATACTACTTGATGGTCAAGCCCGGCATGACCGGGCTATGGCAGGTAAGCGGGCGCAATGACGTCAGCTACGAAACCCGGGTGTATTTCGATGCCTGGTACGTCAAGAACTGGTCGCTGTGGAACGACATCACCATTTTGTTCAAGACGATCGAGATCGTGTTCAAGCGCGACGGCGCCTATTGATCAGTCGCCTTGGCGCGATTGCCGCTGCATGGCCAGCATGCTGTCGAACACTTCGTCCACGGATAGGCGCGGCAAGGTTTCCTGGGCGCCGGGGGGATACTCCCAACCCAGGTTGAGGTAGGCCACGTCGGGGCCGGACGGGATGAGCACCCGCGCCTTGCGCGACAGCGGTCCCCAGCGCAGGGGGTTGGTGGGGCCGTGCAGGGCGGCCATGGGCACGTCCAGGGCGGCGCCGATGTGCATGATGCCCGTGTTGACGCTGACCAGGCCGGCAGACCCTTGTATCAGCAGGGCGGTTTCGCGCAGGCTCAAGCTGCCCGCGGCGTTGATGGCCCGCGCCTTGCTGGATGCGGGCAGGCCGTCGATGAGGGCCTGCGTGGCCGCGCGGTCGCCCTGGGCTCCGGTAAAGACGACGGCGTAGCCCAGGGCGATGAACTTCTCGGCAAGCGCGCGCCAGTGCGCGGCAGGCCATTGCTTGAGGTGCTTGTTGATGCCGCTGGGCCAGGCATGGAACACCATGTACCGGTCGGCATGGCGTTGCCTGACCTGCTCGACTTCGGCTTGCGGCAGGCGCAGCGCGGGCTCGCTGATCTGCGCTATGCCCAGCGGCTTGACCAGGGCCGCATAGTTGGCCAGCTCGTGCCGGGTATCGAGGTGCGGCACGCCGGTGTCGTAGCCGCGGCCTCGAGCGCAATGGGGGGTGTCGAAGCCGATGGTGTGCCTGGCGCCGCTGAGCACGGACAGGATGGCCGTGATGTTCGCCCACTGCGAAAGATCGATCAGCACGTCGAGCTTTTCTTGCCGCAGCAGGGCCGCGGCGCCGAGCGGGTTGCCCAGGCTGATGGTGATTTGCTTGTCGACGCGCGGCAAAAGCGCGAAGGCGCCGCGGCTGAAACCGGCATTGAAGGCGATGATCCGGGCATGGGGAAATTTTGCCCGCAGCGCGGGGATCATGCCGCTCAAGGAGATGAGCAGGTCTCCCAGGGGGACCGCGCAGAGTATGCCGATGGCGCGCAAGTCGCCGGGAGGCGGGTTGCCGCGGCGGCGAAACAGGGCGAGCGCGCGCAGGAGCAGCGGTCCGGCCAGCTGGTCGATGCGTCGCATCCATTTGTTGCCACGCATGGGCACCTTGGCGCTGAGTTACTATGACCGGCCTATTTTACTGAATAGCAATGTCTACCCGAATACTCATCGTTCGCACCTCGTCGCTGGGCGATTTGATCCATACCTTGCCTGCGATCTCGGACATCGCGCGCTATGTGCCCGATGCCCGGATCGATTGGGTGGTGGAAGAGGCGTTTGCCGAAATCCCCGGCTGGCACCCGGCGGTAAAAGAGGTGATAGCCGTTGCGCACCGCCGTTGGCGCAAGACCTGGTGGCAGGCAAAAACCCGCCAGGAACGCCGCAGCGTGGCGGACCGGCTGGGCGGCGTGCGCTACGACGTGGTGCTGGACATGCAGTCCTTGCTCAAGTCGGCCTGGCTGGCGCGGCAGGCCCAGGGCACCCGGCATGGCCTGGATTGGCAGTCGGCGCGCGAGTCGCTGGCGTCCTTGTTCTATGACGTGCGGCATCGGGTGGCGTTTCTCCAGCCGGCCGTCACGCGGCAGCGCCTCTTGGCCGGGCTGACGTTCGGCTATGACTATGCCGGCGCGCCGGATTTCGGCCTGCAGGGATTTGCGGCGGCCGCCCGCAACGAACAGGACCGGCAGGGCTATGCGGTGATCATGCCTTCGGCCAGCCGGGACGACAAGCTCTGGCCCGAGGACGACTGGCGGGCCGTGTTCGAGCGCGTGCGCAAGGCGGGTTGCGCCTTGCGCGTGCTGGCCGGCAATGCCAGGGAAACCGCGCGTGCGCGAGCCTTGACCGCCGGCCTGGAAGGCGTCGAGGTCATGCCGCGCATGAGCCTGACGGCCGTCGCCAATTTGCTGGCCGGCGCCCGCCTGATGGTGGGCCTTGATAGCGGGCTGACGCATTTGTCGGCGGCCCTGGGGCGGCCGACGATAGGCATTTATCGCGCCTCCACGCCGGTGCGCACGCCGCTGATCGGCGCGACGTACACCGCCAGCCTGGGCGACCAGGGCGCGCCGCCATCGCGCGATGCCGTGCTGGTGGCGGTGGAACAGGCCCTGGCTGCCGGGTAGCGTTCAAAGAAAGTGCCGGACCGCCAGGGCGGCGGCAATGCCCACCAGGATGCCCGCGGCAATCTCCACGCGGGAATGCCCCATGCGTTCCCGCAGCGGGAGATGGTTTGCCGAGGCGGGCTGCGCCATCTTGTTGATGGCCTCGGCATGCCGGCCCACCTGGCGGCGCAGGCTGTGCGCGTCCATGATGACGATGAGGGCCAGCGTCAGCGCCACGCCGAATGCCGGCTGAGCGATGCCCTCTTTGAGGCCGATCAGCGCGGCCATGCTGCTGACGATCGCGCTGTGATTGCTGGGCAGGCCGCCATAGCCGATCAGGTCGAAGGCAAGGCGCCGGGCTCTCAGGCTGTTGATGGCGAACTTCAGCATTCCGGCGACGAACCAGGCAAGCAGCGGGGTGGCGAGGTAGGACCAGTCCATTGCCCTTACCCCTGCTTCGCCAGCAAGGCGGCCCCGCATGCGGCGACCCATAGAACAAGGGTCAGCAGGAGAGGCCAATCGCGCAGCAGCACATCCGTGGGCGATTCTCCTTCATCCATGCTGTCGACGACGAACCAATAGCGAAACAGGCCGAACAGCACCAGGGGAATGGTCAGCACCAGCTCCGGCCGCGTGGACATGACGAACATGCTGTAGAACAGCAAGGCGCCGGTGGCGGACATTTCCGCATAGCGGTCCACCAGGGCGACCGAATACTTTTTCAGTATTTGCCGGCCGCTGGCCCCGCTATGCTGCAGCTCCTGCCGCCGCTTGATGGCGGCAAGGTACAGGGCCAGGCATAAGGTGGTGATGAGCATCCACGAAGAAACCGGAACGCTCAGCGACATGGCGCCGGCATAGACCCGCAGCACGAAGCCGATGGCGATCGTGAAAATATCCAGGACGGGCTGGTGCTTGAGCACGAAGGTATAGGCCAGGTTGAGCGCCAGATAGCTGATGAGCACCAGGATGACCTGCGGCGCGGCGAACCACCCCCCTATGAGGATGGCATACAGCACGCCCAGCAGGCCCAGGGCCGCGGGCGGGGTCACGATGCCGGCGGCCAGCGGTCGGCTGCGGGATTTTGTGGGATGCCGCCTATCCTGCTCGACGTCGCGCAGGTCGTTGACGATGTACGTGGCCGACGAGGCGACGCAGAACAGGACAAGCGCCAGCAAGGCATGGCGCACGGCGGCCGCGTCGAGAAACTCCCCGGTAAACAGCAGGGGCGCCAGCACGAATCCGTTCTTTACCCATTGCTTGGGCCGCATGAGCCTGAGCAAGCCCAGCGGCTGCGTGACGGGCTTGCAGGTTGCTGCGGTATCATCCATGGGCTTTGGCTATTTGGGTGTATTGGATGCCTGATTCAAGCAAGTTGGCGGCAACTTACGTCATTTTCGCATTGATCGCCATGGCGGCAAACATCGGCGCGCAGGATGTTTTCGTGCGCGTCTACGATGGCCTGTTCGCCATTGCCGGCGCGGTGGTCGTGGGCACCGGGGTGGGCCTGGTGGTCAAGTACGTGCTGGACAAGCGGTATATCTTCCGCTTTCAGGCAAAAAGCGCGGTGCACGATGGCCAGACCTTCGCCCTGTATACCTTGATGGGCCTCGCCACCACGGCCATTTTCTGGGGCTTCGAGTTCGGCTTCCAGCAGGCTTTCGACAGCAAGTCCCTGCGCTACCTGGGCGGCGTCATCGGCCTGGCCATCGGCTATGCGGTCAAGTACCGGCTGGACAAGCGCTACGTATTTCGCACGGGGCCTGCATGAGGCCGGTATCCGCCTGGGGGCGGTTGAGCCAGGATGCGCACGACGTCGTGCCGCTGCTCGATCCCGTCCAGGCGGCCGGCCGGATCCGGGCCTCGGCCTGGCCCGGCCTGGCCCATGGCCTGGGCCGCAGCTATGGAGACGTGGGCCTGAATCCGGGCGGCACGCTATGGCTCGCCTCGGGCCTGGATCGCTTTCTGTCTTTTGACGAAGCCACGGGCCGCCTCGTCTGCGAGGCGGGGGTGGCGCTGCGCGACATCCAGCGGCTGGCCGTGCCGCGCGGCTGGATGCTGCCGGTGACGCCGGGCACTCGATGGGTGACGGTGGGCGGGGCCATCGCCAATGATGTGCACGGCAAAAACCATCATGCGCAGGGGTCGTTCGGCGACCATGTGCTGGGCATCCGCCTGGTCCGCACGGACGGCCAGGTCATCGAATGCGGTCCGCGCCTGCAGGCGCCATGGTTCGCCGCCACGGTCGGCGGCCTGGGGCTGACGGGCGTCATCGTGCAGGCCGAGATCCAGTTGCGCCGGGTGCAGGGGCCGTGGCTGGCGGCGCAAACCGTGCCCTTCGCGGGCCTGGGTGAGTTTTTCCGCTTGTCCGATGCATCGGAGGCCGGGTGGGAGTACACGGTTGCGTGGATCGATTGCCTGTCGGCATCGGGACGGGGCCTGTTCATGCGCGCCAACCATGGCGGCGCGGCGCTGCAGTCGGGCGCCCGGCCTGTGCCCAAGGCGCACAAGCACGCGGTGCCGTTCGTGCCGCCGGTATCGCTGGTGAACCGCCTGTCGCTGCGGCCCTTCAACGCGGCCTATTACCATCTGAAAAAATGGCGGGCAGGACGGAACGTGGTGCATTACGAACCGTTTTTCTATCCCCTGGACAACCTGCTCGAATGGAACCGCCTGTATGGTCCCAAGGGCTTTTATCAATATCAGAGCGTCGTGCCGGCCGAGGCGGGCCGTGACGCCACGCAAGCCATGCTGCAAGCCATTGCCCGGTCGGGCGAGGGCTCTTTCCTGGCGGTGTTGAAAACCTTCGGCAAGCGTCGCTCGCCAGGCATGCTGGGCTTTCCCCGTCCGGGCGTGACGCTTGCGCTGGATTTCCCCAATCGGGGGGCGCGCACGCACGGGCTGTTCGAGCGGCTGGATGCCATTGTGCGCGAGGCGGGGGGCGGCATTTATCCCGCCAAGGATGCGCGCATGCCGCGTGACTTGTTCGAATCGGCCTATCCGCGCCTGCCGGAATTTGCGCAGTACCGGGACCCGGGCATCAGTTCCGCCTTGTCGCGCCGGTTAATGGGGTATTGAGAAACGGGGTATCGAGAAGAATATGGAAAAAATCGTCATCGTCGGCGCGACCTCGGCCATCGCGGAACATTGCGCCAGGCTTTGGGCGGGGGCGGGGCCGGTGGATTTGACGCTGGTCGGGCGCGATGCAGGCAAGCTCGAGCGCGTGGCGGCGGACCTGCGGGTGCGGGGCGGTCCGTCATCGCAAATCCGCACGGCCGTGGCCGATTTATCAAGCACGGCCGCCATCGAGGCCATGGTGGCCGATGCGGTGCGGGCCGGGCCGGTGGACACGGTGCTGATCGCGCAGGGATCCTTGCCCGACCAGGCGCATTGCCAGGACGATCTGCAAGCGTGTCGGCAGGCGCTTGAAGTCAATGCGGTCTCGCCGGCATTGTGCGCGGAGGGCTTTGCCCGCCATATGGCCGCGGCGGGCCGGGGCACGCTTGCCTTGATAGGCTCCGTGGCGGGCGACCGGGGGCGCAAGTCCAATTATGTCTACGGATCGGCCAAGGGACTGCTGGCGGGATATGCCCAAGGCTTGCAGCACCGCTTCGCGGGCAAGGGCGTGAAAGTGGTGCTGATCAAGCCCGGGCCCACGGATACGCCGATGACGGCGGCCTTGAAAAGCGAGGGGGCGAGGCTGGCGCCCGTGGAGGAGGTGGCTGCGCGGATCGTCAAAGCGATCGCGCGCGGGCAGGCGGTGGTTTATGCGCCAGGCAAGTGGTGGTTGATCATGATGATCATCAGGCACTTGCCGGCGGTCGTGTTCAACAGACTCGATATCTGAGGGACGGTTTGATCCATTTCGGTATCCACGAATGGACTGCCGGGGCTTGCGCGGTCATATTGCAGGCCTCTAATATGACCGATACCGAGGCTTCCCATGTCCGGCGCCATGCCTGTCTTCGATACCTACAAGTACATCAACGCCCTCAAGGCCGCGGGCTTCACCGAAGCCCAGGCCGAGGCGCAGTCGTCCGCGCTCGTGGGCGCGTTTGATGCGTACGGCGACCGCCTGGCCACGAAGGAAGACTTGCGCGTGCTGGGGGCGGAGCTGCGAACCGAGATGGCCGAGATCCGCGGCGAGATGCGTGGCATGCGCAGCGAGATCGATCAGGTCCGCAATATGCTGCGCTGGGTCGCCGGCCCGTCCATCATCAGCATGATGGGCACGGTGACCGGGGCCGTGCTGCTGCTGGCCAAATCCATGGGCTGATCCGGCTCAACGCCCCAACGCCACCTTCTCCGCATTCAATTCCTGCACCAGCTTGCCGCGGTTTTCATCTCCCGGGCGCACGCCCAGCCAGCCCTGTCCCAGGGCGTAGGCCCAGATATTGGCCAGCACAATCAGCAAGAACAAAATGCGCATGTCGCGGTCCGTCCGTAATGCGCGCGCTTGCCCGGATTATTCCGGGTGCCGCGGCGGTTGCAATGCCCAGGCGGCCAGTCCGTCCAGCACCGGGCTTTCCACGTAAACCGGTCCGGTGGGCACGCTGCGGGCGGCGCCGGCCTGGGCCAGCAGGGTCTCCACTTCGGTTCGCACTTCGGGCCATCCGCCGCCCGTCACATAAATGTCCGGCGTGGTGCCGAACCGCGTGCGCGCGGCCAGCCATTGGCGCACGACGGCGCCGGCCTGCGCGGCCGTGACGCCCGTGGCGATGGCCTGGCTGGTGTTGGTGGGGTAGGAGGCGGCCACGCCCTGCGCCATCGGCAGGTTGGCGGTGCCTCGGGCCAGGGCGGCGCGCATCATGGCCGGGCCGGGCAGGATCAGCCCGCCGAGGAAGACGTTGTCGCCGCTGACGGTGTCCAGCGTGGTGGCCGTGCCGAAGCTGGCCACCATGAAGGGGGGGTGGCCGGCGGGCAGGCTGGCCAGTATGCCGAGCATGGCGGCCCAGCGGTCGGTGCCCAGCTGCCCGGGGTGGTCGTAGCTGTTGCGCAGGCCCAGGGTTTGCGCCTGGGCGGGCAGCCATTCGATGTCGCAGCCGCAGGCTTGCCTGATGAGGCGGGCAATGATGTCGCCGTGCGCGGTGCCGGCCACGTTGACGCCGGCGGCGCGCGCGGGCTTGGCGGGCAGGGCATGCAGCCAGTCGGCCAGGGCCTGCGGGTTGGTGTTGTCGAAGACCGTGGTGTCGGGCAGGCGGCGCCGCGCGTCGCCTGGCAGCAGGCCGGCCTTGAGTCGGCTGTTGCCGGCATCGATGAGCAGGATCATGATTGTGGCCGTATGGAGATTTCGCCCACGACGATGGGCTGGATGCCGTCGGGCGTGGCCAGCAGCAGGCGGCCGTGCGCGTCGATGCCCTGGGCGATGCCTTGCTGCAGGATGCGGCCCTGGTCGATGACGTTGACGGCCTGGCCTGCCAGTGCGTCCACCCGGGCATAGTGCTGGGCGAAGGTGTCGAAGCCATGACGCTGCGCGTCGAGCATGGCCTGGTGCAGGCTGCCGGCCAGGGCGCAGGCGAGGTCGACGGCGTCGATGGCGTGGCGCGCATCGACCTGGGTCCAGTCAGCGATGGGGCGCTCCAGGGCCTGGGAGAGCGCGTCGGCATCGCACAGGTTCAGGCCGATGCCGATGACGACGGTGTATCCGCTGCCGGGGCCGCCCGGGTTGCGTACGGATTCCACCAGCAGGCCCGCCAGCTTGGCCTGGCCCCACTGCAGGTCGTTGGGCCATTTGACGGCCAGCCGGCTGGCCCCGGGGCCGCCGATCAGGGCGCGCAGGCCTTCGCAGGCCGCCAGGCCGGCCAGCGGGGAGAGGGCCGGCAGGGTGGCGACGGGCAGGTGCACGTCGAAGGCGCAGGACAGCATCAGCGCCGCGCCGGGCAGGTTCTTCCACGATCGGCCCACTCGGCCGCGGCCGTTGGTTTGCAGATGGGCGCCCAGCAGCCAGGGCTTGCCTTCCGGGCGTTCGCGCGCCTGGGCCAGCAGGTCGGCGTTGGTGGAGCCGGTCCGGGCTGTCCAGCCGACCTGCCGGAAGTCCGGCAACCGATCGGCCAGCATGCGCGCGAGCGCTTGCGGGGCCGGCAGGCCGAGGGGTGGGACAGATGGGTGCGACATGGTCGCAATTGTAGGTTATAGCGCTGATTTTCCTGGTCCCGTATATCATGGGCGCGTCTCATTCCTCAGCACCGGCCCGGCTGTTCCGTATCCCCATGACCCGCGTTTCGACTCCCTCCGCTCAGGCCGTCCGTCAGGACGGCGGCGTGTGCTATCTGGCGGGCGACTGGACGGTAGGCGCCCTGGCCGAGGCCGGGATGGTGGCCAGCCGGCGGCAGGCCCTGCCGTCCGCGGGGCAGGACCTGGGCTGGGATTTGCTGGGCGTGGAGCGGCTCGACACGGTGGGCGCGCATGTGATCTGGCAGGCATGGGGCAACCGCCTGCCCGGGCAGGTGCGCTTGTCGGACAGGCAGCGCGTGGTGTTCCAGGCGCTGGCCGACAACACGGGCGGCGTGCATGGCAAGCCGAAGCACCGAGCCGACCGCCTGGAGTGGGTGCGCGGGGTGGGCGATTTGTGGAGCGGCGCGGCCGAGAACGGCCGGTCGATGCTCATCATGTTCGGCCAATTGGTGCTGGACCTGGCGGGGCTTTTGACGCGGCGCTGGCGCGTGCCCTGGAAGCCGATCTCGGCGCAGGTGTATCACACGGGCGCGCAGGCGCTGGGCATTACGGCGTTGGTGGGGTTCCTGATCGGCGTGGTGCTGTCGTATCTGTCGGCGCAGCAGCTGCGCACCTTCGGCGCGGATCGCTTCATCGTGCAATTGCTGGGTGTGTCCATCGTGCGCGAACTGGGGCCGGTGCTGGCGGCGATCCTGGTGGCGGGGCGCTCCGGCTCGGCCATCACGGCCGAGATCGGGGTGATGCGCGTGACGCAGGAGCTCGACGCCATGCAGGTGATGGGTATCTCGCACAGCCGCCGGCTGATCCTGCCGCGGGTGCTGGCGCTGAGCGTTTCCATGCCCTTGCTGGTGCTCTGGACGGACGCCATGGCGTTGCTGGGCGGCGCGCTGGCGGCCAAGGCGCAGCTGAACATCTCGGGCATGTGGTTTCTGCAGTCGCTGCAGGGGGCGATCTCGTCGACGAACTATGGCATAGGCTTGCTCAAGGGCGCCACGTTCGGCGCGCTGATCGCGCTGATCTCCTGCCATTTCGGCCTGCGCATCAAGGCCAATACGGAGAGCCTGGGGCAGGGCACGACGACGTCGGTGGTGACGTCGATCACCGGGGTGATTCTGGTGGACGCGCTGTACGCGATCATGTTCAGTTCGGTGGGAATGTGATGGGCGAAGCCGTGCAGCCGATGATCGAGGTGCGCGACTTGCGCACGGCCTTCGGCGACCATGTCGTCCACGACAAGCTCAACCTGTCCGTGCTGCCGGGCGAGATCCTGTCCATCGTCGGCGGGTCGGGTTCGGGCAAGACCACGCTATTGCGCGCCATCATCGGGCTCGATCGGCCCGCGGCCGGCACCGTGCACGTGCTGGGACATGATTTGCTGGAGCTGGATTATCCGGAATTCCGGCGGCTGTCGCGGCGCTGGGGCATGCTGTTCCAGGCGGGGGCGCTGTTTTCGTCCTTGTCCGTGTTCGACAATGTGGCCCAGCCCCTGCGCGAGTTGCGCACGCTGCCGGAAGACTTGATCGGCGAGGTGGTGATGTGCCGCCTGGCCATGGCGGGGCTGGCTGAAAATGACGCCGACAAGCAGCCTTCGGATTTGTCGGGCGGGATGATCAAGCGCGTGGGCCTGGCCCGCGCGCTGGCCCTGGACCCGAGCCTGCTGTTTCTGGACGAGCCCACGGCCGGCCTGGACCCGCAGCGCTCGGACGAGTTCGTGGCGTTGGTGCGCAGCCTGCATCAGCAGCTGGGTTTTACGGTGGTGATGATCACGCACGATCTCGACACCCTGGTCGACCTGTCTTCCCGCGTGGCGGTGCTGGCCGACAAGCGCGTGATTGCGTGCGATACGGTGGAGAAGGTGCTGCAGGTGGATCATCCTTTCATCAAAGAGTTTTTCCTGGGCGAGCGCGGCCGTCGCGCGCTGGGCGGGTTGATATCCAAGGATATGGTGGGGCATGGAAAACCGTAGTTATGCCTTGATGGCGGGGCTTTTCACCCTGGCCCTGATCGCCGCGGCAGTGCTGGTGGCGCTCTGGCTGGGGCACGACAAGACGGCCGTGGTGGTCTACGAGCTCGTGTCGTCGGACTCGGTGGGCGGCTTGACGGCCCAGTCGGCCGTGCGCTTCCAGGGGGTGCCCGTGGGGCGCGTGCAGTCGCTGACGCTGGACACGGCCCAGCCTGGCCGCGTGCTCATCCGCATCGCCGTGGCGCCCACCACGCCGGTGACCGATGCGACCTGGGCGGAGCTGGGCGTGCAGGGCATCACTGGCCTGGCCATCGTCGAACTGCACGACCAGGGCAAGTCGGAGCACAGGCTGGCGACGTCGTCGGACCATCCGGCGCAGATTCCCTTGCGGCCGGGGTTGTTCTCGCGCATCGAGGAAAAGGGCAATGTGCTGCTGGACGACCTGGACCAGGCCGCCGGGCAGTTCAAGGCGCTGCTCTCGCCGGAAAACACGCAGGCGCTGTCGATGATGCTGAAGAATGCGGCCGATATTTCGGGGCAGCTCAAGCAGATGAGCGGCAACCTGGGGCCGCTGTCCGAGAGCCTCGACGGCGCGGTCAGGAAGATGGGCGATGCCGCGCAGCAAGCCGGCGCCGCGATGCAGGATGTCCGGACCGCCATGGCCCGGATCAATGCGCCGGACGGCCCCTTGGCCACGGCGACGCTGAGCCTGCAGCAGATCAGCCAGGCAGCGGCGCGGCTGAATGGGCAGACGCTGCCGGCCATGACCGATATGGCCGGCAAGGTGGGCGTGACGGCGCGCAGCGCGTCGTCCGTCCTGCGCCGCGTGGGCGAAGCACCGCAATCGCTGTTGTTCGGCTTGCCGGCGGTGCAGCCGGGGCCGGGCGAGGCCGGGTTTGCCGGGTTTGGAGAAAAACGATGAAGCGCGTGACGGAACGCCGCATGAAGGGGATCGGCGCCTTGTGCCTGGCGCTGGCCTTGGCCGGCTGCAGCGTGGGCAAGGTGGGGCCGGCCCCGGTCCTGTACGACCTGGGCGCCGATGACGGCGCGGCGGTTTCGGGCGGCGCGGCGCGCAAGCCGATCGCCCTGGCCTTCGACGCCGCGCCTGCCTTGGGCGATACCGGCATGATCTGGCGCGTGGGCGGCAGCGCCAGTCCCAAGGCCTATGCCCGGGCCAAGTGGTCGGTGTCGCCGGCGGAGCTGGTCAGGCAGCGCCTGGTCGAGCGCCTGTCGCGCCTGGGCCCGGTGCTGTCCGAGGGGGCGGCCGGCCTGCCGCGCCTGCAGGTGACGCTGACGCGGTTCGAACAGGTGTTCGCGGCCGATGGCACGGCGAGCACCGGCCAGGTGTCCTTGCAGGCCGTGCTGCTGCAGGCCGACGGCCGCGTGCTGGCGCAGAAACTGGTGCAGCGTTCCGCCGCCGCCGCGACGCAGGATGCCGAGGGCGGCGCGCGCGCCTTGCGGCAGGCGACCGACGGTGCCGCCGATGAATTGTCGGCTTGGCTGGGCGGCGCGCTGCGCTGAGCCCGGTAGGGTTTTGTTGTTCAAACGAATCAGGTTTTGATATGGCGGCACATACTGAAATCGTGGGTTTTGAAGGGGCGGCGGGCCGCATCGATTGCGCGCTCGACTGGCCCGATGGCACGCCGCGCGGCTGGGCCCTGGTGCTGCATCCGCATCCCCTGCAGGGCGGCGCGCGCGACAACAAGGTGGTGACGACCATTGCGCGGGCCTGCCTGCATCAGGGGCTGGCGGCGGTGCGGCCGGATTTCCGCGGCGTGGGCGCATCGGAAGGCGCGTTCGACAAGTCGGTGGGCGAAACCCAGGACATGCTGGCGCTGGTGGCGCAGTTCCGCGAGCGCTATCCCGAACTTGCGGCGCGGCCCTGGGTGCTGGGCGGGTTTTCTTTCGGCACGTCGGTGGCGGCCGGCCTGCATGCCGGCCTGGCGGCCGCGGGCGATGCGCGGCTGCCGGCTGCGCTGATCCTGGCCGGTGCCGCCGTGCAGCGCTTCCAGCCGGCGGACCTCCCGGCGCCGGCGCATACCCTGATGGTGCATGGCGAACGGGACGAGGTGGTGCCTTGCGCCGAGACCATGGACTGGGCCCGGGTGCGCAACCTGCCCGTCGTGGTGATTCCCGACGCCTCGCATTTTTTCCATGGCAAGCTGTTGATTCTCCGGCAGCTGGTACTCGACCGGTTGACCGTCGCCCTGGCCTAGGGCGGCCGGCCCCGGCGCGCCGGTCAGGTGTTTGTCATGGCGTGCATAGATTGCGTTGCACTTCTTGCAAAAAGGGGGGCATGGCCGCCGCCGACGTCCCTGGGACGCTGCCTATAATGGCAAGTTATTGTTTGCCTCTGTCCTGGATGTTGTTGCTGATGAAGAAGCCCCTCCCGTCTTATGCCCGCCGTGCCGTGGCCGGCTTGTTGGTGTCGGCCATGGTCGCCGCCTCGGGCGTGCCCGCGGCCTATGCGGCGGCCGCCGCGCCGGCCGCTGCCGCCGCTACCCCGGCGATGCCGCCGTTTGCCGATCCCAACTCGCTGGTGGTGGGGGATATCTCCGCCGTGCCCGCGCCCACGATCGCGGCCAAGGCTTGGGTCGTGATCGACGTCACCAGCGGCCAGACGCTGGCGGCGTCCAACGCCGACATGCAGGTTCCGCCCGCCTCGCTCACCAAGATCATGACGTCCTACGTGGCGTTCACCGCGGTCGACGAAAAGCGCCTCACGCTCGACCAGCAGGTGCCGGTGTCCGAGCGCGCCTGGCGCACGGGTGGCTCGCGCATGTTCATCCAGCCGCGCCTGCCGGTCACCGTCGATGAGCTCTTCCAGGGCCTCATCGTGGATTCGGGCAACGACTCCGCGGTGGCGCTGGCCGAGGCCGTGGCGGGCAGCGCCGAATCCTTCGTCACGCTGATGAACGAGCAGGCCGCGAAGCTGGGCATGCGCAACACGCATTTCATGAACGTCGACGGCCTGCCCGATCCGCAGCATCTCACCACCGCGCGCGACCTGGCCATCGTGGCCTCGCACGCCATCACCGACCACCCGCAGGAATTCCACTACTACAAGCAGCGCGAGTTCGTCTACAACAAGATCAAGCAGCCCAACCGCAACCGCCTGCTGTGGGCCGACTCCACCATCGACGGCATGAAGACCGGCTTCACCGACGCGGCTGGCTATTGCATGATCGCAACCGCCTTGCGTGGCGATCGCCGTATCCTGACGGTGGTGCTGGGTGCCGACAGCGCTTCTTCGCGCGCCGAGGAAAGCCTCAAGCTGCTGAACTGGGGCTTCCAGAACTTCGACACCGTCAAGCTCTACGGCGAGAACCAGCCGGGTCTGGACGTGCGCGTCTGGGAAGGCAAGGCCGAAATGGCGCGCCTGGGCCCGCCCCAGCCGGTGTCGCTGACCGTCCCGCGCGGCAAGAGCGGCGACATCAAGCCGGTGGCGCATTATCCCGACCCGCTGATCGCGCCGCTGGCCAAGGGCCAGCAGGTGGGCACGCTCGAGCTGACCCTGGACGGCAAGACCATCCAGACCGAACCGCTGGTGGTGCAGACCGAAGTCGAGCGCGCCGGCTTCTTCGGCCGCATGATGGACATGATCAAACGCCGTTTCTCCAGCAAGTGATCCAACGCATGGCCGGCGCCGCAGCGGCGCCGGTTTTCGATAATGCAGCAATGTGCTCGCCGCCCACCGGCGAGCCTTTCTTTTTCAGGAGCAGTCCATGATTGCGGGCATGGCGAGCGACAGCCAGGTTTATCTCAACGGCGAATTCATGCCGGTCGGCGAGGCCAAGATTTCGGTGCTCGACCGCGGCTTCATTTTCGGCGACGGTATCTACGAAGTGGTGCCCGCCTATAACGGCAAGCCCTTCCGGCTCGAGCATCACCTCAATCGCCTGGACCGCAGCCTCGCGGCCATCCGCATCGCCAACCCGCACGACCGTGCCGGGTGGGTGGCGCTGGTGGGCCAGCTCATCGAGCGCGCGCCGACGCCGACCTGCATGGTCTACCTGCAGGTGACGCGCGGCGTGGCCAAGCGCGACCACGGCTTTCCCAAGGATCCCATCGCGGCCACGGTGTTCGGCATGGTCAACGCCATGACGGTGCCGGGCAAGGCGCAGCGTGAACAGGGGCTGGCCACCATCAGCATCCCGGACGAGCGCTGGCTGCACTGCGAGATCAAGTCGGTGTCGCTGCTGGGCAACGTGCTGGCCAAGCAGGCCGCGGTCGACGCCGGCGTCGACGAGGTGCTGCAGTTCCGCGACGGCTACCTGAGCGAGGCCTCTTCGTGCAATGTGTGGGTGGCCTCGGGCGGCAAGCTGCTGGCCCCGCCCAAGGACAACCTCATCCTCGAGGGCATCCGCTACGGTCTGATGACCGAGCTGGCCGCGGAAGCGGGCGTGCCCTTCGAGGCGCGCAAGCTGTCCAAGGCCGAGGTGCAGGCCGCCGACGAGATCATGCTGACCTCGGCCACCAAGGAGGTGCTGCCCGTGGTCCGGCTCGACGGCAAGCCGGTGGGTTCGGGCAAGCCGGGCCCGGTGTATGCCAAATTGCGCGAGCGGTATGATGCGCGTATTGCGGCGCTCTGATTATGAGTCGATGATGGGCGTGCCCGCCGTTGCCCGGCGGGACCGTCCGCGCTACGGGGAATAGCCATGCAACCCATTCCGCCAGAAGAATCGCTGATCAAGTATCCGACCGACTTTCCCATCAAGGTGATGGGAAAGCATCATCCGGACTTTGCGCAGACGCTCACCGAAATCGTGCAGCAGTTCGACCCGGCCTTCGATCCGGCCACGGTCGAGATGCGGCCGAGCAAGGGCGGCAATTACCTGGGCCTGACCTTCACCGTCTGCGCCACTTCGCGCGAGCAGCTCGATTCGCTCTACCGCGCCCTGCACGGGCACCCGATGGTGTCCATCGTCTTGTGATGCCCCGCACGCAAGCGATACGAACAGCCGCATTAGGCTGACGCAAGCCGAGGACCCCGGAGGAATCCGAAGCGCAGCCCCCACTGGGGGCGAGCATCGGAATTCCGCAGGGCAGCCTCGGCGCCTTAAGAACCCAAAGCATTGCGCACGCCACGCGATTTCTTGCGGATCTGCGACTTCAACATCTCCCGCATCGCACGGATGAAAGGCTCCTTGCTGCGTCCGCGGCGAAAAATCGCCGAGAACTCGGCCTGGTAGCCGAACTCATTGGGCATGAGCACGCGCAGCCGGCCTTCCTTGAGCAGGGAATGGGCATAGTGCTCGGGCAGGTAGCCCACGTATTTGCCCGACAGGATCAATATCAGCTGGGCCTCCATGTTGTCGACGGTGGCGGTGCTGCGTTTGAAGCCTTTCTCGCCCAGGTCGGCCGAGCTCCAGTAGCTGCGGGTGACGATGCCATATTGCGTGACCAGCGGCAGGTTGAGCTTGCCCTGCGCGAAAAGCGGATGCTGGTCGCTGCAATACAGCCAGTGCTGCTCGCGATAGAGCGGCACCTCGATCACATTGCTCACCCGGAAGGGAAAGGAGCCGACGGCCAGGTCGAGCTGGTTGTCCTGGATGCCCATGAGCAGGTCGTGCGGGCTGCGGATCATCAGGTTCAGGTGCACGGCCGGGAACTGCTCGTTGAAGCGGCCGACGAGCTGGGGCAGGGCCAGGTCCGGGTCGTTGGCGGTGGCGTCGATCACGCCCATGCGGAAGGTGCCGCCCGCATCGCCCTTCAGGGCGTCCGACTGGCGCTCGAACTGCTCCATCTCGGACAGCAGGCGCAGGCTGTGCTGCAGGAACTGCTCGCCCTTGGGCGTGAGCGCGAAGCCCGAGCGGCCGCGCTGGCACAGCACGTAGCCCAGGCGGTCTTCCAGCTCGCTCATGTAGTTGCTGATGGCCGAGACCGTCAGATTGAGCTCGTGCTGGGCGCGGGCGTAGCCCTGGTGGCGCACCACGGCCACGAAGACTTCGAGGAGCCGCAGGTTGATATGCTTGCCGGTGGCTTTCATGGGGCTGACCGAGGCCTGGGGGTTTCCCTAGGGTAGTGGCGGTGTGGGTGGAAAATCCCCCGGGCAGCGGGGATAGTTCAGGGAATGCTGAACTGATTTTTTGCGAAAACCGTATTTTATGCCTCGCGGCGGCGTCGCACTATAAGACCTGCTTATTCCGCCCAGCCCCGCTCAAAGGCTGGCACGCTGGAGTTCCACATCATGCAAAAAATTCTTCATCAACCGCAGGGCGGCAACGACATGCCGCGCTTTGCCGGCCGCGGCACCATGCTGCGGCTGCCCTTCGTCGAGAACCTGGAGGGCCTGGACGCCGCCTTCGTCGGCGTGCCGCTGGACATCGGCACCTCGCAGCGCGCCGGCACGCGCTACGGGCCGCGCCATATCCGCAACGAGTCGGTGATGATCCGCCCGTACAACATGGCCACGGGGGCGGCGCCCTTCGACTCGATGTCGGTGGCCGACATCGGCGACGTGCCCATCAATACCTATAACCTGCTCAAGTCGGTGGATATCATCGAGGCGTACTACGCGCGCTTGAATGCCCATCCGCTGGTGCCGCTGACCCTGGGCGGCGACCACACCATCACCCTGCCCATCCTGCGCGCCCTGACCAGGAAGCACGGCCCGGTGGGCCTGATCCACGTGGACGCGCACACCGACACCAACGACGAGATGTTCGGCGAGAAGATCGCGCACGGCACCACTTTCCGCCGCGCGGTCGAAGAGGGGCTGCTCGATTGCCAGCGCGTGGTGCAGATCGGCCAGCGCGCCCAGGGCTATACGGCCGAGGATTTCCGCTGGGGCGTGAAGCAGGGTTTTCGCCTGGTGCAGGCCGAACAGTGCTGGCACAAGTCGCTGGCGCCGCTGATGGCGGAGGTGCGCGAGCAGATGGGCGCGGGTCCGGTGTACCTGTCCTTCGACATCGACGGCCTGGACCCGATCTGGGCGCCGGGCACGGGCACGCCCGAAGTGGGCGGCCTCACGTCCATCCAGGGCCTGGAGATCGTGCGTGGCTGCCGCGGCCTGAACCTGATTGGCTGCGACCTGGTCGAGGTTTCGCCGCCGTACGACATCAGCGGCAACACCTCGCAGCTGGCGGCCAATCTGCTCTACGAAATGCTCTGCGTGCTGCCGGGCGTGCAGTATCGCTGAGCGAGCCTTGCATTGCCGCGCGGGCGGGCAAGCGCATTGGCCGCGCCCGGGGTCTGGATGTAGACTGGCCGGTGTTCATTCATTCAGGAGCGCAGGCCATCATGAAATATCGTCGACTCGGCAAGAGCAATCTCAACATATCCCGCCTGTGCCTGGGCACCATGATGTTCGGCGAGCAGTCGCCTTTCGAGGCGGCCGCCGATATCGTGGCCTCGGCGCGCGACCACGGCATCAATTTCATCGACACGGCGGACGTCTATAACGGCGGGAAGTCGGAAGAGGTCGTGGGCAAGCTCATCGCCCAGGACCGCGACCAGTGGGTGCTGGCCAGCAAGATCGGCAACCCGGTGGGCAAGGGGCCCAACCAGTCGCATTACTCGCGCAAGTGGCTCATCCAGGGCGTGGAGCAGAGCCTCGGGCGCCTGGGCACCGATTACATGGACATCCTCTACCTGCACCGCGACTTCCACGAGGAAAACCTGGAGGAACTGGTGCTGGCGCTGGGCGACCTGATCAGTTCGGGCAAGCTGCGCTATTTCGGAATTTCGAATTTCCGCGGCTGGCGCATCGCCGAGATCGTGAATGCATGCGAGAAGCTGGGCGTGCCCAAGCCCGTGGTCTGCCAGCCCTACTACAACCTGCTCAATCGCATGCCGGAGGTGGAAATCCTGCCGGCCTGCGCGCATTTCGGCCTGGGCGTGGTGCCCTACAGCCCGATCGCGCGCGGCGTGCTCACGGGCAAGTATGCGCCGGGCCAGGCGCCGGCGGCCGATACGCGCGCCGGACGCGGCGACAAGCGCATCATGGACACGGAGTTCCGCGAGGAATCGCTGAAGATCGCGGGCGACCTGGTGGCGTATGCCGAGGGCAAGGGCATCAAGCCGGGGCATTTCGCCACGGCCTGGGTGCTGGCCAACCCCATCGTCACCGCCGTGATCGCGGGGCCGCGCACGCTGGCGCAGATGGAAGACTATTACGGGGCGCTGGAGGTGTCGATCAGCGCGCAGGAAGAGGCCATGGTCGATGAGTGGGTGACGCCGGGCCATGCCTCGACGCACGGCTACAACGACCCGAACTACCCGTTCTTCGGGCGGCCGGTTTAAGCGGGCTGCTCATTCCGGCCGCTATCCCTCACAGCACGTAGCGCGCCAGATCCTGGCTGCCGGCCGTTTCGGCCAACTGGGCGTCGACGTAGGCGGCGTCGATCTTCACCGTCTTGCCGTTGTGCGAGCCGGCGTCGAAGGACAGCTCCTCGAGCAGTTTTTCCATGACGGTGTACAGGCGGCGCGCGCCGATGTTCTCGGTGCGCTCGTTGACCGAGAAGGCCAGTTCGGCCAGGCGCTCGATGCCGTCTTCGGCAAATTCGAGCAGCACGTCCTCGGTGGCCAGCAGCGCCGAGTACTGCTTGATGAGCGAGGCGTCGGTGTCGGACAGGATGCTCACGAAATCGCGGGCCGTGAGCGATTCGAGTTCGACGCGGATGGGAAAGCGCCCCTGCAGCTCGGGGATGAGGTCGGACGGACGCGACAGGTGGAAGGCGCCCGAGGCGATGAACAGGATGTGGTCGGTGCGCACCATGCCGTAGCGGGTGTTGACCGTGGTGCCTTCGACCAGCGGCAGCAGGTCGCGCTGCACGCCCTGGCGCGAGACGTCGGCGCCGCCGGTTTCCTGGCGGGCGGCGATCTTGTCGATCTCGTCGAGGAAGACGATGCCGTTCTGCTCGACATTGGTGACGGCGGCGGCCTTGAGGTCGTCCTCGTTGATGCGCTTGCCGGCTTCTTCTTCGATGATGAGCTTGAAGGCGTCCTTCACCTTCATTTTCTTGGGCTTTTTCTTGTCGCGGGCCATGCCGGCGAACATGCCGCGCAGCTGCTCGGCCATTTCTTCCATGCCGGGCGGCGACATGACGTCGAGCTGCGGGATGGGCTGGGCGATCTCGATCTCGATTTCGGTGTCGTCGAGCTGGCCTTCGCGCAGGCGCTTGCGGAAGGTCTGGCGGGCGGGGCTTTCCTCGTTGCGGTCGGGTTCGCCATGGGCGTTGCGCGACGGCGGCACGAGCACGTCGAGGATGCGGTCTTCGGCCGCGTCCTCGGCATGGCTGCGCACGCGGCGCATTTCGAGTTCGCGGGTCTGCTTGACGGCGAATTCGGTGAGGTCGCGGATGATGGTGTCGACGTCGCGGCCCACATAGCCCACTTCGGTGAACTTGGTGGCCTCGATCTTGATGAAGGGCGCGTTGGCCAGCTTGGCCAGGCGGCGCGCGATCTCGGTCTTGCCCACGCCGGTGGGGCCGATCATGAGGATGTTCTTGGGGTGGATTTCGTGGCGCAGGGGCTCTTCCACCTGCTGGCGGCGCCAGCGGTTGCGCAGGGCCACGGCCACGGCGCGCTTGGCCTTGTTCTGGCCGATGATGTATTTGTCGAGTTCGGAGACGATCTCTCCGGGGGTCATGGTGGAGGCCGACATTTTTGCTGTTCCGGATCTGGGTTCTTGAGTCGCCGCGGCTGCCCTGCGGAACTCCGATGCTCGGCGCTCTCGCGCCTGCGCTTCGGGCTCCTCCGGGGTCCGCGGCTCACCGCATTGCAGAGGACGATTACAACGTCTCGATGACGTGGTTCTGGTTGGTGTAGATGCAGATGTCGCCGGCGATTTCCAGCGACTGCTTGACGATGGTTTCGGGCGGCAGCTCGGTGTTGCGCAAGAGGGCCAGCGCGGCCGACTGGGCGTAGGCGCCGCCCGAGCCGATGGCGGCTAGGCCGTGCTCGGGTTCGAGCACGTCGCCGGTGCCGGTGAGCACCAGGGTGTGTTCGGCGTCGGCCACGATGAGCATGGCTTCCAGGCGTCGCAGCACGCGGTCGGTGCGCCAGTCGCGGGTGAGTTCGACGGCGGCGCGCATCAGGTGGCCCTGGTGTTTCTCGAGCTTGGCTTCGAAGAGCTCCTGCAGGGTGAAGGCGTCTGCGGTGGCGCCGGCAAAGCCCGCCAGGACTTTGTCGTGGTAGAGGCGGCGGATCTTGCGGGCCGTGCCCTTGATGACGATATTGCCCAGGGTGACCTGG
>DASWPO010000039.1:0-25321 GCA_036404015.1 Bordetella sp. | reverse complement strand
AGGGCCAGGTAGAAGTGGCTGCCGCGGTTGTCCAGGCCGCCGACCTTGCGGGCGGGCGACTTGTCGGTGTCGAGGAACTTGCCGGTGGCCTCGTCCAGCGTCTTGGCCAGGATCGTGGCCTTGGCATTGCCGGCGTACTGGCCCAGGTGCTCCAGCGAGGCGGCCAGGGCCATGAACTCGCCCAGCGAATCCCAGCGCAGGAAGTCTTCTTCCAGGAACTGCTGCACGTGCTTGGGGGCCGAGCCGCCCGCGCCGGTTTCGAACAGGCCGCCGCCGGCCATCAGCGGCACGATCGACAGCATCTTGGCGCTGGTGCCCAGTTCCATGATGGGGAACAGGTCGGTCAGGTAGTCGCGCAGCACGTTGCCGGTCACCGAGATGGTGTCCAGGCCCTTGCGGATGCGTTCGATCGAGAACTTGGTGGCCTCGATGGGCGACAGGATGCGAATGTCCAGGCCGGTGGTGTCGTGGTCCTTCAGGTAGCGCTCGACCTTGGCGATGACCTGGGCGTCGTGGGCGCGGGCCGGGTCCAGCCAGAACACGGCGGGCGTGTTCGACAGGCGGGCGCGGGTGACGGCGAGCTTGACCCAGTCCTGGACGGGGGCGTCCTTGGTCTGGCACATGCGCCAGATGTCGCCGGCTTCCACGGCGTGCTCGAGCAGCACGGCGCCCGAGGCGTCGGTCACCTTCACGGTGCCGTCGGCGGGGATGACGAAGGTCTTGTCGTGCGAACCGTATTCTTCGGCGGCCTGGGCCATCAGGCCCACGTTGGGCACGGTGCCCATGGTGACGGGGTCGAAGGCGCCGTTGACCTTGCAGTCCTCGATGACGGCCTGGTAGACGCCGGAGTAGCAGCGGTCGGGGATGATGGCCTTGGCGTCCTGCGCCTTGCCCTCGGCGTTCCACATCTTGCCGCCCTCGCGGATCATCGCGGGCATGGAAGCGTCGACGATGACGTCGCTGGGCACGTGCAGGTTGGTGATGCCGCGGTCGGAGTTCACCATGGCCAGCGCCGGGCGCTTGGCGTACTCGGCCGCGATGTCGGCCTTGATCTCGGCCTGCTTGGCGGAGGGCAAGGTGGCGAGGCGGGTGTAGAGGTCGCCGATGCCGTTGTTGGGGTCGAAGCCGATGGAGGCCAGCGTGTCGGCGTGCTTGGCCAGCACGTCCTCGTAGTACACCGAGACGAAGTGGCCGAAGATGACCGGGTCGGAGACCTTCATCATGGTGGCCTTCAGGTGCACCGAGAACAGCACGCCCTGGGCGCGGGCGTCGGCGATCTGTTCGGTGATGAAGGCGCGCAGGGCCTTCTTGCTCATCACGGACGAATCGATCAGCTCGCCGGCCTTGACCTTGGTGGTTTCTTTCAGCACGCGGGTAGCGCCGTCCTTGGCGTGCAGGGTGATCTTGACGGCGCCTTCGGCGGCGATCAGGGCCGACTTCTCGCTGCCGTAGAAGTCGCCGCTCGGCATGTCGGCCACGTGGGCCTTGGAGTCGGCCGCCCAGGCGCCCATCTTGTGGGGATGCTTGCGGGCGTAGTTCTTGACCGACAGGGGCGCGCGGCGGTCGGAGTTGCCTTCGCGCAGCACGGGGTTCACGGCGCTGCCCTTGATCTTGTCGTAGCGGGTCTTGACGTCCTGCTCGGCGTCGTTCTTGGGCTCGTCGGGGTACTCGGGGAGCTTGTAGCCCTTGCCCTGCAGTTCCTTGATCGCGGCCTTCAGCTGCGGGATCGAGGCGCTGATGTTGGGCAGCTTGATGATGTTGGCTTCGGGCTTGGCGGCGAGCTGGCCCAGGTAGGCCAGCTCGTCGGAAATCTTCTGCGCATCGGTCAGCACTTCGGGGAAGGTGGCGATGATGCGGCCCGACAGCGAGATGTCGCGGGTTTCGACGGCAATGCCGGCGGGGCCGGCGTAGGCCTGCACGATGGGAAGCAGCGAGTACGTCGCGAGGGCGGGTGCTTCGTCGGTGAGGGTGTAGATGATCTTCGACGTGGTAGACATTCGTTCAGCCTTGATTCGTGGTCTTGTATGAAACCAGAGCAGTCCAGCCGTCCGCACGGGCGGCCCGGCCCTTTATTCCGTAAAGGGGCCTGCGGGTTTTAAAGTCTAGCACCGTCGAGGGTGTTTCATGAAAAAGGGTCAGTTCGTCGGGGGCGGCCCGGTGTCATAGAGCCGCTGGTAGCACTGGTAGTACGAGGCGGACGCGGTCCGGCAGTGGGTGGTCATGCGTTCGCGCACCAGGTTGGCGTCGCCCGACAGGAAGGCCTCGTACAGGCCGCGCATGCCGTCCAGGATGATGTTGCGGACGGTGTCGTCCTGCATGGTCATCAGGCGCACGACCTGCACGTGGTCGATGAACCGGGAGATGGTGTCGGCCATTTCCCGGTTGGGCACCATGGCGATCCAGGCGGTCCGGTAGTCGGCGTTGATGCGCATGAAGGACTCCCAGTCGCCGCGGCGCGAGGCCTGCTCGGCGGCGTCGAGGGCGGCCTTCATCCGGGCCAGGAAGGCCGGGCTGGCGTTGGCCGTGGCCAGGCCGGCGGCATGCGGCTCGAGCAGGATGCGGATTTCGAAGATCTCGTTGATCTGCTGCAGCGAATGGCGCCGCAGGATGAAGCCGCGCGCCGTGCCTTCCAGCACGCCCTCGCTCTTGAGCTGCATCAGGGCCTCGCGCACGGGCATGCGCGAGATGTGCATGTCGTGCGCGATGTCGTGGTCGACCAGGCGGTCGTTGTGTCCGATCAGCCCCATCTGGATGCGTTCCCGCAGCATCTGGTAGACGCGTTCGCGCAGATTGGGTTTCTTGCCAGGACTGCCGGGCGCCTGCATGGTGCTCCTCTTGGATAGGGTTCGCCGTGACCAAGGCCAAGCCTACCTGTCAGCCGGATGTCGGGTAATAAGGGTTTTCACTTAAACAATATATTGTTCTTGATAAGAGTAAACCATTGTTTTTAAATATACAAAAAGACTTTATGCTTAAAGTAATTGGCATATGTGTCTTCAGCAATATACGGTTTTCATTGCTGTTCCACATTCTTGCATTCGGACTTCCCACTGCCGGGGCCGCCCCGGAACTGGCCATTTTGGAGGCTGCACATGAGTACCCGTTTACTGACCGCGCCCGCCCGCCGAGCGCTTGCTTCCTGCCTGGTGGCCCTGGGTTGCGCGGCCGCGGCGCCCACCGCCAGCGCCGCCGGCGATGAGCTGACCATCGCCTACCCGGTCGACCTGCCCACCTGGGACCCCACCGCGGGCACCTTCCCCGCCGGCCAGTCCCTCTACAAGGCCGTGTTCGACTCCCCGCTGATGATCAACGACAAGCTCGAGGTCACGCCGCGCCTGATCAAGTCCTGGAAGTGGCTCGACGACAAGAACACCAGCCTGGACATCGTGCTGCGCGACGACGTCACCTTCCAGGACGGCAGCAAGCTCACCACCGAAGACTTCAAGTACAGCTTCCTCGACCGGCCCCTGGCCGACAAGAAGCTGGTGATCGGCAGCACCTTCACCAGCAAGTTCGCCAGCATCGACATCAAGTCGCCCACCGAGGCGGTGCTGAACTTCAAGAACCCGATGCCCACGGCGCCCAACTGGCTGGGCTTCCTGACGGCCTACATCCTGCCCAAGGCCTATATCGAGAAGGTCGGCGTCGACCAGTTCCTCGAACATCCCATCGGCGCCGGCCCCTACAAGCTGGTGAGCTATGAGCGCGGCTCGCGCGCCGTGCTCGAGGCCTATGACGGCTACTGGGGCCCCAAGCCTGCCATCAAGCGCGTGGTCTTCGATTTCGTGCCCGACACCTCGGCCCGCGTGGCCATGCTGGAATCGGGCCGCGCCGACGTGGCCGTGCAGATCCCCGTGCGCGAGGTGAACCGCCTGGCCAAGACCGACGCCATCGCCGCCAAGGTGTACCCGTACACCCAGGTCTTCATGCTGCAGATGCCCAGCTACGTGCCCGAACTGCAGAACGAGCACGTGCGCCAGGCCATGCAGCTGGCCATCGACAAGCAGGCGCTGTCGCGCGCTTTCTACGCCAACTCGGCCAAGCCGATCTCGGTGCTGGCCCTGCCGGGCACGCCCGCCTATGTCGACGGCTTCGACGTCAAGTTCGACAAGAAGGCCGCCGCCGCCGAGCTGGCCCAGGCCGGCTACGGCCCCGGCAAGCCGCTGGAAATCCATTTCCTGTCGGCCAACGGCTCGGTGCCGGGCGACTACGAGATGGCCCGCGCCATCGTGCAGATGTGGTCGCAGATCGGCATCAAGGCCGACCTGGAAGAAGTGACCCTGGCCAAGTACCTGGATCTCAGCCACTCCGGCAAGCTGCCCGGCCCCATGCTCTACAGCTGGGACAACGCCACCGGCGACCCGGAAATCTTCTCGGGCATGATCCTCAACCCCAGCCTGCCGTTCTCGGCCTGGAAGCAGCCCGAGCTGGCCGACACCTTCAAGCAGCTCGCCGCGATGGGCCAGGACCAGCGCATCGCCGGCTATCGCGACGTGGAGAAGAAGGCCACCGAGAACGCCTGGAGCATCCCGCTGCTGCAGAGCGTGTCGACCATCGCCTACAAGAAGTCGCTGAACCTGAGCACCTATCAGACCGGCTACATCATGCCTCAAGAGTACAGCTGGAAAAAGTAAGCCATGCTTGCCGTCCTTGCCCGCCAGGCGCTCGCGCGCGTGGCTGTCGCGATCCCGATGATCTTCGCGCTGTCGGTGGTGGTGTTCGTGGTGCTGCGGCTGCTGCCCGCCGACCCGCTGGCCATGATGCTGCCGCCCACCGCCACGCAGGCCGAGATCGACACGCTGCGCGCGGCCCTGGGGCTGGACCGGTCCCTGCCGGTGCAATATGGCATCTGGCTCGTCCACGCCCTGCACGGCGACCTGGGACGTTCGATCACCTCGGGCGTCGAGGTCACCCGGATGATCGCCACCAGCCTGCCGGCCACGCTCGAGCTGTCCATCGTGTCGCTGGTGTTTTCGCTGGTCATCAGCATCCCCGGCGGCCTGCTGCTGTATGCGCTGCACCGGCGGCGCGGCGAGCTGCTGGCCGACGGCTTCGTGGTGCTGCTGATCTCGGTGCCGTCCTTCCTGTGGGGCATCTTCCTGATGCTGGGCCTGGGCGTGATGTGGCCACTGCTGCCGTTTTCGGGGCGCTTCGGCGCCGACGTCGCGCCGCCCGGCGCCACGGGCTTCGTGCTGATCGACTTCCTGCTGCGCGGCGATTTCAGGGCCTGGGGCAACGCGTTCTCGCACCTGGTGCTGCCGGCGCTGGCGCTGGCGCTGGGCTTCGCCCCGCTGATCATCCGCGTGCTGCGCGCCAGCCTGCTCGAGGCGGCGGGCGAGCAATACACCATGGTGGCGCGGCTGCGCGGCCAGTCCGACACGCGCATCGTGCTGCGGCACATGCTCAAGAACGCGGCGCTACCCACGCTCACGCTCATCGGCGTGCAGTTCGGCTTCCTGTTCGGCGGCACGCTGCTCATCGAGATGATCTTTTCCTTCCCCGGCCTGGGCAACCTGATGGTGCAGGCCGTGCGCAACCACGACCTGCCGCTGATCCAGGGCATCGCCCTGGTGTTCTGCGTCATCATCCTGATCATCAACACCTGCATCGACTGCCTGTACACGGTGGTCAATCCCCGGCTGAGGGACGCCTGATGTCTTCTGTCGCCATGCAATCGGGCAGCCGCTGGCGCCCGCTGCTCCGTTCCCTGGGCCGCTCGCCCAAGGCCTTGATAGGCGGCGCCATCGTGCTGCTGCTGGTGCTGGTGGCGGTCTTCGCGCCCTGGATCGCGCCCAACGACCCGCTGTCGCAGGACTTGCTCTCGCCCTTGCTGCCGCCGGCCTGGATGGCCGACGGCACCGCCCAGTACCCGCTGGGCACCGACAGCCTGGGCCGCTGCGTGCTGTCGCGCCTGATCTTCGGCTCGCGCGTCGCGCTGTGGGTGGGCCTGTGCTCGGCGGTCGGCACCATGCTGCTGGGCTGCGCGCTGGCCCTGCTGGGCTCGTATTTCGGCGGCAAGGTCGACCGCGGCATCAGCTACCTGGTCGACCTGTGGATGTCGTTCCCGCCGGTGGTGCTGTCGCTCATCCTGATGGTGGGCCTGGGGCCCGGCGTGGGCAATGTGATCCTGTCCGTGGTGCTGGTCGACTGGACGCGCTTTTGCCGCGTGGTGCGCGCCGAGGCCCTGGTGATACGCCGCCGCGACTACGTGGTGGCCTCGCGGCTGATGGGCTTCTCGCACCTGCGCATCATGCTGCGCGAGATGCTGCCCGGCCTGGTGCCGCTCATCATCACGCTGTTCAGCCTGGAGATGGGCGTGGCCATCGTGGTCGAGGCCATCCTGAGCTTCGTCGGCCTGTCGGTGCCGGCCAGCACGGTGGCCTGGGGCGTGATGATCGCCGACGCGCGCGGCTACATGCAGGAGAACATCTGGAACCTGATTCCGCCGGTCTGCGGCATCGTGGTCACGGTGCTGGGCTTCAACCTGCTGTCCGACGGCCTGCGCCAGGCGCTGGACCCGCGCGCCAACACGTCGCGGGTGTAAGACATGGCTGCCGTCGAATTCTACGAACTGACCCTGTCGCTGAACGTGGCGGGCAAGCGCGCCGACGTGCTGCGCGACATCGCGCTGCACGTCGAGCCCGGCGCCATGCTGGGCCTGGTGGGCGAATCGGGCGCGGGCAAGAGCATGATAGGGCGCATGATCGCCGGCGAGATTCCGCCCGGCTTCGCGGTGACCCATGGCTTCGTGCGCTTCGAAGGCCAGGACCTGATGGCCTTGCCGCGCGCGCAGCACCGCGCCCTGCTGGGCCGGCGCATCGCCTTCATTCCGCAGGAACCGCTGTCGGGCCTGAACCCCGTGCTGACGGTGCGCCAGCAGATCTTCGAACACCTGGCGCACGTGGGCGCGCCCAAGGCGCAATGGCGCCGCATGGCGCTCGACCGGCTGGCCGAGGTGGGCTTGCCCAATGGCGAGGCCATCCTGGCGCGCTACCCGCACCAGCTCTCGGGCGGACAGTGCCAGCGCATCCTCATCGCCATGGCCTTCTGCGGCGAGCCGGCGCTGATCGTGGCCGACGAGCCCACCACGGCGCTGGACGTGATGACGCAGGCGCAGATCATGCGCGTGCTGCGCGAACAGCAGCAGCGCCACGGCACGGCCGTCATCCTCATTACGCACGACCTGCGCCTGGCCGCGCACGTGTGCGACCAGGTGGCCGTGTTGTATGCCGGCGAGGTGGTCGAGTCCGGCTCGGCCGCGCAGGTGCTCGACCATCCCGTCCATCCCTATACGCTGAGCCTGAAGAGCGCCACGCCGGCCTTGCAGGGCGGGCGCGTCGCGCTGCCTTCGCTGCCCGACTTCATGCCGGCCGTGGGCGACTTCCCCGACATTGCCGGCTGCCGCTACTACTCGCGCTGCGCCGTGCGCCAGCCCGGGTGCGAGCGCCGGCCGCCGGCGCTGCGGCCGCGCGGCGCGGGCCGCCTGGCCCGCTGCCTGGAGCTCATCCCCGCCATCGACCGCCAGGCCGCCGATCCGGCGCCCAGCCTGCCGGCCGGCGACGGCCAGGCCCGCCCGCTGGTGGAATTCCGCAATGTGTCGCTCAGCTATCCCGGCCGCGCCAGTGGCTGGAAGAAGGCCGAGCCCATCCATGTGGTGCAGCCGGTGTCGTTCACCGTGGCGCCGGGCGAGTTCCTCGGCATCGTGGGCGAGAGCGGCAGCGGCAAGACGTCCATGGCGCGCCTCCTGATGGGCCTGGTGCCGCCGACGGCCGGCAGCATCCTGATCGATGGCCAGGACCGCGCCGCGGCCAATGCCGAGCAGGCGCGTGACATACGCAAATGCGTGCAGATGGTGTTCCAGAACCCCGATTCGGCGCTCAATCCGCGCCGCCGGGTGGCCGATCTGGTCACGCAGATCCTCGAGGCCGACGGCGCCGGGACCGAGCAGGCGGCCGACCGCCAGGCCGCCGCGCGGCGCCTGATGCAGGCCGTGGGCCTGTCGCCCAGTTCGCTCGGCCGCCTGCCGTCGCAGCTTTCGGGCGGACAGAAGCAGCGCGTCAACATCGCCCGCGCCCTGTGCCTGACGCCGCGCATGCTGGTGGCCGACGAGATCGTGTCGGGGCTCGACGTCTCGGTGCAGGCGCTCATCCTCAACATGCTGCTGCGCCTGAATCGCGAGCTGGGCATCGGCCTGGTGTTCATCTCGCACGACCTCGCCGTGGTGCGCTACCTGTGCAACCGGGTGATGGTCATGCATCGCGGCGTGGTGGTCGAGGCCGGCGAGACCGAGCAGGTCTTCACTTCGCCGCGGCACGACTACACCAAGGCCCTGATCGCGGCGGTGCCGCCGGAAACGGGGGACGCCGCCTGGCCCCCCGTCTTGCCGCCCGCGCTGTCGCCCGTCCCGGCCTGACTGGAAACACGAGGTTCATCATGTCATTGTCCCTGAGCATGCTGCCGCCGGATGCCGGCGACGAGTCGGTGGCCGATCTGGTCGAGCCCGACCGCATCCATCGCGACGTCTACATCAGCGAGCGCGTCTATCGGCTCGAGCAGGAACGGCTGTGGAAGCGCGCCTGGGTATTCCTGGGCCACGACAGCCTGGTGCCCAATGCCGGCGACTACTACACGGCCGAGATCGCCGGGCAGTCGCTCGTCATGCTGCGCCAGGCCGACGGCAAGGTGGCGGTGCTGTTCAACCGCTGCGCCCACAAGGGCAGCCGCTTGCTGCACGAACGGCAGGGCAACGCCGGCAAGTTCCTGCGCTGCCCCTACCACGCCTGGACGTACAAGCTCGACGGCAAGCTGATGTCGATCCCGCTGAAGAACGACTACGAGGGTACCGGCCTGTCGGACAGCCCTTCGGGCCAGGGCATGGCCGCGCCGGGCGGCGTGCGCAACTACAAGGGCTTCGTGTTCACGCGCATCAGCGCGGCGGGCCCGGACTTCGACAGCTACTTCTCCCCGGCCGTGCTGGCCACCCTCGACAATATGGTGGCGCGTTCGCCGGTGGGCGAGCTCGAGGTGGTGGGCGCGCCCCTGCGCAATGTGATGCGCTGCAACTGGAAGATGTACCTCGAGAATATCAACGACACGGTGCATCCCATCTCCACGCACGAGTCGGCCGCCACCGCGGCGGGCAAGGTCGGCAAGTCGCTGCCCGAGGGCGATGCCCGCACTTCGCTCGCCATGGAGCAGCTGCTGCCTTTCGGCGCGGGCTACAGCTTCTATAGCGACATGGGCGCCAAGGTGCTGCCCAACGGGCACAGCGTGCTGGGTACCAAGGCCAGCATCCATACCGGCTATGCGCCGTTGCCCGAGTACGAAGCCGAACTTGCCGGCCTGTACGGCGAGGAAGAGGCCAGGGAGCTCCTGTCCTTCTCGCCGCAAAACACGGTGTTCTACCCCAGCGCGGCGTTCAAGACCTCGCCATCGCTGATGCGCGTGCTGCGGCCGCTGGGCCCGGACCGCACGCTGATCGAGGCCTGGGCCATGGTGCCCAAGGGCGCGCCGCAGCGGCTGCGCCAGCGGGTGGCTTCCTATGTGCGCCTGGTGTTTTCGCCCATGTCGGTGGTGGCGCACGATGACGTGCATCTCTTCGAGAGCCAGCAGATAGGCCTGGGCAGCGACGGCAACGAATGGGTGAGCCTGCACCGCGGCCACCAGGCCGGGGAAACGCAGACGCCCAGCCTGGCGCTGGAAAACGGCAACAACGAAATCATGATGCGCAACCAGTATCGCGGCTGGTTGAGCCTGATGGATCCGGCCTGACCGGAAGACGCGAGAGGACACGCCATGACGCAAGCGCCCGCGGATGCGGAACTGACCCGGCTGGTCTACCAGGAAGCCCGGCTCATCGATCAAGGCCGTTTCGAGGAGTGGTACGCCCTCTTCGACGAGGACGGCCTGTACTGGATGCCGCTCACGCCCGGACAGCAGAGCGGCGAGTCCGAGCCCGCGCTGATGTATGAAGACAAGATGCTGCTGCGCCTGCGCCTGGACCGCATGAAAGACCCCAAGGCGCACTCGCTGCACCCGGCGGTGCGCTGCCTGCACGTGCTGCAGGCGCCCGAGGTGACGAGCCGCGACGAGGCGGGCGGCCGCTATGCCTTGAGCACGCCCTTCCTCTACGTCGAGACGCAGGGCGATGCCCAGCAGGTGCTGGCCGCCACGGCCGAGCACCTGGTCGCCAGCACGCCGCAAGGCCTGCGCATCAAGATCAAGAAGGTCCTGCTGCTCAATTGCGACGCGGCGCTGCCGGCCATACAGCTGCTGCCTTGAGTTCGGGCTGCCTTGCCGCCCTTTCGGGACGGCAAGGCGCGCAACGCGGGAGTCTTATTTCTTGCGCTGCGAGATCAGCGTGCCGCCGATCGCCCAGTTGTTCTTCTTGACGTCTTCCAGGACGACGAAGACGCTGTCGGCGGGAGCGCCGGCGTGCTCGACCATGGCGGCGGTGATGGCTTGCGCGAGCTTGGCTTTTTGCTCGTCGCTGCGGCCTTCGACCATTTCAACACGTACGTAGGGCATGCTTAGAATCCTTCGAGGACGATTTTGCCGCGGGCCTTGTGGCTCTGGAGCATGGCGTGCGCGCGGCGCAGATTGGCGGCGTTGATCTTACCGTAGTGATCGCCCAGCGTGGTCTTGAGCACGCCGCTGTCGATCAGCTGGGCGGCGCGTTCGAGGATCTCGTGCTGGCGCACCATGTCGGGCGTCTCGTACAGCGAGCGCGTGAACATCAGCTCCCAGTGCAGCGAGATCGACTTGCGCTTGAGCGGCACGGCGTCGAGCACGGCCGGGTCGTCGATCAAGGCCAGCTTGCCCTGCGGCGCCAGCGATTCGACGATCTGGGCGTAGTGCTCCTCGGTGTGGGTCAGGCCGGCGACCAGGTCGACCTGCGGCACGCCGACGCGGGCCAGTTCCCCGGCCAGCGGCTTGCCGTGGTCGATGACGTGATGGGCGCCCAGGTCCTGGACCCACTGGCGGGTCTCGGCGCGCGAGGCCGTGCCGATCACGGTGAGGCCGGTCAGCTTGCGCGCCAGCTGGACGAGGATGGAGCCCACGCCGCCGCCGGCGCCGACGATCAGCAGGCTCTGGCCCGCGCCGCCGCCTTCGGGCACGCCCAGGCGGTCGAACAGCAATTCCCAGGCAGTGAGCGTGGTCAGCGGCAGGGCCGCGGCCTGGGCATCGGACAGCGACTTGGGCTTCGCGCCCGCCAGGCGTTCGTCGACCAGGCTGAACTCGGCATTGGTGCCCGGGCGCAGCAGCGTGCCGGCGTAATAGACCTCGTCGCCCGGCTTGAACAGGCTGACCGCGCTGCCGACGGCCTTGACGGTGCCGACGGCGTCCCAGCCCAGGATGCGCGGCGCTTCGGTGGCGACGCCCATGCGGATCTTGGTGTCGACCGGGTTGACTGAAATGGCGCGCACGGCCACCAGCAGGTCGCGTGGCCCGGGTTCGGGGGTGGGCAGGTCCAGGTCGATCAGGGCCTTGGGGTCGTCGGCGGGCAGGCCGTGCTGGGTATAGGCGATGGCTTTCATGGGGAATGGGCGTGGCGGAATCGAGTAGCGGAATGACCCGCCCGTTATACCAGCCGGGACGGCCGCATTCTCGTCATGACCTCACTCCCGGCAGGGGGAGCGTGCCGCGCCGGGGGCTTTCAGGCGGCCTGTTCGGCCTCGCGGTCCAGCAGCGCGCGCTTGCGCGCCACGCCCCAGTGGTAGCCCGACAGGCTGCCGTCGCTGCGCACCACGCGGTGGCAGGGGATGGCCACCGCCAGCTTGTTGGCGGCGCAGGCGCCGGCCACGGCGCGCACGGCGCTGGGCATGCCGATGCGCCGCGCGACATCGGCGTAGGTGGCGGTCGTCCCGGGCGGAATGTCGCGCAGGGCGCGCCAGACGCGTTCCTGGAAGGCCGTGCCGCGCACGTCCAGCGGCAGGTTCAGGCCCACCGACGGCGTCTCCACCAGCCCCACCACCTGGGCCACCCATTGCTCGAAGTCCCGGTCCGCGCCGATCAGGCGCGCGCGCGGGAATTGATCCTGCAGGGCGCGCACCAGGGCGTCGGGGTCGTCGTCCAGCAAGATGGCGCAAATGCCGCGCGGGCTGCCGGCCACCAGGATGGCGCCCAGGCTGCATTGGCCGACGGCGAAATGGATGTCGGTATTGGCGCCGCCCGCGCGATAGTCGCGCGGTCGCATGCCCAGCCGCTGGTCGGCCTGCTCGTAGAAACGGCTGTTGGCGTTGTAGCCGGCCTCGAAGATGGCGTCGGTGATCGTGCCCTGGCCGGCCAGCCCGGCGCGCAGCCGGCGTGCCTGGTGGGCGGCCGCATAGGCCTTGGGCGTGAGCCCGGTCTCGGCCTTGAAGAGGCGATGGAAGTGGTGCGGGCTCAAGCCCACGCGGGCCGCCAGCTCGGCAAGGCTGGGCGGCGCGTCGGCGGCTTCGATGAGGCGACAGGCCGCGGCGACCAGGGCGGCGTGCTGAGTGGCGTTCGGCATGATGTCGGCGAGAGGGGTGTCCATGGCGCTTACTTTAGCCACGATACCCCGGGCGAACACTCCGGTTCTTGCGGTTCAGCCGTCCTGGTCCTGTCCGTCGGCCAGGTGGCGGGCGATGCGGTCCAGGGCGCGGCCCAGGTGCTCCCGTTCGGCGGGGCTCAGGCAGCCGAAGATCTCCCGGTTGCGCGCCTCGATCAGGCGGATGACGCGTTCATACATGTCCGCGCCCGCCGGCGTGAGCGTGAGCAGCACGCCGCGCGCGTCGGTGGCGCTGGCGGCCTTGTCGACCAGGCCGCGCTCGGCCAGGGATTTCGCCGAGCGGCTGGCCTGGCCCTTGTCGAGGTTGGCGGCGCGCGCCAGGTCTTTCACCGACAAGGGGGCGAAGCGGCCGATGGCCGCCAGGCAGCGCGCCTCTCCCAAGGGCAATTCGAGCTTGTCCAGGTAGGCCCGGTTGGTGTCGCGGTCGGACAGCTTGTTGACGACGTGCAACCGGTAGGTGAGGAACCGCTCCAGGTCGGGCAGCGGTTCCGTATCGGACGGGCGTTCGGCGGGCATGGGCAACCGATGCTACTCGATCGTGATGTGGGCGTCCTGGATCACCTGGGTCCACTTGGCTCGTTCGGCGCGGGCGTAGTCGTCGAGCGCCCGGGGCGTGCTGGGGATGACTTCCAGGCCCATGGCCTTGAACTTCTCGATGACCGTGGGCGATTTCAGCGTTTCGTTCAGGGCGGCATTGAGCTTGTCGATGACCGGCTGGGGCGTGCCCTTGGGAACGACCAGGCCCTGCCAGGCGTAGGCCTCGAAGTCGGGCAGGCCGGATTCGATCAGCGTGGGCACGTCGGGCATGCCGGGCAGGCGGTCCTTGCTGGCCACGGCCAGGGCGCGCAGCTTGCCGCTGGCGATGTACTGCTGGCCGGACGCCGAGTCGACGAACATCATGGGAACCTGGCCGCTCATCACGTCCTGCACGGCTGGCGCCGCGCCGCGGTAGGGCACGTGCTTGAGGTTCAGCCCGGTGCGCGCGCGGAACAATTCGGTGGCCAGGTGGTGCGGGCTGCCGGCGCCCGGCGTGCCGTAGCTCACGCCGTCCTTCTGCGCCCTGGCCCACGCCATGAATTCCTTCATGCCGTGCGCCGGCACCGAGGGGTTCACCACCAGGATCATGTTGAAGCGCGCCATCAGGCCCACGGGGGCGAAATCGCGCTGCGGGTCGTAGGCCAGGCGGGGGTAGAGCGGCGGATTGGCCGCCAGCGTGGCGGTGTCGCCCGACAGGATGGTGTAGCCGTCGGGCTTGGCGTGGGCCACGTATTCGGCGCCGATGGCCGTGGCCGCGCCCGGCTTGTTGTCGATGATGATGGTCTGGCTCAGGACCTTGGACATGCCTTCCTGCAGGTTGCGGGCCACGATGTCCGAACCGCCGCCGGCCGCGTAGGGCACGACCCAGTGGATGGGGTAGGCCGCGGGGTAATCATCGGCCGCGTGGGCCGGCGTCAGGCCGGCGGCGAGCAAAAGCGCCGCGGCTGCATGGGCAAGGATACGCATGGGTTTGTCTCCGGATTGGTATGGTTGTGGCGCTGCGGATATGGCTTTTTTTGCGCCAAGCATAACCGGCCCGAAAGCAGGTTGCGCGCGCCCGCAATTTTTATGGCGACTGCTTGGCCTCGGCCTGTTCCATCAGCGCCAATACCTGGCCGACGTCCGGATTGCGGCTCATCAGCGACAGGCACAGCATGGCAAGAAACAGCGGCGCGCGGGCCTCGCCCACGCGGGTCAGGGCATGGGCCAGCGCGGCGTAGGCGGTGTCGAGATCGGTGCTGTTCATGGTCGGCTCCTGCGCGGGTCAGGCGTGAAAGGGGGCAAGGGCGCGCATCGCGCTGGCGGCGGCGCCGGCATCGGCCCAGCGGCCCATGACGTAGCCGTCGGGGCGGATCAGGTACACGAGGCCGGGTTGGGCGCCGTAGCCCTCGCGGATCTGCCCGTGCGGGTCGGCGTAGGCGCCTGCCCCGATCTCCACCACCTCGAAGGGCGCGGGCGTGCCGCGGGTCTTCGCTTGCAGGGATTGCAGCAGGCTCAGTTCGGGCGCCTCGCCGTTGACCAGGGCGACGAAGCCGCGGCCGAACAGGCTGGTGAGGTGGACGGGCCTGCCGTCCCGGGCGAGCAGCGCCTCGGGGGCGGGCTGGCCCGGCGCGGCGGCGGCGCCGCAGGCCGGCGCGCCGTCGGGCTGGTTCAGCGGGGAACCGGCGTAGGTGATGGGCGAGGACTGGCGCGGGTTGATGAGCTCGCTCACGCTGGGCTCGACCAGCGACAGGCGCAGCGTGGCGTCGCGCAGCAGGCGAAAGCCGTAGTCCGGCGGGGCCATGAACTCGGTGCTCTTGGCGCCGTATTCGATGTTCTGCCGGGTGGCGTAGACGCGCTCCTGGCTGTAGGTGTCGAGCAGGCTGTCGGGCGCCGCGCCGCGCAGCACCCAGGCCAGTTTCCAGGCCAGGTTGCCGGCATCGTCCAGGCCCGAGTTCAGGCCGCGCACGCCGAAGATGGGCACCAGGTGGCCCGCGTCGCCGGCGAACAGCACGCGGCCGTGGCGGTAGCTGTCCAGCGTCAGGCACTTGGCGTTGTAGATCGAGATCCACAGCGGCTTCCAGGGCGCGGTTTCGCCGATCATGTCGAGGTGGCTCTGCACGCGCGGCAGCACGTTCTCGGGCTTGATGGCCTCGGCGGCGTCGGCATCGTCGTCGACCTGGTAGTCGATGCGCCAGACATTGTCGGGCTGGCGGTGCATGAGGATGGTCGAGCCGGGGTTCGACGGCGGGTCGAACCAGGCCAGGCGTTCGACGGGGCGCCGCGTGTCCTGCTCGATGTCGACGATCACGTAGCGGCCTTCGTACTGCATGCCCCGCAAGTGCAAGTCGAGCAGTTCGCGCACGGTGCTGCGGCCGCCGTCGCAGGCCACGACCCAGTCGGCGCGCACGGTGCGGCGCTGGCCGCCGGCCTCGACGGCGACCTCCACCGCGTCGCCCAGGTCCTTCAGGCCGGTCACCCGGCTGGCCCAGGCCACCTGCGCCAGGCCGCCGTGGCGCTGCATGGCGCGATGCGAGTACTCCTCGATGTAGTACTGCTGGATGTTCACCATGGGCGCGTAGCGCTGCAGCGGATCGCTGGGCATCTCGAAGTGCAGCACTTCCTCGTGGCGGAAGTAGCTGCGTCCGCCGGTCCAGGACAGGCCTTTCTCGACCAGGGGGACATCGGCGCCCACCCAGCCCAGGATCTCCTGCGAGCGGCGCGACATGCAGATGGCGCGGCTGCCGGAGCAGTACTCGGCGTCGGCCTCGATGGTGAGGCTGGCGATGCCCTGCCCGGCCAGCAGGGCCGCCAGGGACAGGCCGACCGGGCCGCCGCCGGCGATGAGGACGGGTACGCGGTCGGGCAGGGAAGCGGGCGCTTGCATGGTCCCATGTCTCCAGAACTCGCCGGCCGGTCGAGTCGAGCGGGCCAGGAGATGTTGTTATTGATGTGTCTGGAGCGACTATAAAAGGTTTTTAGTTGCGCACGCAACTATATGCGCGCAAGGGGAAACCCTGCCTGCCTGGCAGCCGGGCCTAGCCGGGCTTGCCGTTGCAGTCCTGGATGGTCTGCTTGATGTCCTGGTGGCGCTTTTCCATTTCCTCGCGCAGGGCCCGCCGGTGCTTGGCGCCTTCGAAGCGCTGCGCCTCTTCCAGGTCGCCGGGCTCGAGCGGGGGCACCGAGATGGGCTGGCCCTGGTCGTCGACCGCCACCATCGTGAAATAGCAGCTGTTGGCGTGGCGCGCGATTTTCTTGCGGATGTCCTCGGCGATCACCTTGATGCCGATCTCCATCGAAGTGCGGCCGGTGTAGTTGACCGATGCGAGGAAGGTCACCAGCTCGCCCACGTGGATGGGCTGGCGAAACACCACCTGGTCCACCGACAGGGTCACCACATAGGTCCCCGCATAGCGGCTGGCGCAGGCGAAGGCCGCCTGGTCGAGCAGCTTGAGGATGGTGCCCCCGTGCACATTGCCCGAGAAGTTCGCCGTGTCGGGCGTCATGAGGATGGTCATCGACAACTGGTGGCTGGGTGTGTCCATGGGCAGGGTGCGGGCAGAGGAGAAGGCCTTTACTGTAAGGGCTGGCCGGGATGCCGTCGATGGGATGTTGCGCCGCAATATTCCCAATGATGCGCCGCGGACACAAATTTCCCCCTATCGGCGGCAGGGTCGCCCTATACTGCCGGCGTAAGCAGAGACGTCGCGCAGTCTTGCTGGGGCAGGGCCTGCACGCATACCCATTATCCACTGCGAAGGGAGTGCTTCATGGTCAACATGAACCGCCGCCAGTTCTTCAAGGTGACAGGGGCAACGTTGGCGGGCTCGAGCCTGGCCTTGCTGGGGGCTGCCCCCGGTACTGCGCTGGCCGAGGTGCGGCAGTACAAGCTGTCGCGCATGACCGAAACGCGCAACACCTGTCCATATTGTTCCGTCGCTTGCGGCATCTTGATGTACGGTCTGGGCGACCGCGCCAAGAACGCCGAGGCGAGCATCATCCACATCGAAGGCGACCCCGACCATCCGGTCAATCGCGGCACGCTGTGCCCCAAGGGCGCTTCGCTGATCGACTTCGTCCACAGCCCCAACCGGCTCAAGTACCCCGAGTACCGCGCCCCGGGCTCCGACACCTGGCGGCGCATGTCCTGGGACGAGGCGCTGGACCGCATCGCCAAGCTGCTCAAGGCCGACCGCGACGCCAACTTCGTCGAAAAGAGCGACGACGGCAAGACGGTCAACCGCTGGCTCACCACCGGCGTGCTGGCCGCCTCGGCGAGCAGCAACGAAGTCGGCTACCTCACCCATAAAGTCGTCCGCAGCCTGGGCGTTCTGGCATTCGACAACCAAGCCCGTGTCTGACACGGCCCGACGGTGGCAGGTCTTGCCCCGACGTTTGGCCGTGGAGCGATGACGAACCATTGGGTCGACATCAAGAACGCGGACGTGGTTTTGATCATGGGCGGCAATGCCGCCGAGGCGCACCCCTGCGGCTTCAAGTGGGTGACCGAGGCCAAGGCCCACAACAAGGCCAAGCTGATCGTCGTGGATCCGCGCTTTACGCGCTCGGCATCCGTGGCGGATTTCTATGCGCCCATCCGTACCGGCTCGGACATCGTGTTCCTGGGCGGCGCGATCCGCTATCTGCTCGAAAAAGACCAGATCCACCACGAGTACGTCAAGAACTACACCGATTTTTCGTTCATCGTCCGTGAAGACTACGCCTTCGACGAAGGCGTGTTCTCCGGCTACGACGCCGAGAAGCGGACCTACGCCAAGGGTTCGTGGGACTACGAGCGCGGCGACGACGGCTTCGTGAAGACCGACCCCACGCTGCAGCATCCGCGCACGGTCTACCAGCTGCTCAAGCAGCACTACGACCGCTACACGCCCGAGATGGTCGAACGCGTCTGCGGCACGCCCAGGGACAAGTTCCTGAAGGTGTGCGAGATGCTCGGTTCCACGGCCACCCCGGGCCGCGCGGCCACCATCCTGTACGCGCTGGGCTGGACGCAGCACTCCATCGGCTCGCAGATCATCCGCACCGGCGCCATGCTGCAGCTGTTGCTGGGCAATATCGGCATCGCGGGCGGCGGCATGAACGCGCTGCGCGGCCACTCGAACATCCAGGGCCTGACCGACCTCGGCCTGATGTCGAACCTGCTGCCCGGCTACATGACGCTGCCCAACGAGCCCGAGCAGGACTTCGGCCAGTACATCGACGCGCGCGCCTCCAAGCCGCTGCGCCCGGGCCAGTTGAGCTACTGGCAGAACTATAAAAAATTCCACGTCAGCTTCATGAAGGCCTGGTGGGGCAGCGCCGCGACGGCCGAGAACAACTGGGCCTACGACTACCTGCCCAAGCTCGACAAGATGTACGACATGCTGCAGACGTACGAGCTGATGAACCAGGGCAAGGTCAACGGCTACCTCTGCCAGGGCTTCAACCCGCTGGCGGCCGCGCCGGACAAGGCCAAGCTGCTGTCGGCCTTCGCCAAGCTCAAGTTCATGGTCGTCATGGACCCGCTGAACACGGAGACCTCCGAGTTCTGGAAGAACTACGGCGAGCACAACGACGTCGACTCCAGCAAGATCCAGACCGAGGTCTTCCGCCTGCCCACCACCTGCTTCGCCGAGGAAGAGGGCGCGCTGGTGAATTCGGGCCGCTGGCTGCAATGGCACTGGAAGGGCGCCGAGGCCCCGGGCGAGGCCAGGAGCGACCTCGAGATCATGTCGGGCCTGTTCCTGCGCCTGCGCGACATGTACCGCAAGGACGGCGGCAAGTTCCCCGACCCCATCGTCAACCTGTCGTGGCCCTATTCCAACCCGGAAAGCCCCACGGCCGTCGAGCTGGCCAAGGAGTACTCCGGCCGCGCGCTGGTCGACCTCACCGACGCGAGCGGCGCGGTCGTGCGCAAGGCAGGCGAGCAGCTCTCGGGTTTTGCCGAGCTGCGCGACGACGGCACCACGCTGTCGGGCTGCTGGATCTTCTGCGGCGCCTGGACGCAGGCCGGCAACCAGATGGCCAACCGCGACAACAGCGACCCCACCGGCGTGGGCCAGACGCTGAACTGGGCCTGGGCCTGGCCGGCCAACCGCCGGGTGCTCTACAACCGGGCCTCGTGCGACCTGGAAGGCAAGCCCTACAACCCCAAGCGCGCCTTGATTGCCTGGAACGGCAAGGGCTGGGGCGGGGCCGACATCCCCGACTTCGTGGCGACGTCCAAGCCCGCCGACGGCATGGGCCCCTTCATCATGAACCCCGAGGGCGTGGCGCGCTTCTTCGCCCGCGCGGGCATGGCCGAAGGCCCCTTTCCCACGCACTACGAACCCTTCGAAACCCCGCTGGGCTACAACCCGGTCTATCCCCAGAGCAAGACGGCCACCAACAACCCGGCCGCCCGCGTGTTCAAGGGCGACCTGGAGGCCATGGGCAAGGTCGAGCAGTTCCCGTACGTGGGCACCACCTACCGGCTGACCGAGCACTTCCACTACTGGACCAAGAACGTCGAGCTCAACTCGATCCTGCAGCCGCAGCAGTTCGTCGAGATCGGCGAGTCGCTGGCGCAGGAGCTGGGCATCGCCAACGGTTCGCAGGTGAAGGTCTCGTCCAACCGCGGCTACATCAAGGCGGTGGCGCTGGTCACCAAGCGGATCAAGGCGCTCGACGTCGATGGCAAGAAGATCCATCACGTGGGCATTCCCATCCATTGGGGTTTCGTGGGGATCGCCAAACCGGGCTTTCTCGCCAACACGCTGACCCCGTTCGTGGGCGACGGCAACAGCCAGACGCCGGAATTCAAGTCCTTCCTCGTGAAGGTCGAGAAGGCATAGGAGCGCCAACATGTCCCTGCAATCCCTTGACATCAAGCGGCGCTCGTCGACGACCACGCCGCCTCCCGGCGTGCGCGAGCCTTCCACCGGCACCGTGGCCAAGCTGATCGACGTCTCCAAGTGCATCGGCTGCAAGGCCTGCCAGTCCGCCTGCATGGAATGGAACGACCTGCGCGACGAGATCGGCACCAACGTGGGCGTCTACGACAACCCGGCCGATCTTTCCGAGCACTCGTGGACGGTGATGCGTTTCTCCGAATACGAGAACGAGGAGACGGGCAACCTGGAGTGGCTGATCCGCAAGGACGGCTGCATGCACTGCGAAGACCCGGGCTGCCTGAAGGCCTGTCCTTCGCCGGGCGCCATCGTGCAGTACACCAACGGCATCGTGGACTTCCACGAAGAGAACTGCATCGGCTGCGGCTATTGCGTCACCGGCTGCCCGTTCAACGTGCCGCGCATCTCCAAGAAGGACAGCAAGGCCTACAAGTGCACGCTCTGCTCCGACCGCGTCGCGGTCGGCCAGGAGCCGGCCTGCGTGAAGACCTGTCCCACCGGCGCCATCACCTTCGGCACCAAGGAAGACATGCACCAGCACGCGGCCGAGCGCATCGAGGACCTCAAGTCGCGCGGCTTCGAGCAGGCCGGCCTGTACGATCCGCAGGGCGTGGGCGGCACCCACGTGATGTACGTGCTGCACCATGCCGACAAGCCGATGCTCTACCACGGCCTGCCGGAAAACCCGCGCATCAGCCCCATGGTGTCGTTCTGGAAGGGCGTGGCCAAGCCGCTGGGCGTGGCCATCATGGCCTTCTCGGCCTTGGCCGGCTTCTTCCACTACATCCGCATTGGTCCCAACGAGACGTCTGAAGAAGACGAGCGCAAGGCCGAACAGGAGGCGTGACCATGAGTCAAGAGTCCAATCACGGCGGCAAGCTCATCGAACGCTACACCGCCAACGAGCGCACCAACCACTGGATCACCGCCATCTGCTTCGTGCTGCTGGCCTTGTCGGGGCTGGCGCTGTTCCACCCGGCGTTCTTCTGGCTGACCAACCTGTTCGGCGGCGGGCCGTGGACGCGCATCCTGCACCCCTTCGTGGGCGTGGTGATGTTCGTCTCGTTCTTCATCTTCGCCATCCGCATGTTCAAGTACAACTGCATGACCGCGGCCGACCGGCAATGGCTCGGCCAGATCAAGGACGTGCTGACCAACCGCGAAGAGAACCTGCCCGAGGTCGGCAAGTACAACGCCGGCCAGAAGATGCTGTTCTACGTGCTGATCCTGTGCATGGCCGGGCTGCTGCTGTCGGGCATCGTCATCTGGCGCGCGTACTTCTCGATGTACTTCCCCATCTGGGTGATCCGCGCGGCGGCGGTGTTGCACGCCCTCTGCGGCTTTGCCATCATCTGCTCGATCATCGTGCACATCTACGCGGCGATCTGGGTCAAGGGCTCGGTGGGCGCCATGGTGCGCGGCAAGGTGACGCCGGGCTGGGCCTGGCGGCATCATCGCACCTGGTTCCGCGAAGTGCGCAAGTAGCCGCGCGGCGGCGGCCCGCCGCCGCATCTGATTTTTCCGATTTCCCTTCGTCCGTACGCTTTCGTACGGATTGTCTCTGCACGCCGGCCTATCGTAAAAGCAAGAACTTGGCCGAGAAAGAGAACACCTCATGACACCAGCGACGACAGGGACCACTCCCGCGGCCATGACGACGAGCCCGCCGGAAGTGCCGTCCGAGAGTGGCCTGAGCAGTGCCGAGGCGCGCCGCAAATTGGCTGAATCCGGTCCGAACGCGACACCGGATGTCTCGGCGCACCCCTTGCGCATGGCGCTCGGGAAATTCTGGGCGCCGGTCCCGTGGATGCTCGAGGCCGCCGTCGTCCTGGAATGCGCCCTGGGAAAATTTGTCGAAGCAGGAATCATTGCGGGACTACTCGTGCTCAACGCCGCGCTCGGATTTTTTCAGGAAAGCCGGGCACAGGCGACCCTGACCGCGCTGAAATCGCGGCTTGCGCTTAACGCTTCGGTGCGGCGCGACGGAGCGTGGTCGACCGTCCCGGCCGCGGATCTGGTCCCGGGCGACGTAGTCAAGCTATCGCTGGGCGCAGTGGTGGCGGCCGACGCGAAGCTCGTCTCGGGTAATGCGCTGCTCGACCACTCGATGTTGACCGGCGAATCCGTGCCGATCGAAGGCGCTGCCGGCGTGCAGACCTATGCCGGCGCGCTGGTCCGCCGCGGCGAAGCGGTGGCTGTCGTGACCGCGACCGGCGTTCATACCCGCTTCGGCCGCACCGCGGAGCTGGTCCGCACCGCGCATGCGGCAAGTTCGCAGCAGAAGGCGGTATTGCTGGTCGTGCGTAATCTGGCCATCTTCAGCGGCGTCGTCATCGTGATGCTGCTTGCCTGTGCGTTGTATCTTCACCTGTCGTGGGCGGATATCGTGCCGCTCGTGCTGACCGCCGTGCTTGCGTCGATTCCGGTGGCGTTGCCAGCCACCTTCACGCTGTCGGCTGCGCTTGGCGCGCGCGCCCTGGCAGGGCGCGGCGTACTTTCTACGCGCCTGGCCGCCGTCGATGAGGCTGGCACCATGGACATATTGTGCACCGACAAGACCGGCACATTGACGCGCAACGCGCTGACCGTCACGACCGTGCAACCGATGCCCGGCTTCGATAGCCAACATGTGCTGACGTTCGCCGCGCTGGCGAGTGCCGAAGGCGGGGGAGACCCGGTCGATGCGGCGATTCGCGCGGCTGCCGCGGACCATCTCGCATCCGACGCGCCGAAACTGACCCGATTCACCGCCTTCGATCCAGACAAGAAGATGTCCGAGGCAAGCGCGACCGATTCGACCGGCAACGCGCTGCGAATCGTGAAGGGCGCTTTCGCGGTCATAACAGGGCGTGCGGAACCATTGCCGACGGCGGCAGCGCAGGCCAATGAGCTTGAGGGGAAGGGCTTTCGGGTGCTTGCCGTGGCGGCGGGCGCACCCGCGGCGCTGAAACTGGTCGGGATGGTCGCGTTGAGCGACCCGCCGCGCGACGACTCGGCCGCGCTCATCACCGAGTTGCACGGTCTCGGCGTGCGCGCCGTGATGGTGACGGGAGACGCGCCGGCGACCGCGGGCATCGTCGCCCACGCGGTCGGTCTCGACGGCGCGACCTGTCCGCCGGGGCCCATTCCAGACAGCGTCAAGCCGGAATCATTCACGGTGTTCGCCGGCGTGCTGCCGGAGGACAAATACAAGCTCGTCAAGGCCTTCCAGAAAAGCGGGCATGTGGTCGGCATGTGCGGCGACGGCGCCAACGACGCGCCCGCGCTGCGCCAGGCGCAAATGGGCATTGCGGTGTCGACGGCGACCGACGTCGCCAAATCCGCCGCCGTGATGGTGCTGACCGAACCCGGTCTCACCGGCATCGTGGCGGCGGTGAAAGAGGGCCGCGTGACATTCCAGCGCATCCAGACCTACACGCTGAACTCGATCATCAAGAAGATCACGACCGCGCTTCTGCTGGTGTTCGGTCTCATCATGACGGGGCACGCGATCCTGACGCCGCTGCTGATGGTGATCCTGATGATCGCCGGTGACTTTCTCGCCATGTCATTGACGACGGACAACGTCGATTCCTCGGCGTCGCCGAATACATGGCGCATCGGCAATCTGACGATTGCGGGCGTGGTCATCGGCGTGCTGCTGCTGGCGTTCTGTACCGGGGTGCTGGCAATCGGCAGGTTCGAGATGGATCTGGGCCCCGGCGCGCTCCAGACCTTGACCTTCGTGGTCCTCGTCTTCGGCAGCCAGGCGACGCTATACGCGATTCGTCAACGCCGGCGCATGTGGGGCACCCGTCCCAGTCTCTGGCTGATTGCATCGTCGGTTGCCGACGTCGTGATCGCCGTGATTCTTGCCGTTGGCGGGATCGCAATGACGTCGCTATCCGTCGCGGTGGTGGCGGGGGTGCTTGCCGCAACGGTAGTCCTTGCGCTTGTGCTGGACGCGCTGAAGATTCCCATCTTCGCTCGCCTGAATATTACGTAGAACGCGATGCCGTTCCTGTCGATGCGAGGGTGCGCGATGGCGGGGCGGCGGCTGACATGACCATGGACGGGCTCGAGATGAAAACCAGATCGGAAGATTTCTGCGTGCAAGAGGGAGATGACGTAAACCTTGGCAAGTGGCCGACCACGGTCGACCCCTTGTACAGCTCGAAGGAACACTATCAGGAACTGATCGCCGCGCATGTGGCACGATTGAGTTCGCTGCAGCAACTATTCTATGCATCGAACCGCCATGCGCTTTTGCTGATTTTCCAGGCCATGGACGCGGCCGGCAAGGATGGCGCGATCAAACATGTGATGTCGGGCGTGAATCCGCAGGGCTGCCAGGTCTTCAGCTTCAAGCATCCCACGCCGATTGAACTGGAGCACGATTTTCTCTGGCGCACCACCCGCGATTTACCCGCGCGCGGGCAAATCGGCATATTCAACCGGTCATACTACGAGGAAGTCCTGATCGTGCGCGTCCATCCGGAGATTCTGCTTGGCGAAGGCTTGCCGGATGCGTTGCTCGATAAAGAGTCGGTCTGGCATGGTCGGTATCGGTCGATTGTCGATCTGGAGCGGCATCTCGATCGAAACGGCACGCACATCATCAAGTTCTTCCTGCATCTCTCGAAGGCTGAACAACGCCGACGATTCCTTGCGCGCATTGACGATCCGGACAAGAACTGGAAATTCAGCGCGGCGGACATTGCGGAGCGAAAATTCTGGAAGCAGTACATGAAGGCCTACGAACAATGCCTTGGCGCGACCAGCACCCACGGCGCCCCCTGGTTCGTCGTGCCGGCCGACGACAAGAAGAACGCGCGGTTGATCATCTCCCGCATCATACTGGACGCACTCGAGTCCCTGAAGATGACCTATCCCCAATCCACCGCAAGCCGGCGACGGGAATTGCAGGCAATTCGCAAGGGGCTCGCCGGTTGATGTCCCGGGATTCCGAGCGATGAAGAATCTGACTCCACAGCACCAGCAGAAGCCAATAAGAAACCCGTGCAGCCAAAGACTGCACGGGTTCGGGGGGCCTCAATTCGTATTAGGATATGGCATGCCCGGCGGAGCTGGCTTGCGCCAAGCCTTCGTGCACGTCCAGCAGAGAGGGATTGAGCGCGCCGAGCACGGCCTTTGCCTTCGAGATTTCTTCCGATGTGCCATGCCCCATCACGAGAAACCCGTTGGCCTTGACCGCCGTCTCGTACTTGATGACGCTGTCTTTGGGAATGCCCAGGCTGGCGATGGCGGCGCCAATCGCGCTCAGCCCGCCCATGACGACGGCGCCCTCGACGATCGACACTACGATCGCCGCCAGATGCCCCAGGACCACGACCGACCCCAGGACCGGAACCGCGAGGAAGACGCCGCCGAAGAGCAGCCCCCA
>DASWPO010000038.1:0-14082 GCA_036404015.1 Bordetella sp. | reverse complement strand
GCTCGTCCGGCGTCAGCCACTTGGCGTCGGCGGGCCGGTTGTCGAGGTAGAAGTACGCCCAGATACCCACGATGCTGGCCATGAGCCCCTCGACCGCGAACAGCCATTGCCAGCCGTTCCAGCCGCTCACGCCATGCAGCTCCAGCAGCAGGCCCGACAGCGGACTGCCGAAGATGAAGGCCAGCGGCGCGCCGAAGTAGAAAAAGCCCATGGCCCGGCCGCGCGTGGCCGACGGGAACCAATAGGTCAGGTAGAGGATGACGCCGGGGAAGAATCCGGCCTCGGCCACGCCCAGCAAAAAGCGCAGGACGTAGAAACTGGTTTCATCGTGCACGAACACCGTCGCGGCCGATACCAGCCCCCACGTCACCATGATGCGGCACATCCACATGCGCGCGCCTACCCGATGCATGATGAGGTTGCTGGGCACTTCGAGCAGGGCGTAGCCCACGAAGAACACCCCGGCCCCGAAGGCGAAGGCCGCGTCGCCGACGCCGGTATCGGCCTGGAATGCCTGCTTGGCGAAGCCCACGTTGGCTCGGTCCAGGAAGGCCATGATGTACATCAGAAGCAGGAAGGGCAGCAGGCGCCAGGAAAGCTTGGCGAGCAAAGGGGCAGGAAGCGTCTTCATGGTTGTCTCCAATATTCATGTTGTTGTGTATAGATTTTTTATTGTTGTCGGCGGAAACTGTACGTGTCCGTGCTATGCACCACAAATCGAATTTCGTTCACAAGCGATACCTTTTGGGTATCGTTCAAATCCAACGCTCTCCACCCGCCATGCCACGCAACAACGCCTTGTCCGCTTTGCACCGCGGCTTGTTCAACCGCCTGCGCTACAAGCATCTGCACATGCTGGTGGTGCTCGGCTCCAGCCAGAACCTGCATCGCGCCGCGTTGAACCTGAACATGTCGCAGCCAGCCGCCACGCGCATGCTGCACGAGATCGAGGATATGTTCGGCTGCCCCCTGTTCGAGCGCATGCCGCGCGGCATGCGGCCCACGGCGCTGGGGCGCCAGATGGTGCGCTTCGCGGAGGCGGCGCTCAATAGCCTGGACCGCTGCGCCGAGGACCTGGCCGCTCGCCAGCAGGGGGGCTACGGCTACCTGGCGATCGGCACCATCATGGGCGCCGCGCCCGACCTGGTCATGGATGCGGTGGCGCGCATGAAGGCGCAGAATCCGCAGATGCGCCTTCGCATCATGGGCGACACCAGCGACCAGGTGATACGGCTGCTGGACCAGAATCGCATCGACGTCGCCATCGCGCGGCGCAACCCCGAGACCAACGGGGATCAATATGTGTTCGAGCCGCTGGGCAATGAGCAACTGCTGATCGTGACGCGCAGCGGCCACCCCTTGTCGCGCCGCCGCAAGCTCGGCCTGGACGAGCTGGTGCATGATTGGCCGTGGATCCTGCAGCCGCCCGACAGTCCCGCGCGCATTGCGCTCGACCAGGCCCTGCAGCGCCTGTCGCTGCCGGCGCCGGCCGACATCATCGAATGCAGCTCGGTCTATTCAATGCAGCAGCTGGTGCAGCTCACCGACGCGATCATGGTGCTGTCGGAATCGGCGCTGCGCGACTATCTGAAAATGGGGCTGGTGAAGGCGCTGCCGGTGCAGCTCACCGGGGCGTTTGCCGAAACGCTGGCGCCGTTCGGCATCCTGATGCGCCGCAACGAGCCGCTCACGCAGGAGCAGCGGACATTCATCGCGCTGCTGCGCGAGCAGGCGGCCCGGCAGGGTGGGAGGGCCGGACGCTAGGCGGGGCTCAAGCCGTCTCGTCGAGCACCCGCTGCGCTTCTTCGCGCACGCGCTCCGGCGCCGTCCCGCCGATGTGCTTGCGAGCCGCCACCGAACCTTCCAGCGTCAGCACCTGGTGCACGTCGGCCTCGATGCCGGCGTTGTAGGCCTGCAGTTCGGCCAGCGTGAGGTCGGCCAGGTCGATGCCGCGCTGTTCGCAGTCGCGCACCGCGTGCGCCACCACCTCGTGCGCATCGCGGAAAGGCAGGCCGCGCTTGACCAGGTAGTCGGCGAGATCGGTGGCGGTGGCGAAGCCCTGCAGGGCGGCCGCGCGCATATTGTCGGCCTTTACCTTGATGCCGCCCGCCATGTCGGCGAAGATCGTCAGCGTGTCGCGCAGCGTGTCGACCGTGTCGAAGAGGCCTTCCTTGTCTTCCTGGTTGTCCTTGTTGTAGGCCAGGGGCTGGCCCTTCATCAGGGTCAGCAGGGCCACCAGGTGGCCATTGACGCGGCCGGTCTTGCCGCGGGCCAGCTCGGGCACGTCGGGGTTCTTTTTCTGCGGCATGATGCTGCTGCCGGTGCAGAAGCGGTCGGCCAGGTCGATGAAGCCCACGCGCGGGCTCATCCATTGCACCAGCTCTTCCGACAGGCGCGAGATGTGCGTCATGACCAGGGCGCCGGCCGCGCAGAACTCGATGGCGAAGTCGCGGTCGGACACGGCGTCCAGCGAGTTGCGGCACACGCCGTCGAAGGCCAGGGTGCGCGCCACGCGGTCGCGGTCGATGGGGTAGCTGGTGCCGGCCAGGGCGGCGGCGCCCAGCGGCAGCCGGTTGACGCGCTTGCGGCAGTCGGCCAGGCGGTCGGCGTCGCGGCCGAACATCTCGGCATAGGCCAGCAGGTGGTGGCCGAAGGTGACCGGCTGGGCCACCTGCAGGTGGGTGAAGCCGGGCAGGATGGTGGCGGCGTGTTCCAGCGCCACCGTGGCCAGCGCCCGGCGCAGCAGGCGCAGCAGGTCGATCAGGCCGTCGATCTCGTCGCGCAGCCACAGGCGCACGTCGGTGGCCACCTGGTCGTTGCGCGAGCGGCCGGTGTGCAGGCGCTTGCCGGCATCGCCCACCAGCTCCACCAGGCGTTTCTCGATGTTGAGGTGCACGTCTTCGAGGTCGAGCAGCCACTGGAAGGAGCCGGCGTCGATCTCGGCGAGGATCTGCTGCATGCCGCGCTGGATGTCGGCGTAGTCCTGGGCGGCGATGATGCCCTGGGCGGACAGCATTTCGGCATGGGCCAGCGAGCCGCGGATGTCGTGGCGGGCCAGGCGCTGGTCGAAATCCACCGAGGCGGTATAGCGTTTGACCAGGTCGGAAACCGGCTCGGAGAACCGGGCGGACCAGGCTTGCGCCTTGTTGGCGAACTGGTCTTGGGGAGTGGGTGCGTTGTTTGCCATGATGGCGCCGATTATAGAGGCTGGTTGCCGCCCGTCCCGGGCCGGACGGCGGGAGCGGGGGAGAGGCATGCGATAATTTTCCCCGTCCCCATTCTGTGTCTACGGAACCTGTCCCCCATGAGCGCCGCCCGTGTCGCTTTCGCGCAGATCAATACCGTCGTCGGAGGCTTGGCCAGCAATGCCGCCAAGATCCTGCAGGCGGCCCGCGAGGCCCATGCCCAGGGCGCCGATGTGCTGGTGACGCCCGAGCTGTCGCTCACCGGCTATCCGCCCGAAGATCTGCTGCTGCGCCCGTCCTTCATCGATGCGCAGGCGCGCGCCCTGCAGCAGCTGTGCGCCGACCTGGCCGGCCTGGCCGGCCTGCATGTGGTGGTGGGCCATGCGGCGCGCCGCGAAGGCCGCCCGCACAATGCCGCCAGCGTCCTGTGCGAAGGCCGCGTGCTGGGCACCTACGCCAAGCGGGAGCTGCCCAATTATTCGGTGTTCGACGAAAAGCGCTACTTCGAGCCGGGCGAGTCTTCCCTGGTTTTCGAGGTCAAGGGCGTGCGGTTCGGCGTGAACATCTGCGAAGACATCTGGTTCGACAGCGCCCCGCGCGCGGCGGCGGCCGCCGGCGCCCGCGTGCTGCTGGTGCCCAATGCCTCGCCCTACAACCAGGGCAAGCAGGAAGAGCGCGTCGAGGTGGCCCGCCGCAGCCTGCAGGGCACGGGCTGCGCCCTGGTCTACGCCAACCTGGTGGGCGGGCAGGACGAGCTGGTCTTCGACGGGTTGTCCTTCGTGCTGGACGCCGAGGGCAGGCAGATGGCGCAGCTGCCCGGCTTTACCGAGGACCTGGGGCTGGTCGAGATCGACGCGGCGGGTTCGGTGCGGGCCCTGGACGGCCTGCCCGAGGCCTTCGAAACCAGCCAGGAAGAAGAAGTCTGGAACGCCCTGGTCCTGGGCGTGCGCGACTACCTGGGCAAGAACGGCTTTCCCGGCGCCATCATCGGCCTGTCGGGGGGCATCGACTCGGCCGTGGTGCTGGCCGTCGCGGTCGACGCGCTGGGCGCCGACAATGTGCGCGCGGTGATGATGCCCTCGCGCTATACCGCCGACATCTCCCAGCTCGACGCCAGCGACATGGCCCGCCGGCTGGGCGTGCGCTATGACGAGATCGCCATCGCGCCGGCCTTCCAGGCCTTCGAATCCATGCTGGCCGGCCAGTTCGCCGGCCTGCCGGTGGACGCCACCGAAGAAAACATCCAGGCCCGCGTGCGCGGCACGCTGCTCATGGCCCTGTCCAACAAGACGGGCCGGCTGGTGCTCACCACGGGCAACAAATCTGAAATGACCACCGGCTACTGTACGCTGTACGGCGACATGGCCGGCGGCTTCGCCGTCATCAAGGACGTGCCCAAGACGCTGGTCTATCGCCTGGCCGTCTGGCGCAACACGCGCGGCGAGGTCATCCCCGAGCGCATCATCACCCGGCCGCCTTCGGCCGAGCTGCGCCCCGACCAGACCGACCAGGACAGCCTGCCGCCTTACGAGGTGCTCGACGGCATCATGGCCCGCTACATGGAGCACAATGAGTCGCCGGCGCAGATCGTGGCGGCCGGCTACCCGGCCGCGGCGGTCGAGCAGGTGCTGCGCCTGATCCGCATCAACGAATACAAGCGCCGCCAGGCGCCGCCGGGACCGCGCATCACGCAGCGCGCATTCGGCCGCGATTGGCGCTATCCTCTCACCAACGGTTTCCGCGAGCCGGTCTAGGCCGTCGCGCGGCAGGCATCCTGCAGCCATACAACAAGGGACGCACATGAAACAAGTCACCGCCATTATCAAGCCCTTCAAGCTCGACGAGGTGCGCGAGGCGCTGGCCGAAGCCGGCGTCAGCGGCCTCACGGTTGTTGAAGTCAAGGGTTTCGGCCGACAGAAGGGGCATACCGAGCTCTATCGCGGCGCCGAATATGTCGTGGATTTCCTGCCCAAGATCCGCGTCGAGGTGGTCCTGCCCGACGACCGCGTCGAGACGGCCATCGAGGCCGTGCTCAAGGCCGCGCGCACCGGCAAGATCGGCGACGGCAAGATCTTCGTCACCCCGGTCGAGCAGGCCATCCGCATCCGCACCGGCGAGAGCGACGACGACGCGCTGTAATCTGTTTCGGATTCTGGCAGACGGCCGGCACATGGCGTGCCGGCCGTTTTGCTTTTGGGGATTTCGTATGACCAAAGCAGGATGCCCTGCGGACTGAGTCTTCGTCTGGCTCTTTAGACTTTATTTTGTAAATAAAACCAAAGAAGATCGTGTAATAGCGCGAGGTCTTTTTTCCTGACTAAAGAAGAGGGATATATGGATTCGCACGTTTATATTGATGATTTTTTTGTTACCGGAGAGACGGACTACTCAGCGGCGCTGATGCGTGCGATTCTCCATCTGCGTCCATTCGGCGGTGGCGTCATCGAATACGGAAGCGGCACGTTTGTGCATGCGCCTTATGCTTCCATTATCGCTCCTGATGAAGGAACGGCCGCTACCGTAAGTTCATTGGATCCTAATATCAGCATTGTCGGCCAAGGCAGTGGTGCAACCATTTGGGTGCCCACATCAAACAAACTCGAATTCATCGCGCAACGGGGAGCAAATTTGCGAATTGGTGGAATTTGGGTTTATGGAGATGAGTATGGCCTGTTGCAAGACGTCCCCAAGCAGCCCCTGATCACGCCAAGCAGCGGACTGGCCGGATTGGGCAACAACGCATTTTCATTCATCCGACAGTATGATGGTAATGGTGGCCTTGTTATTGATGATGTAACCTGCTCTCAGATCAACGTTGGGGTTCATTACTGCGGTGATTACACCGATGAGGAAACCCTGTACGGTGATCTGCGTACGCGGGACTACTACACGGATACTTGCTGTTTCGGCCTTTTGGTTGAACAGCCTGAACGGATATCGATTATTCACGGTGGTTCGAAGAATACAAAAATAAGCACCAATGCCGATGGTTCAACCGATCCAGGGCATTACTTGTATGTGACGAACAGGATAGGGGCCGCGCCTCACACTATCAATATTTCTCACATTTCTGGGTACAAAGATCACAATTCAACCCTGAAAGTGCGGAAAGGCGAGGTGGTCGTAATTTCTAACGTGGCATTGAATCAATGTGGCCGTGGTATTGATATCGTGGATGTGCAAAGCGGTTCACTTTCGAACTATGCGGCTGTTTGCTTACAAGACGCGTTGAACAATCCTACCGGTGTCGGCACGAACATGCTGGAAATCACGGACACATCCAACTTCGTGGTCGATGGCGTGGAAATCGATATTCGCGGACAAATGGCGTATGGCATCTTGATGCGTACCGATACGAATGCTGCGAACGCGAAGAATGTCACGGTGAATAATGTAATTGTGGTCGGGGACTATACCGATACTGGAAAGCAGCCATTGCTTTGCGTAGGGCAGTCTGACATCAAGATCAGGGATTTCCAATTTGTCCATACAGGCTCGACGCCAAGCCCGGATCGGTGGCCCATCGCCATTTCGGGATGTTCCAATGTGCACGTCATCAATCCTGCACATTATGTGGATGACCCAAGCCTTAGCGATGCGTCTTATCTTGTCGGATTCGATGCAACGTGCGTGGCATGTAAGGTTACTTATTCGGATGGTCACATTTCCGTGGATGCCACGACGAATACGGTGCATGTGTCGACTGGCGGCGATGTCACGGTTTTTAATGAAAGCCGTGCATTCCGGCTGGGCTATGACAGGTCAACTCAACTTGATCCAGCCTCTACCCTGATCGCTGGTGTCCAGATATTCTCGTCGGGTCAACAGATCACGTCGACGAGCGGTATTGCGCATGTGTGGCAGCGTATCGGCGGCGACGGAACTTTGCTGAGGGCTTTCAACCAAAATACTATTGTTGCAACAATGGCTACGGTGGGATCCCGGGCCCAGCTTTCACTAGATGGATCTACACAATGCTTCGACACGACTGGTGCGGGCTCCCCCGAAGGGGTCATTACCGCAGGCGTAGGTTCGACGTATCGAAGACGTGATGGCGGCGCCGGCACGTCGTTCTATGTCAAAGAAAGCGGCGGCTATTCCAACACAGGCTGGGTAGCGAAATAATCCAGGCCATCCGCACCGGCGAGCGTGACGACGACACGCTGTCACGCGGAAAGCGGCCGGCCCTGGCGCCGGCCGTTTTGCGTCTAGGCCGTCGCGGCGCCGGCCATCCGCTTGCGAAAGGCTGCGCCGCTGAGCGCGCAGATGGCCGTGGTGATGGCCTGCCGTGCCGGGTCGCGCCGCTCCAGCATGCCGATGGCCCGGGTGAAGGGCCCCAGGTCCGAGGGCAGGGACAGCACCCGCAGGTCCGGCGTCTGCTGCCAGTTGACGCCATTGAGCAGCGGCAGCAAGGTCACACCCACTTCCTGGCGCACCAGTTCGACCAGCGTCTCGATGGCGTTCAGTTCCAGGAATTCGTGGATCGAGACGCCCAGCCGGCGCAGCACGCGGTCGATCTGCCGGCCGGTGCGCTGGGTGCGGTCAAAGCGCAGGAAGGGCGACTGGGCCAGCACCTCGCGCACGGTCTTGCCCGGCGCCGAGGCCGGCGCCACCACCACCAGGGGCTCTTCGTACAGCGTGATCCAGCGCGTGCTGGCCGTGGGCCGGCCGGCCTCGACCAGGAAGGCCGCATCCAGTTCGCCGGCCTCGACCTTGCCGGCCAGTTCGCTGGACTTGCCCGAAAATATGCGCACGTCCAGGGCCGGATGCTCGCGCTTCATGGCCGAGACCACCTTGGACAGCGTGCCCATGCACGAGACGATGGCGCCGACCGATACCGAGCCGGCCAGGGTGTCGGACGCGGCGGGCGGCAGCCGCATGCGGTCGTAGAGCTCCAGCAGGCGCATGGTTTCGGGCACGAGCTCGCGGCCGGCGGCGCTGAGCAGGGCCAGGCGGCCGCTGCGGTCGAAGAGTTCCCGGCCCAGTTCGTTTTCCAGGGCGCGCATCTGGAAGCTCACGGCGGCCTGGGTCAGGGCGACATGCTCCGCGGCTTCGGAGAACGACCCGTGATGGACCACGGCCAGGAAGGTGCGCAGGAACCGCAGCGTGCTCATAAGGGTTGTCCCGAGCTTTGTGGGAAAGTCCGGCGACTCATAAAAAAATCTTTAATAACAAAACAAAAAATCAAATTGATCTAATTAAAGCACGAGAGTAATTTCAAGGGTTTTCCGGCAGCGATGCTGCCGTCAGTCCGTTCATCCCCATCGCTGCAGGAACGCGCCATGAAATCGTTCAACTGGACCAACCCCTACACTTCGCACCGCACCCCGGTGTTCGCGCGCAATGTCGTGTCGACTTCGCACCCCCTGGCGGCGCAGGCCGGCCTGCGCATGCTGCTCAAGGGCGGCAGCGCAGTGGATGCCGCCGTGGCCGCCGCGGCCGTCATCACGCTGACCGAGCCCGTGTCCTGCGGCCTGGGCAGCGACTGCTTCGCCATCCTGTGGGACGGCAAGGCGCTGCATGGCCTGAATTCCTCGGGCGTGGCGCCCGCGGCCTGGAGCGTGGACTACTTCAAGAAGAAGTACGGCACCGGCGCGGATGGCCTGGCCGTCCAGCCCAAGCGCGGTTGGGACGCCGTCACCGTGCCCGGCGTGGTGGCTGGCTGGGCCGCCCTGCACGAGAAGTTCGGCAAGCTGCCCTTCGAGACGCTGTTCGAGCCCGCCATCGAGATCGCCGAGCGCGGCTACGCCGTGCCGCCGATGGTGGCCCACAAGTGGAAGCTGGCCGCCGACGAATTGCACTCGCAGCCCGGCTACGCCGAGGCTTTCATGCCCAACGGCCGCGCGCCCAGGGTCGGCGAGCACTTCCGCCTGCCCGAGGCCGCCTACACGCTGCGCCGCATCGCTGAAAGCAAGGGCCGCGACTACTACGAGGGCGACATCGCCGAACGCATCGCCGCCTTCAGCAAGGAATGCGGCGGCGCCATGACGCTGGACGATCTGCGCAACTACCGGCCCATGTGGGTCAAGCCCATCTCGCAGTCCTATCGCGGCTACGAGATGCACGAGATCCCGCCCAACGGGCAGGGCATCGCCGCGCTGATCGCGCTGGGCATCTGCGAGCACTTCGACCTCAAGGGCATGGGCGTGGACACGCTGCAGTCGCAGCACGTGCAGATCGAGGCCATGAAGCTGGCCTTCACCGACATCTACAAGTACGTGGCCGACCCGCGCAGCATGGAAGTCACGCCCGAGCAGATGCTCGACCCGGCCTACCTGGCCTCGCGCGCCAAGCTCATCGACCTGGGCAAGGCGGCGCATCCCACGTCCGGCCGTCCGGCCGCCGGTGGCACCATCTACATGAGCGCCGCGGACGAGTCCGGCATGATGATCTCGTTCATCCAGTCCAACTACATGGGCTTCGGCTCGGGCATCGTGGTGCCGGGCACGGGCATCAGCCTGCAGAACCGCGGCGTGGGCTTCTCGATGGACCCGGTTTCGGCCAATGTGGTCGAGGGCGGCAAGCGCCCCTTCCACACCATCATCCCCGGCTTTCTCACCCAGGGCGGCCGCCCGGTGATGAGTTTCGGCGTGATGGGCGGCGACATGCAGCCGCAGGGCCACCTGCAGACGGCCATCCGCATGATCGACTACGACCAGCAGCCCCAGGCCGCCTGCGATGCGCCGCGCTGGAAGCTCAACCGCGACCAGACGCTGGACGTCGAGCCCGCGATGGATCGCCAGGTGGTCGAGGGCCTGGCCCAGATGGGCCACAAGCTCAAGTCGGTGGACGATCCCTATATGGACTTCGGCGCCGGCCAGTTCATCTGGCGCATGTCGCCCGACGACAATGAACAGGGCTACGTGGCGGCGAGCGATCCGCGCCGCGACGGCTTGGCCGCGGGTTTCTAAAATAGCGTTGTGAAAAACCATCCAAGGGGAATTTCGATGTTCAAACCCACTCGCATGGGCAAGGTGCTGGGGGGCGTGCTGCTGGCCCTGGCGTCGGCCACGGCGTTGGCGCAGGAACTGCGCATCGGCCTGCAGGAAGATCCGGACACGCTCGACCCGCACCGCGCGCGCACTTATGTCAGCCGCATCGTGTTCACCTCGCTGTGCGACAAGCTCGTCGACATCAACGACAAGCTGGAGTTCGTGCCCCAGCTGGCCGAATCCTGGTCGTGGAGCCCCGACGACAAGGTGCTGACCTTCAAGCTGCGCAGCGACGTGGTGTTCCACGACGGCACCAAGTTCGACGCGGCCGCGGCCAAGGCCAATATCGACCGCGAAATGACCATGCCGGAAAGCATGCGCAAGAGCGAGATCACGTCGGTGGCCAGCGTGGCCGCGCCCGACCCGACCACGCTGGTGCTGACGCTCAAGCAGCCCGACGCCACGCTGCTGGCCGCTTTGTCCGACCGCGCCGGCATGATGCTTTCGCCCGCCTCCTTCACGGGCAAGGAAGTCGGCGCTGTGGCGCGCAGCCCGGTCTGCTCGGGCCCGTACAAGTTCGTCGAGCGCGTGCAGAACGACCGCATCGTGCTCGACAAGTTCGACAAGTACTACGACGCCAAGGACTACCACTTCGACCGCGTGGTGTTCCTGCCCATCCCCGACACCACGGTGCGCCTGTCCAACCTGCGCTCGGGCGGCCTGCAGATCCTCGAGCGCCTGGGCCCGTCGGACGTGCCGCAGGTCAAGCAGGACGCCAGCCTGGTCTTCGCGCCGGTCAACGGCCTGGGCTACCAGGAGGTGTACTTCAACGTGGGCAACGGTCCGGTTTCCAAGACCTCGCCCTTCAAGGACCCTCGTGTACGCAAGGCGCTCGAACTGTCGATCGACCGCAACGCCATCAACGAAGTGGTGGGCAACGGCATCTACCCGCCGGCGGCGCAGCCCTTCCCGCCGTCCAGCCCGTACTTCAGCGACAAGTTCCAGCCGCCGGCCCGCGATCTGGACAAGGCAAAGGCCCTGCTCAAGGAAGCGGGGGTCACCCTGCCGGTCAAGGGCGAGCTGTCCTTCGGCAACGACACCACCATCACGGCCATGGCGCAGATGATCCAGGCCATGTCGGCCGAGGCGGGCTTCGATCTCAGCCTGCGTCCCACCGAGTACGCGGCCTTGTTGAGCCAGGCCCAGCAGGGCAACTTCGAACTGTCGCTGCGCGGCTGGTCCGGCCGCGTCGACCCGGACGGCAACATCCAGGCCTTCGTGACCTGCAAGGGGCCGCAGAACGACGGCCACTACTGCAACGCGGAAGTCGACAGACTGCTCGAAGAGGCGCGCCACGTGCCCGACGTGGCGCAGCGCAAGGCGCTGTACGAGCAGGCCGAGACCATCCTGCACAACGACGAGGAAAACTTCTTCCTGTACTTCCAGCCCTGGCCTTTCGCCCTGCAGAAGAAGGTCGTCGGCTTCAAGCCGTCTCCCGACGGTATGATCCGCCTCAAGGGCGTTTCCTTCGCCAAGTAAGGCAATGCAAGGCAGGCAGCCTCCGGGCCAAGCCTGGAGGCTGCCGCGTTTTTACTGATCCCTATGCTCCGACTCATCCTGCGACGCGTGATCGTGTCGATCCCGACATTGATCCTGGTGTCGATGATCGTCTTCATGCTGCAAAAAATATTGCCCGGCGATCCTGTGCTGGCCATGGCCGGCGAGGATCGCGATCCCGCCGTGCTGGACTATCTCCGGGGAAAGTACCACCTCAACGACCCGCTGCCGGTGCAGTACGGCGCCTGGCTCATGCAGGTGGCCCACGGCGACCTGGGCAAGTCCCTGCGCACCGACGTGCCCGTCAACGAACTGATCAGGCAGAAGCTGCCCGTCACCACGCAGCTGTCGGTCATGGCCATGATCTTCGCCCTGCTGCTGGGCATTCCGGCCGGCATCATCGCCGCCGTGCGCAAGGGTTCGGCCGTCGAGATGGGCGCCAATATGGCGGCCCTGTCCGGCATGTCGATTCCCAATTTCTGGCTGGGCATCATCCTCATCCTGGTGGTGTCGGTCGAGTGGCAATTGCTGCCGGCCTCGGGCTATGTGCCGCTTACGGAAGACTTCTGGCTGTCGATCAAGACGCTGCTGATGCCGTCCTTCGTGCTGTCCCTGGCCATCGCCGCCTACCTGATGCGCCATACCCGGTCGGCCATGCTCGAGGCCCTGGGCGCGGACTACGTGCGCACGGCGCGCGCCAAGGGCGTGTCGCCGTACAAGGTGGTGATGCGCCATGCGCTGCGCAACGCGCTCATGCCCATCGTCACCCTGGTCACCCTGCTGTTCGGCGAGCTGCTGGCCGGCGCCGTGCTCACCGAGCAGGTGTTCACGATTCCGGGCTTCGGCAAGCTCATCGTCGACGCCGTGTTCAACCGCGACTACGCCGTGGTGCAAGGCGTCGTCCTGTGCGTGGCCGTGGGCTTCATCCTGCTGAACCTGCTGGCCGACGTGCTCTACATCGTCGTCAATCCCCGGTTGAGGCATTCATGAGTACTCCTACCGTGACCGCAATCGCCGTGCCGCAGCGCAGCGGCAGCCGCGCCTGGGCCAAGTTCCGGCGCAACCGCACCGCCATGCTGGGCGCGGCCATCGTGCTGGTCTTCGTGGCGCTGGCCATACTGGCTTCCGTGCTGGCCAACGCCGATCCGCTCAAGACCAGCTTCATGACCGTGCGCAAGGCGCCGTCGCACCTGTTCTGGCTGGGCACCGACGAACTCGGCCGCGACATCTACAGCCGCATGCTGTTCGGCGCGCGCGCCTCGCTCATGGTCGGCCTGGTGTCGGTCGTCATCGCCCTGGTGGTGGGCGTGCCCTTCGGCCTGCTGGCGGGGTATTTCGGCGGCTGGGTCGACAGCGTGATCTCGCGCGTCACCGAGGCGCTGCTGGCCATTCCCTTCCTGATCCTGGCCATCGCGCTGGCCGCTTTCCTGGGGCCCAGCCTGGTCAACGCCATGATCGCCATCGGCGTGTCGGCCGCGCCCAAGTTCACGCGGCTCACGCGCGGGCAGGTGCTGGCGGTCAAGAACGAGGACTACGTGCAGGGCGCCCGCGCGCTGGGGGCCTCGGATCTGCGCATTATCGTGCGCCACGTCCTGCCCAACGTCATGCCGCCCATCATCGTGCAGGCCACCATCACCATCGCCACGTCCATCATCGCCGAGGCCAGCCTGTCCTTCCTGGGCCTGGGGCTGCAGCCGCCCAACCCGTCGTGGGGCTCGATGCTGAACACGGCCAAGAACTTCATGAGCCAGGCGCCATGGATGTCGATCTTTCCGGGGGCGGCCATTTTCCTGGTCGTCCTGGGCTTCAACCTGCTGGGCGACGGGCTGCGCGACGCGCTCGATCCGCGCCAGGAGTAAGGCAATGAATAGGGATGTTGAATTGGACGGCCGCAGGGTTGTCCAGGTAGACGGCCTGACGGTGCGATTTTCGACGCCGTCGCGCGTGGTCGAGGCCGTCAGCGATGTGTCCTTCCACGTCGACCGGGGCGAGACGCTGGCCATCGTCGGCGAATCGGGCTCGGGCAAGTCGGTGACCTCGCTGTCGCTGATGCGGCTGATCGAATACGGCGGGGGCAAGATCGCCGGCGGCGACATGCGCCTGCGCCGCCGCAATGGCGAGCTGCTCGACCTGGCTCGTGCCGACGAGTCGGCGCTGCGGCGCGTGCGCGGCGCCGACATCGCCATGATCTTCCAGGAGCCCATGACCTCGCTCAACCCGGTGTTCACGGCCGGGACGCAGATCGCCGAGGCGCTGCAGCTGCACCAGGGGCTGGACGCCGGCGCCGCGCGCGCCGAGGCCCTGCGCATGCTCGAGCGGGTGCGCATCCCCGAGGCGCGCGCCATCCTCGACCGCTACCCGCACCAGCTCTCGGGCGGCATGCGCCAGCGCGTCATGATCGCCATGGC
>DASWPO010000037.1:0-10089 GCA_036404015.1 Bordetella sp. | reverse complement strand
GCATGGCTTTTTCATTGGCCGGCCAATTGCCGATACGCGCGCAGCCAGCCCAGTCCGGCCCGGGTATCGGCGCGCGGCTTGTATTCGCAGCCGACCCAGCCGGCATAGCCCAGTTCGTCCAGCGTCCGGAAAATGTAGGGGTAGTGGAGTTCCTGTCCGTCGGGTTCGTTGCGGCCGGGCACGCTGGCGACCTGCACGTGGCCGATGCGGTCGAACATGGCGCGCAGCTTCATGGCGATGTCGCCTTCCATGATCTGGCAGTGATAGCAGTCGAACTGCACCCGCAGGTTCGGCGCGCCGATGGCGTCGATGACGGCCAGGGCATCTTGCTGATAGCTCAGGAAATAGCCGGGCATGTCGCGCTGGTTGATGGGCTCGAGCATGATGGCGACGCCTTGCCTGGCCGCCTGTTCCGCGGCCCAGGCCACGTGGGACTGGTAGGCGGCCAGGTGGACGGCGCGGTCGGCGCTTTGGGGCAGCAGGCCGGCCATGACGTGCAGGCGGGTGTTGCCCAGCACGCTGGCATAGTCCAGGGCCCGCATGATGCCGGTGCGGAATTCGGCGGTGCGGCCGGGCAGCGAGGCCGTGCCGCGCTCGCCTTGCGCCCAGTCGCCCGCGGGGGCGTTGAACAGGGCCTGGTCGATGCCGGCATCGACCAGGCGCCGCCTGATCTCCTGCGCGGGAAAGTCGTAGGGGAAGAGGTATTCGACGCCCTCGAATCCATCGCGCGCGGCGGCGCCGATGCGATCCAGGAAAGGCAGGTCCTGGTATAGAAAACTCAGGTTGGCGGCGAACTTCAAGGACATATCCGGCTCCGGGATCGATGGCGGGTATTCAGTGCATTGCGTGGTCGGGCTTTGCTACCATGCGGGCATGACAACCCCAGAAAACAGCCAGACCGGAGTGAAGATGAGCGGATTCCAGCCCGTGGCCGAATGCGGCCTGACCCAGCAGGCCGAGGCGGCCGCCTACCAAAGGCGCTGGCTGGTGACCAACGACGCCGGGCAGTGGCTCAACCGCGAGCTGTTTCCCAAGCTGGCCGAGATCACGGTGGAGCTGCGCCTGGGCTACTTGGTGCTCAAGGCGCCGGGCATGCTGCGCATGGACATCCCTCTGGACGTGATCGAGGACGACGACAGCGTGCGCTACCAGATCTCGCTGGGCGGGCAGGCGGTGGACGTGGTCGACGAGGGCCAGCTGGCGGCGGCCTGGATGTCGAATTTCATCGGCATCCCCTGCCGCCTGTTCAAGGTGCACCCCGATATGGGCGACGTGCACTGGCCTGCCGCGTAGCGGCCAGCGGGCCCGCGTCAGGCGTCGGGCCAGCTCTGCTCGCGGTGCTCCTTGGACTTGGCCTGCAGCCATCGCTCCACCGAGGGAAACACGAACTTGCTGACGTCGCCGCCCAGTTGGGCGATCTCGCGCACGATGGTGCCCGAGATGAACTGGTATTGGTCCGAGGGCGTCATGAAGAGGGTTTCGACGTCGGGCAGCAGGTGGCGGTTCATGCCGGCCATCTGGAATTCATACTCGAAGTCGGACACGGCGCGCAGGCCGCGCACGATGACGGTGGCGCCTTGCTCGCGCACGAAGTCCTTGAGCAGGCCGCCGAAGCTCTTGACGTCGACGTTGGGGTAGTGGCCCAGGACTTCCTTGGCAATCTCGACGCGCTCGTCGATATTGAAGAAAGGCTTTTTGTTGCGGCTGTGCGCAATGCCGACGACGACTTTGTCGAACAGGCCTGCGGCGCGGCGCACCAGGTCTTCGTGGCCGCGGGTGAGCGGGTCGAAGGTGCCCGGGTAGACGGCAGTGATCATATGGGTGGCTCCTCGCATGGCGGATGGTTTGCACCATCTCACGAACCCCGGATTATTGACTTAATTTTGCAACGCAGCAATTCGGAACAGATGATAATGCACCGCGCCGGCTTTAGCATCTCGTAACAATTCGAATCCGTCGGGCGCCTCGCAGGGCGCCTCGGCTTCGACATAGACCAGGCCCGGGCCGTTTTCGGGCAGCACGGCGGGCAGCAGGGGCCACAATCTGGGCAGCCAGCCCTGGTTGAAGGGCGGGTCGAGCAGGACGAGGTCGTAGCGGGAGGCGTCCATGCGCTGCAGGGCCTCGAGCGAGTCGCCGGCATGGATGCGCACGGCGTTGGCGTGGAGCTTGTCGCGCAGCGCGCGCAGGGCGGCGACGGCGTGCCGGTCGCGTTCGACCATCTGCACCTGGGCGGCGCCGCGCGAGGCGGCTTCGAAGCCCAGGGCGCCGCTGCCGGCGAAAAGGTCCAGCACGCGCTTGTCGGCGAAGTCGCCGTCCCACAGGTGGGCGAGCCAGTTGAAGAGGGTTTCGCGCACGCGGTCGGGCGTGGGGCGCAGGCCCGGCACGTCGGGGACGGGGATGGGGGTGCGCCGGTATTGTCCGGCGACGATGCGGATATTGGAACTGGCCATGCGGGGATTGTAGGGGGCCGCCGCTTTATACTTTCGCCCATGTTCAGCTTCTTCAAGAAAAAGCCGGCGCCCGCCGAGATCCCTTCCGTTTCTGCCCAGCCCGAGGCGGCCGAGCCGGCGCCTGCCCCCGTGCCGGAGCCGGCTCCCGAGCCTATTGCCGAGCCTGTGGTCGAGCCCGCGGTTGAGACGCCCGCCGCCGCGCCCAAGGCCTCGTGGCTGAGCCGGCTCAGGCAGGGCTTGTCGCGTACCGGGCAGAGCCTGGGCAGCCTCTTCGTGGGCGTCAAGGTCGACGAGAGCCTGTTCGAGGATCTGGAGTCGGCGCTCATCATGGCCGACGCGGGCGTCGAGGCCACGCAGAAACTGCTGGACGTGCTGCGCGCCCGCGTCAAGAAAGACCGCATCGAAGACGCCGCGCAGGTGAAGGTGGCCTTGCGCGAACTGCTGGCCGAGCATTTGCGGCCGCTGGAAAAGACCTTTGATCTCAAGCGCGCGCAGCCGCTGGTGGTGATGATCGCGGGCGTGAACGGCGCGGGCAAGACCACGTCCATCGGCAAGCTGGCGCATGATTTCCAGCGCCAGGGGGCCAGCGTGCTGCTGGCGGCCGGCGATACTTTCCGCGCCGCGGCGCGCGAGCAACTGGTGGAGTGGGGCAGCCGCAACAATGTGGCGGTGATCGCGCAGGACGGCGGCGACCCGGCCGCGGTGGCCTTCGACGCCGTCAATGCCGGCCGCGCGCGCGGCACGGGCGTGGTGATGGTGGACACGGCCGGCCGCCTGCCCACGCAGCTGCACCTGATGGAAGAACTCAAGAAGATCCGCCGCGTGATCGGCAAAGCCGATGCGGCCGCGCCGCACGAGGTGCTGCTGGTGATCGACGGCAATACCGGCCAGAACGCGCTGGCGCAGATCCGCGCATTCGATGCGGCCGTCAACCTCACCGGCCTGGTGGTGACCAAGCTCGACGGCACGGCCAAGGGCGGCACGCTGGCCGCCGTGGCGGCCGGCAGCCAGGGCGTGCGGCCGATCCCGGTCTACTGGATCGGCGTGGGCGAGAGCATGGAAGACCTGCAGCCCTTCGTGGCGGCGGAGTTCGCCGCCGCGCTGCTGGCGGATTGAACATCGGAATTCCGCAGGGCAGCCTCGGCGCCTCAAGAACTCAAGCTCAGCGGCGGCTCAACCAGAATCCGGTTACTTCCAGAACGGCTTGGTATTGGCCAGGTCGGTGAAGGCCTGCTGGGCCTGGGCGACCAGGGCGTCCAGGCGCGCTTCGATCCAGCCCAGCGCGAACCAGGCCTGCGGATGGACTTCGCATTGCGCCCGGTAGTGGTCGCGGGCCACGGCCAGGTCGTTGATCTCGCCGAGCAGGTCCTGCACCAGCGACAGCTGCTTGCGATAGGGTTGCAGCCGGGCGGCCGGCAACAGCGATTCGGCGAAGGCCAGGCCGTAGCGCAGGCGCTTGCCGCGCTTGCGCAGTTCGTGGCGGTCTTCCAGGGTGAGCGCGCCGAAGTGCAGGCCTTGCCCGGCCACTCTCTCGTGCCAGCGGTGCAGCCGGTTGGCCAGGCGCTTGGGCAGCGGCGCGGGCGGGCGGGCCTGGTGCAGGGGGATGATGATGGGTTCGATGGGGCCCGACGGCGGCTCGGCTTCGGCCGCGTCCGTCGCGGCGCCGGCCTGGGCGGTGCCTTCCGGCGCATCCGCGCCGGGTTCGTCGCCGACGGCCGCACCCGGCATTTCGGCGGGCTGGGCCGGCGGCTGCACGTTCAGGCTCCATTCCAGCAAGTCCACCAGCCAGGTCTGGAAGGCCGGGCCGGCGGCGATGGCATGGGCGTCGGCCTGTTCGCCCGGGCGAGGCTGGGCCGGAATGACGGGCATGCCGGCCTTCTGCAGCATGGGAGCCACGGTTTCTTCGAGCACATCCTGGTCGCGGTTGGCGCCGAAGGCGGCGAAGTGCGCGCGCATGCCCTCGAGCAGCGCGGCCGGGGGCGGGGCGATCCAGCCGTTGAACAGGCGCCAGGCCGAACGCAGGCGGCGCATGCCCACGCGCAGCTGATGCACGTGTTCCGAGTTGCCGGCCTGGTAGACGCCCAGCGTGTCCACCTCGGCCAGCGCGGCGGCGTTGCAGGCGATCTGCTCGATGCATTCGGCCGCGATGGCGGCCATGGCGGCGGGCGCGTCCATGGCGGGATCGAGCACGACGCCCGATGCGCCGCGCGGCGCCCAGAAGCCGGCTATCAGGTTGGCGCGAGCCTTGTCGGACTCGGCCGCGCCCAGTTGCGGCGCCAGCGTCGCCAGGGCGTCGCCGCGATGGGACTTGCTGCGCGTGTCCAGCAGCAACTGGTGGCGCTTCTGCCAGCCATGGGACACCGCGAAGATGGCGGCGGGCCTGCCCGACATCAGTTCGAATTCCAGCTCGGAGATCGGCAGCTCCAGCGTGCCGGCGCGCAAGAGGCCCGTGTCGTAGGCCAGCTCGACCGTGCCCTGGCGGCTGCGGACCTTGCACAGCAGGCGCTGCACGTCGGTTTCATAGCGCAGGCCCAGGGGGCCGCGCAGCTTGGACAGCGCGGCTTCGAGTTCGGTGCCGGCGTAGACCGACAGGTCGAGCACGGGGCCCGGGCGCGGATGGTTGAGCTCCTGCCGCGTGATGGCGTCGGCGCCGGGCGTCTTGAGCGTCTGCATCCACTGGCGGCCTTCCAGTCGCAGGCGCAGCGCGATGCGCGCGCGCGCCAGTTCGCGGTCGGGCGTGTCGAAATACAGGGCGTGCAGCCTGATGCGGGTGGCGCCGCGCTTGAGGAGTTCTTTTGCGATCGTGGCGCCGGCGGCCGCCGGCACGTGTAGTTTCAGTTCTTGTTCTGACATGTGCCGTAGGGACTCACAGCCGGGAAAGGCAGGGATCTTATAGGAGAGAGCCACGATTTATGATGACTAGTCATAGATTGGTCATCTTCGTTCTCCGCCTTCGATTGTTGCCCCTGGCCCGGGGCGGGTAAAGCGATATCTCGCCATCCGATCCGGGCTTACCCCCGGTAGCCGGCCGGGGGGCGGTAAAATGGCTTTTTTGCCTCTCCCGCAGGCCACATCCATGTCTGTCCATCCCCTCAATGCCGCCGGCGCCGCCGCCGACGATTTCCAGATCGCGCCGGTACCCGAGATCATCGCCGAACTGCGCTCCGGGCGCATCGTCATCCTGGTCGACGAAGAAGACCGTGAAAACGAAGGCGACCTGGTCATGGCCGCCGAGTTCGTCACGCCCGAGGCCATCAATTTCATGGTCACGCACGGCCGCGGCCTGGTGTGCCTGACGCTCACCGAAGAGCGTTGCCGCCAGCTCGACCTGCCCATGATGACCAGCCGCAACGGCACGCGCTACGGCACCAACTTCACGCAGTCCATCGAAGCGGCCGAAGGCGTCGAAACCGGCATCTCGGCCGCCGACCGCGCCCGCACCATCCAGGTGGCCGTGGCGCGCAACACCAAGCCGTCCGACCTGGTGCAGCCCGGCCACATCTTCCCGGTGCGCGCGGTGCCCGGCGGCGTGCTGGTGCGCGCCGGCCACACCGAGGCCGGCTGCGACCTGACCCGCATGGCGGGCCTGACGCCGGCGGCCGTGATCTGCGAGATCCTCAAGCCCGACGGCACCATGGCCCGCCTGCCCGACCTGGTGGCCTTCGCGCGCGAGCACGGCCTGAAGATCGGCACCATCGCCTCGCTCATCCAGTACCGCAGCGAACACGAGTCCATCATCCAGCGCGTGGGCGAGCGCCCCATGCAGACGCCCTGGGGCGAGTTCCGCGCCGTGGCCTATCGCGACGACGCCTCCGGCTCGCCGCACGTGGCGCTGGTGCACGGCGGCATCGACCCTCAGCGCGAAACCCTGGTGCGCGTGCACGAGCCCGCCTCGGTGCTCGACGTGCTGGACGTGGGCCATGGCGCGCACAGCTGGACGGTGGCCCAGGCGTTGACGGCCATCGCCGCGTCGCCGGCCGGCGTGCTGGTGCTGATGAACTGCCAGGCGCCCACCGAGCACATCTTCGGGCAGATCGGCCGCTGGGCCGATCCCACGGCCGTGCCGCCGCCCTCCGACGGCGAGCGTTTCGGCCTGCGCACCTATGGCATCGGCGCGCAGATCCTGCGCGACTTGAACGTCGGCCGCATGCGCCTGCTGGCGCGTGAACGCAAGATGCCCAGCATGGCGGGCTTTTCTCTGAGCATTACGGGTTACGATTTCCCTCCTTCCGTAAACAAATAAACAAGGCCTAGCTATGAATCCCTACATCCTTACCCCGGATCTGAACGGCGAAGGCCTGCACATCGGCATCGTCCGTGCCCGCTTCAACGAAGAGATCGGCCAGGCCGAGCTGGATGCCTGCCTCGAAGAACTGGGCAAGCTGGGCGTGGATGAACGCGACATCATGATCGCCACCGTGCCCGGCGCGCTCGAACTGGGCGTGGCCCTCTCGCACATGGCCGAGACCTTCGAGTTCGACGCCCTCATCGCGCTGGGCGCGGTGATTCGCGGCGAAACCTACCATTTCGAAGTGGTCAGCAATGAAATGGCCACGGCGGTCAGCCGTATCTCGCTGGAAACGGGCATTCCCGTGGCCAACGGCGTGCTGACGGTCGATACCGACGAACAAGCCCAGGCGCGCGCCGCGGGCAAGGGCCGCGACTGCGCCCAGGTGGCCGTGGAAATGGCCAACCTGGTCGCCGCGCTCGAACCCGAAGAAGAAGACGAGGACGAAGATTTTGACGACGAAGAAGACGAGCGCTGAGACCGCGGCGCAAGCCCGCAGCAACGCCCGCAGCGCCCGCCACCGCGCGCGCGAGTTCGCGCTGCAGGGCGTGTACGCGTGGCTGCTGCGCGGCGGCGAAGGCACCCAGGAAGCCGGCGAGATCGACGCGCACCTGCGCGACGACGAGGACTTCTCCGAGGCCGACGCGCAGTGGTTCAAGACGCTGCTGCACGGCGTGCTGCAGGACGCGCCCGGCCTGCGCGAGCGCTTCACGCCCTACGTCGACCGCCCGCTGGCCGAGCTGTCGCCGGTGGAGCATGGCATCCTGCTGATCGGCAGCTACGAGCTGGTGCACCACGTCGAAGTGCCCTACAAGGTCGCCATCAACGAGGCCGTGGAACTGGCCAAGTCCTTCGGCGGCACCGATGGCTTCAAGTTCGTCAACGGCGTGCTCGACAAGCTGGCCGCCGATGTCCGCTCGGTGGAAGTACAGGCCGCCGCGCAGCAGCGGCGTTGATCGCGGCACGATGATGCCTTGAGCCGAGGACCCCGGAGGAAACCGAAGCACAGGCGCTACCAGCGCCGAGCATCGGAATTCCGCAGGGCAGCCTCGGCGCCTCAAGAACTCAACCCACCGGTCCATAAGATCCCCCATGGCCTCCGAGTTCGACCTCATCGCCAAGCACTTCACCCGCCCCGCGGCCCCCGGCCAACTGGGCGTGGGCGACGACTGCGCCCTGTTCTCCGTCCCGCCCGGCCACCAGGTAGCCACCAGCACCGACCTGCTGGTCGAAGGCCGGCACTTCTACCCCGACGTCGACCCGCAGGCCCTCGGCCACAAGACGCTCGCCGTCAATCTGTCCGACTTGGCCGCCATGGGCGCGCAACCCATCGGCTGCCTGCTGGGCCTGGCCTTGCCGCAAGCCGACGAAGCCTGGCTGGCCGCCTTCGCACGCGGCTTCCATGACCTGGCGGGCGAGGCCGGCTGCCCGCTCATCGGCGGCGACACCACGCGCAGTCCCAAGCTGCTCACCCTCAGCGTTACCGTGTTCGGTTCCGTGGCGCCGGACAAGGCCCTGCGGCGCGGCGCCGCGCGCGCGGGCGACGAAATCTGGGTTTCCGGCGAACTGGGCGCCGCCGACGTGGCCTATCGGCTGCTGGAAGGCCAGCTGCCGGCCGACCCGCGGCGCCTGGCTGCCGTGCGCCGCGCGATGGAATGGCCCGTGCCCAGGCTGGCCCTGGGCCGCGCCCTGGCCGGCCTGGCCCATGCCGCCATCGATATTTCCGACGGGTTGCTGCAGGACCTGGGCCACATCCTCGATCTCAGCCGGGTCGGGGCCGAGCTGCGGTACGAGGCATTGCCCGTGGCGCCCGCGCTCGCAGGCCTGGACGAAGCCGTGCGCCGCCGTGCCGTGCTGGGCGGCGGCGACGTCTACGAGCTGTGCTTTACCGCCGACCCGGCCGACCAGGCGCGCGTGCTGCACGCGGCGGCCGCGGCGGGCGTGCGCGTGAGCCGCGTCGGCCGCATCACGGCCGATGCGGGCCTGATCGTGCTTGACGGCAGGGGCCAGCCCTTGCCAGACTTGCCGCAAGGCTTCGATCATTTTGCCTGAGGCCCGCGCAGCCGCGTGAGCCTAGCCGTCGAACCCGCGCGCATCGTGCGCGCCCTTCATGCCTCTCATGCCCGACCAACAGCCCGACCCGACTCCCGTCCCCGCCGCACCGGTCTCGCCCTCGATGCGCGAACGCGCGAAGGTGGCCTTTCCCTCCTGGCGCTGGGTGTGTTCGCGCCTCTACCGCCTGGTAGCCTTTGGTTTCTGCAGCGGCCTGTTGCGGCCCGGCTCGGGCACCTGGGGCACCTTGCTGGCGTGGCCGCTGTGGCTGCTGCTCTCGCCCTGGGTGCCGTCCGACCGGGTCATGGGCGTGCTGTTGCTGGCGCTGTTCGTCTACGGCTGCTGGGCCTGCACGCGGGCCGGCAACGAACTCGGCGAGCCCGACCACGTGGGCATGGTCTGGGACGAAATCGTGGCCTTCTGGATCGTGCTGTGGCTGGTGCCGCCGTCGCTCGGCTCGCAAGCCCTGGCCTTTGTGCTGTTTCGTTTCTTCGATACCGTCAAGCCACAGCCCATCCGGTACTTCGATGCGCGTCTCAAGGGCGGTTTCGGCGTGATGTGGGACGATATTCTCGCGGCGGCCTATACCCTGCTGGTGATGGCGCTGGCCGTGCGTTTCGGAGTTATCTCATGATTACACCCACGGCACTCGTCCTTCCCATCATACAAGGCTTGGCCGAACAGCTGGGCGCCGTCCTGCTCGACCGTGGCCTGATGATGGGCACGGCCGAATCCTGCACCGGCGGCCTGCTGGCGGGCGCCATCACCTCGGTGGCCGGTTCCAGCGGCTGGTTCGAGCGCGGCTTCGTCACCTACACCAACGACGCCAAGGTGCAGGATCTGGACGTCTCCGAGGACGTGCTGGCGCATTACGGCGCGGTGAGCGAGCCGGTGGCCCTGGAAATGGCCGGCGGGGTGCTGCTGGCCGTCGAGCGGGCCCAGGTGGCGGTGTCCACCACCGGCATTGCCGGGCCGGGCGGCGCCACGGCGGGCAAGCCGGTAGGCATGGTGTGCTTCGGTTTCGCGCTGCGCACGGCCGAGGGCATTGCCACGCGCGCCGCCACGCACATCTTCCCGGGCGACCGCGCCCAGGTGCGCCATGGCGCCGTGGAGTTCGCCCTGCGCGGCGTGCTGGAAATGTTGGTCCAGCCGTCGCATTAGGCCATTAGGCCGCCGAATCAGCGCACCGCGTTGATCGCGTCGCGCAATCCCTTGGCCGCCGCCGCGGCCGCCTCGCGCCAGTCTTCGCCCTTGCTGGCGTAGATGATGGCGCGCGAGGAGTTGATCATCATGCCCGCG
>DASWPO010000036.1:0-7912 GCA_036404015.1 Bordetella sp. | reverse complement strand
GCGTCGTATTCGTACAGGCCCTGCTGCGCCTTGGTGGTGGACTTGATGTGCCACTGCAAGAGCGGCCGGTCCAGGGCGCGGGCCACTTCTTCGGCCAGCATGGTCTTGCCGGTGCCGGGCTCGCCCTTGATCAGCAGCGGGCGCTGCAGGGTGAGGGCCGCGTTGACGGCCAGTTTGAGGTCGTCAGTGGCGACGTAGCGGTCGGTGCCTTCGAAGCGGAGGGCGGGCGCGGCGTGGGAGGAGGTGGGCATGGTCTGGGGGGGCGTGTACGAAAAGGCGGTTCGAAGCCCGCCAGCGCTTGAATCTCTAGCGATTATCGTACATTTTGCCGCCCGGCCGGGATTTCCGCCGTCCGCGGCAGGGCAGCGCCGCCGTTCGCAACCGGCGCGCCGGGCCTGCCCGGCGCTTGCGCCTCAGTGGCTGATCATCCAGGGCCGCGAGCCGGCGAAGGTCTTGCCGCCGTCGGCCGTGGCGCGGGTCTTGCCGGGCAGTTTTTTTCCGCCGCCGCAGCAGCCGCAATGCATGCCGTGGCCGGCGCGCGCGCTGCGCGGCTCGTTGGCGTTGCGCTCGTTCATGGCGCGGGCGCGATTCATCGCCGAGGACAGCGCGCCCAGCGCGGGCGCGGCGCCCAGCACGCGGGGCGCGGCCGCGCCGCATTGCGGGCAGGACGCGGCGTCGTGCCGCTGCGCCAGCGGGCGCAGGGCTGAAAAGGCGCCGCAGCGCGCGCACGAATAGTCGTAAGTGGGCATGGCGGCGCTCCGCTTACAGGTCGGGCGACAGCGGCAGGTCGACGCCGCCGCCGATGGCTTGCACCGGGCCGCCGGCCGAAGGCATGATGTCGAAGTCGAAGATCTCGGTCGGCAGCCAGAGCGTGGCGCAGGCGTTCGGGATGTCGACCACCCCGCTCACGTGCCCCTGCACCGGCGCCGTGCCCAGGATGGAATAGGCCTGCGCGCCCGAGTAGCCGAACTTCTTGAGGTATTCGATGGCATTCAGGCAGGCCTGGCGGTAGGCCACGGTGACGTCCAGGTAGTGCTGGCCGCCTTTTTCGTCGACCGAGATGCCTTCGAAGATCAGGTAGTCCTTGTAGTTGGGGGTGATGGGGCTGGGCTTGAAGATCGGGTTCTTGATGGCGTACTTGGCCATGCCGTCCTTGATGAGCGAGACGCGCATGTGGATCCAGCCGGCCATTTCGATGGCGCCGCAGAAGGTGATCTCGCCGTCGCCCTGCGAGAAGTGCAGGTCGCCCACCGACAGGCCGCCGCCCTTGACGTAGACCGGGAAGAACACGCGCGAGCCGCGCGAAAGATCCTTGATGTCGCAGTTGCCGCCGTGCTCGCGCGGCGGCACGGTGCGGGCGCCTTCGGCGGCGGCCTTGTCGCGCGCGGCGCCCTTGAGCTTGCCCATGTGGGCGGTCTGGGGGGCGGGCGGGTTGGCCAGCGGCGGCACGCGGGTGGGATGGGTGTCGATCAGCGCCTGCTCGCGCTGGTTCCAGGTGTCGAGCAGGGCCTGGTCGGGCAGGCAGCCGATCAGGCCGGGATGGATCAGGCCGGCGAAGCGCACGCCGGGTATGTGGCGCGACTGGGTGAACATGCCTTCGAAGTCCCAGATCGATTTCTGGGCCAGGGGGAAGTGCTCGTCCAGGAAGCCGCCGCCGTTCTTCTTGCTGAAAAAGCCGTTGAAGCCCCACAGGCTGTCGGGCTTGGCGCCGATGTCGAGGAAGTCGACCACCAGCAGGTCGCCCGGCTCGGCGCCCTCGACGCCCACCGGGCCCGACAGGAAATGCACGGTGGAGAGGTCCACGTCGCGCACGTCGTCGGCGCTGTCGTCGTTCTTGATGGCGCCGCCCGTCCAGTCGAAGGTCTCGAGCACGAAATCGTCGCCGGGCTTGACCCACGCCGCGATGGGAATGTCGGGGTGCCAGCGGTTGTGGATGTTCTCGTTGTCGTAGGGGGATTGCTTGAGGTCGACTTCGATCAGGGTCTTGGGCATGGCGATCTCCTTTGGCGTTGCGAGGGTGATGGATGCGGGGAAAGGGCCGGCGCGCGGGCCCTAGACGGACAGGTAGCGGCTGATGGTCTGCTCGTCGACGGCGTCGCGCGCGTCTTCGTGCACGAAGCGGCCCTTGTCGATGACGATGAGGCGGTCGGCGATCTGCATGGTGAAGCTCAGCACCTGCTCCGATACGACGATGGCGAGGTTCTTGAGCTTGCGGATCTCGAGCAGCGAACGGGCGATGTCCTTGATGATGGAGGGCTGGATGCCCTCGGTGGGCTCGTCGAGCATCAGCACCTTGGGGCCCGTGACCAGCGCCCGCGCGATGGCCAACTGCTGCTGCTGGCCGCCCGAGAGGTTGCCGCCGCGCCGGTGCCGCATCTCGTGGAGCACCGGAAAGAGGCTGAATATCTCGTCGGGAATGGGGTCGCGCAGCGCGCGGCCGGGCAGGCCGGTGCGGATGTTCTCTTCCACCGTGAGGGTGGGGAAGATCATGCGGCCCTGGGGCACGTAGGCCACCCCGGAGCGCACGCGCTGGTGGGTTTCCAGGCCGGTGATGTCGCGGCCGTCGATCCGCACCTGGCCCTGCATGGTGGGCAGTATGCCCATCATGGTCTTGAACAGCGTGGTCTTGCCCATGCCGTTGCGGCCCATGACGGCCACGATCTCGCCCTCGGCGACATCGAGGTCGATGCCGTGGATCACGCGGCTCTGGCCGTAGCCCGATGCCAGTCCCGATACGCTGAACATATGCGGCTCCCTTGCGATGGCGCGGGTCAGTGACCCAGATAGACTTCGATGACGCGCGGATCGGCCTGCACCGTTTCCATGCTGCCCTCGGCCAGCACCTTGCCCTGATGCAGCACGGTGACCTTGTCCGCGATGTTCTTGACGAACTCCATGTCGTGCTCGATGACGATCATGGAGCGGTTCTTGCTGATGCGGTTGAGCAGTTCGGCGGTTTTCTCGCGCTCGGAGACGCTCATGCCGGCGACGGGCTCGTCGAGCATCAGCAGCTCGGGCTCCTGCATGAGCAGCATGCCGATTTCCAGCCATTGCTTCTGGCCGTGCGACAGCAGCTCGGCGGATTGGTCGAGCATGTCGGACAGGAAGATGTCCTGCGCCGTCTTCTCGACCCGCTCGACCACGTCGGGCGTGCGCCGGAAGGTCATGGCGCCGAACACGCTGCGGCCCCGGGGGAAGGAAACTTCGAGGTTCTCGCGCACGCTGAGCGTTTCGTAGATGGACGGCGTCTGGAACTTGCGGCCCACTCCGGCGCGGACGATCTGGTGCTCGGCCATTTTGGTGAGCTCGGCGTCCTTGAAGCGGATCGAGCCCGAGGTGGCCTTGGTGCGGCCGCAGATCAGGTCGAGCACGGTGGTCTTGCCGGCGCCGTTGGGGCCGATCACCACGCGCAGCTCGCCCTTGTCCACGTACAGGTTCAGGTCGTTGACGGCCACGAAGCCGTTGAACGAGACGGTCAGGCCTTCGATGTACAGGGCGAATTCCTGCGGCTTGGGCACCGCGTTGATGGCTGTCATGCCGCCTCCGTGGAGTTGGTGGAGCCGTTCTCGGCCGCGGCCTTGCCGGGCGCGGCGCGGCCCAGCCGGGGCTTGACGTATTCTTCGTACAGGCCGGCCAGGCCGCGCGGGAAGGCCATGACGACCGCGATGAACAGGCCGCCCATCAGGAACAGCCAGAGCTGCGGGAAGCTCTCGGAGAACACGGTCTTGCCGTAGTTGACCAGCAGGGTGCCGTAGACCGCGCCCAGCAGCGACAGCCGGCCGCCCACGGCGGCGAAGATCACCATCTCGATGGAAGGCACGATGCCCACGAAGGAAGGCGACATGAAGCCGACCTGCAGCGTGAACATGGCGCCGCCGATGGCCGAGAACGCCGCCGCCACGCAGAACACGAAGATCTTGAAGCTGGCGACGTCGTAGCCCGAGAAGCGCACCCGGTCTTCCTTGTCGCGCATGGCCACCAGCAGCTTGCCCAGCTTGGAGGCGAGCAGGAAGCGGCCGAACAGGATGCAGGCGAAGAGCAGCGCGCCGTTGACGAAATACAGGATCACGTGCGCCGAATCGGTGCGGATGTCCCAGCCCAGCAGCGTCTTGAGATCGGTGATGCCGTTGACCCCGCCCGTCCAGCCCTGCTGCCCGACGATGAGCACCGACAGGATCAGGGCGACCGCCTGCGTGACGATGGCGAAATAGGTGTCGCCCACGCGGCGTTTGAACATCGCCGCGCCCAGCACCAGGGCCAGCAGCATGGGCACGATGGGCACGGCGAACAGGGTGAAGAGAAAGCTCTTGAAGGGCACCCAGAACCAGGGCAGGGACGTGATCTGGTTCCAGTCCATGAAGTCGGGAATGCCCGGCGTGGACTGGATCTTGGTGGCCTCGGGCGTCGAGGCCTCGAGCTTGAGGAACATGGCCATGCAATAGCCGCCCAGCCCGAAGAACACGCCCTGGCCCAGGCTCAGGATGCCGCCGTAGCCCCAGCACAGCACCAGGCCCACCGCCACGAAGGCGTAGGTCAGGTACTTGCCCACCAGGTTCAGGCGAAAGCCGTCCAGCGCCAGCGGGAAGACCGCGAAAATCAGCACGGCGAGAATGACCAGTCCGATCAGTCCTTGCCGGCCCCCCAATACGTTCTTGTAGAAAGAATTCACCTTCGTGCTCCCGAACGGCTTATTTGCGGACCTTGATGGTGAAGAGCCCCTGCGGGCGCAGCATCAGGATGATGACCACCGCGGACAAGGTGAGCACCTTGGCCATGGAACCCGAAAGAAAGAACCCGGCCAGCGAATTGGTCTGGGCGATGACGAAGGCCGAGGCGATGGTGCCGTACAGGCTGGCCGCGCCGCCGAAGACCACGGTGAGGAAGGTGTCGACGATATAGAGCGAGCCGCTGGTCGGGCCGGTGGAGCCGATGGTGGTGAAGGCCGCCCCGGCGATGCCGGCGATGCCGCAGCCCAGCGCGAAGGTCACGCGGTCGACCTTGCGGGTGTCGATGCCGACGGCGCCGCTCATCACCCGGTTCTGCATCGTGGCGCGCACGTGCAGGCCCCAGCTGGAGTGGAACAGCGCGATCAGCAGGCCGGCCGTCAGGACGACGGTGATGACCATCACCGTCAGGCCGTTGATGGGGATGTCCACGTCGGCCAGCGGCTGCACCGAGCCCATCAGCCAGTCGGGCAGGGTGGGGCTGACTTCGCGCGGACCGAAGATCGAGCGCAGCGCCTGCTGCATGACCAGCGACAGGCCCCAGGTGGCCAGCAGCGTGTCGAGCGGGCGGCGGTACAGGTGGCGGATCATCAGCCATTCGACCAGCCAGCCCAGCGCGAAGGTGACGATGAAGGCCGCCGCGATGGCGCAGAAGAAGTAGTAGGGCATGAGGCCCGGGGCATGCGTCTCCGTCAGCACGGAGAGGATGTAGGTGACGTAGGCGCCCACGGCCAGGAATTCGCCGTGCGCCATGTTGATCACGCCCATCTGCCCGAAGATGAGGGCCAGTCCGAGGGCCATCAGCAGCAGGACGCTGAATACGGAAAGCCCGTTGAAGCCCTGCATCAGCAGGATCGCGCCTAGATCGGATAGAGAGTCCATGTCCGTGCCTCGTGCAGCGTGGGTGCGTCAAAAAAACGGGCCGGCGGCGGTCGGGCCGCCGGCCCCGAGCGGCCGGGGTCGGCCAGGGGGGCTTACTGGTAGCCCTTGGGGAAGGGATTGGGTTCGATCAGGTCGGGCGTTTCGTACACCACGTCGAACTGGCCGTCCTTGCGGATCTGGCCGATGCGGGTGCGGCTCCAGAGGTGGTGGTTCTCGTGGATCTTCACGTAGCCTTCGGGCGCTTCCTTGAACTCCAGGCCGGGCGAGGCGGCGACGACCTTGTCCACGTCGAAGCTCTGGGCCTTCTCGACGGCCATCTTCCACAGCCAGGGGCCGAGGTAGGCGGCCTGCGACACGTCGCCGATCACGGCAGTCGGGCCGTACTTGGCCTTGAAGGCCGCGACGAACTTGGTGTTGTTGTCGTTCTTCAGGCTCTGGAAGTACTTCATGCACGAGTAGAAGCCTTCGGCGTTCTCGCCGCCGATGCCCAGCAGTTCGTCCTCGGTCACCGAGATGGTCAGCAGCTTCTGCTTCTCGGCGGTCACGCCGGCGGCCTTGAGCTGCTTGTAGAACGCCACGTTGCTGCCGCCCACCACGTCGGCGAACACGATGTCGGGCTTGCGCAGCTTGATCTTGTTGATCAGCGAGCCGAACTGGGTGTCGCCCAGCGCGTAGTATTCCTCGCCGACCACCGTGCCCTTGAGCACGTTTTCGATGTGCTTGCGGGCGATCTTGTTGGAGGTGCGCGGCCAGATGTAGTCGGAGCCCACCAGGTAGAACGTCTTGGCGCCCTTCTCCTTGGCCAGCCAGTTCAGGCTCGCCAGGATCTGCTGCGTGGCTTCCTGGCCGGTGTAGAACACGTTGTGGGACTGTTCCAGGCCTTCGTAGAAAGTGGGGTAGTACAGCAGGCCGTTCTCTTTTTCGAACACCGGCAGCACGGCCTTGCGCGAGGCCGAGGTCCAGCAGCCGAACACGGTGGCGACCTTGTCGCTCACCAGCAGCTTGCGGGCTTTTTCGGCGAAGGTGGGCCAGTCGGAAGCGCCGTCTTCCTGGATGATCTTGATCTGGCGGCCGAGGATGCCGCCCGCGGCGTTGATCTGCTCGATGGCCAGGCGCTCGGCCTGGATGGAACCCGTTTCGCTGATGGCCATGGTGCCCGTGGCCGAGTGCAGCTGGCCCACGGTGACTTCGGTGTCGGTAATGGCGAGGCCCGTCGTGTTGACGGCCGACGTGGCCGGACCGGCGGCGCGGCCGAGGGCGGGAATGCCCATCAGCGGCAGCGATGCCAGCGTCAGCGCGGCGCGGCGGCGCGACGGCGACGCAAGATCTTTTTCTGAATCGGGTTTGCGGGACATCGAACGCTCCTTTGGGGGCATGTAAGACGCTAGGGAAAACCCCGAAATCGCGTCGATTACGCTTGGATCGCATCACGTTCCGGGGGTGTTCGATGCAATACTAGGAACGCATGGCGCGCTGCAACATACGTCGATTGACGTAGTGGCCGCCGCTCTCCCAGGCAGTACAAACACGGCATACGTCAATCGACGCATACAGGAGCGATACGCGTGGACGCCAGCGCCACCCAACGCATCGTCAAGATTCGCCGCGACTACAACACCTGGGTGGCCAACGAGACCCTGGAAGACTATGCGCTGCGTTTCACGCCGGTGTCTTTCCGCAAATGGTCCGAGTACCGGGTGGCCAACACGGCACTGGGCGCGGTGTCCTTTCTCGCCCTGGAGGCCATCGGCGGGTCGCTGGCGCTGAATTACGGTTTCGTCAACGCGTTCTGGGCCATCATGGTGGTGTCGCTGCTGGTGGCCATGACCAGCCTGCCCATCGCCTATTACGCGGCGCGCTACGGCCTGGACATGGATCTGCTGACGCGCGGCGCCGGCTTCGGCTACATCGGCTCGACCATCACCTCGCTGATCTACGCCTCGTTCACTTTCATCTTCTTCGCCGTGGAAGCGTCCATCATGGCGCTGGCCATCGAGCTTTCCACCGGCCTGCCGCTGGCGTGGGGCTACCTGGTCTGCGCCGTGGCCATCATTCCCTTCGTCACGTATGGGGTCACCCTGATCAATCGCCTGCAGTCCTGGACCCAGCCGGTCTGGCTGGTGCTGCTGGCGCTGCCCTACATCTGCGTGCTGCTGCGCAATCCGGAGGAGCTGGCGGGGCTGACGCATTTCGCCGGGCTGACCAGCGACGGCGGCCATTTCAACCTGCTGATGTTCGGCGCCGGGGCGGCGGTGGCCGCCTCCCTGGTGACGCAGATCGGCGAGCAGGTGGATTTCCTGCGCTTC
>DASWPO010000035.1:0-12144 GCA_036404015.1 Bordetella sp. | reverse complement strand
GCCCCTGGGAACAGGCCGACCCCGCAGCCGGGAAACTGCACCGGATCCATGCGACGGCTTCAAATCCGCTACTGTTGACGTCCCGCTTCTGGCTCTGCTGCCAGTCCTGCGGGGGGTGGTGGCTCCCTGTGGGGCGCCTCTGGGACGGGGGAGTCCCCGCAGGGGACCGAGGGCGCCTGCATGCGCCCGAGCCCGGCACAGCGAAGCCCCACAGGGAGCCACCACCCCCCGCAGGACGTCTTAAGAACTCAGATATCCCGGTACTTGAACACGAGCTCGGTTCCAGCCTCCATGCGGTAAAATGCCCGATTCGCGGAGAAAAGTTGTGAAACCTTACGACCTGCCCGACGTCCATGGTCATTTCGGTCCCTACGGCGGCGTGTTCGTGGCCGAAACGCTCATGCATGCCCTGGACGAGCTGCGCGAGGCCTACGACCACGCCCGCACCGATCCGGCCTTCATCGAGGCGTTCAACTACGAACTCAAGCACTTCGTCGGCCGGCCCAGCCCCGTCTACCACGCCGAGCGCTGGTCGCGCGAGCTGGGCGGCGCCCAGATCTGGCTCAAGCGCGAAGACTTGAACCACACCGGCGCCCACAAGATCAACAACTGCATCGGCCAGGCCCTGGTGGCCCGCCGCATGGGCAAGACCCGCGTCATCGCCGAGACCGGCGCCGGCCAGCACGGCGTGGCCTCGGCCACGGTGGCGGCCCGCTACGGCATGGAATGCGTGGTCTACATGGGCAGCGAAGACATCCGCCGCCAGGCCGCCAACGTCTACCGCATGAAGCTGCTGGGCGCCAAGGTCGTGCCGGTGGAATCCGGCTCGCGCACCCTGAAGGACGCGCTCAACGAAGCCATGCGCGACTGGGTCACCAATATCGAGAACACGTTCTACATCATCGGCACGGTGGCGGGTCCCGACCCCTATCCCCGCATGGTGCGCGACTTCCAGACCGTCATCGGCAAGGAATGCCTGACGCAGATGCCCGAGGCCGCCGGCCGCCAGCCCGACTACGTGGTGGCGGCCGTGGGCGGCGGCTCGAACGCCATCGGCATCTTCCATCCTTATATCCCGCACGAGTCCGTGCGCCTGATCGGCGTCGAGGCGGCGGGCGAGGGCATCGAAACCGGGCGCCACGCCGCGGCGATCGCCGCCGGCCGCGTGGGCGTGCTGCACGGCAACCGCACCTACATCATGCAGAACGACGACGGCCAGATCATCGAGTCCCATTCCGTGTCCGCGGGCCTGGACTACCCTGGCGTGGGCCCCGAGCATGCCTGGCTGAAGGACACCGGCCGCGCCGAGTACGTGGGCATCACCGACGACGAGGCGCTGGCGGCTTTCCATGCCTGCTGCCGCATCGAAGGCATCATGCCCGCGCTGGAGTCCTCGCACGCCATCGCGCACGCGGTCAAGATGGCCCCCGCGCTGCCCCGCGACCAGATCATCCTGGTCAACCTCTCGGGCCGGGGCGACAAGGACATGCATACCGTGGCCGAACGATCGGGCATCACGCTCTGACGGAACCCGTATGACCCAAGCGAACCGCATCGATACGACTTTCCAGCAACTGGCCGCCGCCGGCCGCGCCGCGCTGGTGCCCTACATCGCGGCGGGCGATCCCTCGCCCGCCGCCACCGTCCCCCTGATGCACGCGCTGGTCGAGGCCGGCGCCGACCTCATCGAACTGGGGGTGCCGTTCTCCGACCCCATGGCCGACGGCCCCGTCGTCCAGCGCGCCACCGAGCGCGCCATCGCTCAGGGCATGAGCCTGGGGCGCTTGCTCGAGCGCGTGGCCGAGTTCCGCCGCGACGACAAGCACACGCCGGTGGTGCTGATGGGCTATGCCAACCCCATCGAGCGCATGGGGCAGCAGGCCTTCTCGCAGCGTGCCCGCGAGGCCGGCGTGGACGGCGTGCTGGTGGTCGACTATCCGCCCGAAGAAGTCACCGATTTCGCCGACCAGCTCGGCCGCGACGGCATCCACCCCATCTTCCTGCTGGCGCCGACTTCGACCGAGGCGCGCATCCAGGCCGTGGCCCGCGTGGCGCGCGGCTATGTCTACTACGTGTCGCTCAAGGGCGTCACGGGCTCGGCCAGCCTGGACACCGACGACGTGGCCGAACGCCTGGCGCTGATTCGCCGCCACGTGAGCATTCCCGTGGGCGTGGGCTTCGGCATCCGCGACGCCGAAAGCGCGGCCCGCGTGGCGCGCCATGCCGAAGCCGTGGTGATCGGCAGCAAGCTCATCGAAACCATGGAGCAGGCCGTGGCCGGCGCCGCGCCCGGCAAGCAGGACGAGGCCGCCGTGGCGGCCGCGGGGCAGTGGCTGCGCACCATCCGCGCGGCGCTGGACGCCGCCCGCAAACAGACTTCGCCGGCGGCCTGAGCCGCCCGCGCCCTAGACTAGAGAAAAAGACACAATGAGCTGGATCGACAAACTCCTGCCGCCCCGCATCAACAAGGCCAGCAACGAAAACACCGCTCGCCGCGTGCCCGAAGGCCTGTGGGTCAAGTGCCCGTCGTGCGAGTCGGTGCTCTACAGCGAAGACCTGGCCGCCAACCTGCATGTCTGCCCCAAGTGCGACCATCACATGCGCATTGGCGCCCGGACCCGCCTGGACATGCTGCTCGACCTGGAAGGCCGCGTCGAGATCGGCTCGACCACCCGTTCGGTCGACACGCTCAAGTTCAAGGACACGCGCAAGTATCCCGAGCGCATCGCCGAGGCCATCAAGCAGACGGGCGAGACCGATGCGCTGGTGGTGATGAGCGGTTCCATCCGCAGCGTCCCCACCGTGGTGGCCGCCTTCGAATTCGAATTCATGGGCGGTTCCATGGGCTCGGTGGTGGGCGAGCGTTTCGTGCGCGGCGTGCAGGCCGCCATCGACAGCCGCACGCCCTTCATCTGCGTGGCGGCCTCGGGCGGCGCGCGCATGCAGGAAAGCCTGCTGTCGCTGATGCAGATGGCCAAGACCAATGCCATGCTCACGCGCCTGGCCGCCGTCGGCCAGCCCTTCATCAGCGTGCTCACCGACCCCACCATGGGCGGCGTGTCGGCCAGTTTCGCCTTCATGGGCGACGTGGTCATCGCCGAGCCCAAGGCGCTGATCGGCTTTGCCGGTCCGCGCGTGATCGAACAGACCGTGCGCGAGAAGCTGCCCGAAGGCTTCCAGCGCTCCGAGTTCCTGCTGCAGAAGGGCGCCATCGACATGGTGATCGATCGCCGCCACCTGCGCGAAGAACTGGCCCGCCTGATGGCGCTCCTGAACCGCCAGCCGGTCGACGTGGTCGCCGCCTGACTTTGCCCTTGCATGACGTGCAACGGCCGCCTGCTGGGCGGCCGTTGTCATGCTGGCGCGAGGGGGTGGCCAGCGATGTGGCGCGGCAGCACCATGCCGGGATTGTTCGGCTGGTTCAACATATATGTATTCGGCTTACATACATATATTTCTGTTAATGTTGTCACGAATTACCTGATATGAATGGAGTGTTCATGTTCCGTGGTTTCAAGATAAAAGTCCTGGCGGGTTTTGCCGGGGTGGCGTTGGCAGGTTTTGCATCGATGGCCCAGGCCGACGGCGAGGGCACCCAGGGCGGCATCGGCATTCACTATGGTTTCGGCGATCGTTTCTCGCGTTTCAATCTGCAGTATGAAACGCCGTCCGTCTGGACGTATTCCTTTGGCGGCAATTGGGGCCGCGTGGACCTCACCCCCGAAATCGGCGTGGCCTACTGGCATGCCCACAGCGGCAACAGTCCTTCCTCGGTGTGGCAGCTCAATGCCATCCCCATGTTCCGCTGGTGGACCAGCGAGCACTTCTATATCGAGGCCGGTGCGGGGCCCACGCTGTTCAGCCGCGTGGCCTTTGCCGGCCGGTATTACTCCTCGGCCTTCCAGTTCGGCGACCACATCGGCGTCGGCTACCTGATCGACAAGCACAATCGCATTGGCGTGCGGATCTCGCACTTTTCCAATGCCAGCATCAAGGAGCCCAATCCGGGCATGACGATGGCGCAGGTCACCTACACCTACCAGTTCTAGGCAAGGGGCGGGCGCTTGCTGCGCCGCGCCTGGACCGCATGGTCGGCCGGCGCCTACAATCCAGGCCATCACACAAGAAGAACCGGATTGCGGCCCGCGCCACGGAGAAGACATGATCGGTTGGAGAGCGAGACTCGGGTTCCTGATTCCCCCAGGCAGCCCGACGACGGAGACGGAAATCATCCAGATGAAGCCGTCCGGCGTGTCCGTCCATTTCACGCGCATGGTGGTGGGCGCCACCACGCCAGGCAGCCTGGACGGACAAGAGGAACGCAACCGTTCGCAGATCGCCCATCTCGGCTTGAACATCGAGCTGCTCTCGATGGTCAAGCCTTCGGTGATCGCCCTGGCGCACACGGCCACCAGCTACACGCTGGGCAAGGACGAAGAGGCGCAGCTCACGCGCCGCGTCGAGGCCGAGACCGGCATACGCTTCATCACGGCTTTTGCCAGCGTGGTCGCGGCCCTGCGGCAACTGGGCGTCAGCCGGGTGGCGGTGGGCACGCCCTATAGCGAGTCCACGACGCAGCAGTGCCGGCTCAACCTGGAGGCACATGGCTTCCAGGTGGTCAGCTGCGCGCGCCTGCAAGGCGTGACCAACATCTATGACGAGACGGCCGAACGCGCCTACCAGCTCGCCCGCCAGGTGGATGTCGCCGAGGCGCAGGCGGTCTTCCTCAGCGGCGTGGGCATGCCCACGGTCGACGTGCTCCAGACCCTGGAGCAGGACACCGGCAAACCGGCGATATCCAGCACGTCTGCAATGATGTGGAACGCTTTGCGGACGGCGGGCGTGCAGCCGTCCATCCCGGGCTACGGCCGGCTGCTGGCTTAAAGAACAAACAAGGCCGGCGCGCCCGGCTATCGAGCGGGCGCCAAGGAGGAGACATGAAGCTTTGCCTGAAGAACCTGGCAGTGGCCTGCTCGGCGCTGCTGCTGTCCGCCTGGGCCCTGGCCGCCCAGGCCGCGTTTCCGGACGACGGGACCATCCGCTTCGTCGTGCCCTTCACTTCGGGCGGCAACACCGACGTCGTTGCGCGCATCGTGGCCAAGGGCATGTCGGCGCGGCTGAAGGCGCCGGTCATCGTCGTGAACAAGCCCGGGGCCAATGCCATGGTCGGGGCCGAATACGTGGCGCATGCCAAGCCGGACGGCTACACGATGATGCTGGGTACCGCGGAGTCGCTGGCAATCAACCCGCACATCTACGCCAAGGTCAATTACGATGCCTTGAAGGACTTCGCCGAGGTCGGCGTGATCGGCGGGTTTCCGTTCGCGCTGGTGGCGAACCCCAAACTGCCGGTCAAGACGCTGGCCGATTTCGTCGACTACGCCCGCAAGCGCCCGGGCCAGCTCACGTTCTCGTCGTGGGGCGTGGGCAGCACTTCGCAGATCGCCTTCGAGCAATTCAAGCAGGTCACGGGCATCGACATGCGGCACATTGCCTACCAGGGCGCGGCGCCCGCCATCACGGCGGTCGAGGCGGGCGACGTCGATGCCTTCATGGTGCCGCTGACCGTGGCGGTCCCGCAGGCCCAGGGCGGCAAGGTGAAGCTGCTGGGCATTACCAATGCGCAGCGCGAGCCTTCCGCCCCGTCCATTCCCACCATGACCGAGCAGGGCTATCCGGTGGTCATCGGCGGCTGGCATGTGCTGGTGGTGCCGCGCGATACGCCGCCGGACGTGGTGCGCGCGCTGAACGCGGCTCTGAACGCGGCCTTGGAAGACAAGGACGTGCGTGGCGTGCTGACGGCCCAGGGCCTGGATCCCGCCAAGACCACGCCGGACGAGGCCGCGCAGTGGATTCGGAAGGAGTTCGACCGCTGGGGTTCGATCGCCACCTCGGCGCACGTCAGCGGCAACTAGCCCGCGCTCGTCAACCCTGGCTGATCGTGCCTGGCTGATTGTGCGCCATCCGCGCCTCGGCCTCGCGGCGCTTCAGGCGGTAGCCATAGGCTTCGGGCAAGAGCTCGAAACCTTCATCCCCGATCAATTCGAGGGCGGCCCGGCTCGGCCATTGCGGGTCCCACATCAGTTCGCGCGCCATTGCGATCAAGTCGGCCTGTCCTGCATGCAGGATCTGCTCCGCTTGTTGCGCCGTGGTGATCAGCCCCACTGCCATGGTCTGCACGCCGGCTTCATTGCGGATCCGGCTGGCGTAGCCGACTTGATAACCGGGCACGCGCGGTACAAGCGGCATATCGGATGGACCGCTGACGCCTCCGGACGAAACGTCGATCACATCGACGCCGCGCTCTTTTAGGCAGTGCGCCAAGGCGACGGAATCGTCGACATTCCACACGCCGCCCTTGCCATCGACGGCCGAGAGGCGAAAGAACAAGGGCAGGTGCGCAGGCCAGGCTGACCGCACCGTTTCGGTTACTTCGAGGGCGTAGCGCATGCGAGACGCCCGATCGCCGCCATACCCGTCTTTGCGGAGGTTGGTCACAGGCGAGAGGAACTCGTGGATCAGATAACCGTGTGCGCCGTGAATCTCCAATACATCGAAGCCGGCGTCGAGCGCGCGTAGCGTGGCTTCCTTCCAGGTGGCCAGGCTCGCCTGGATGTCGCCAGGGGTCATTTCCCGAATCCTGGGCCAGTGCGGGGAATCGCCAGGCCGGGAAGGGCCCGCCACGGTCCAGGGCGGTTGGTCGGGGGTCGTATTCTCCGGCGTCAGCGCAATCCAGTTCTTCATCGCGCCATGAGACGATGCGCGGATGCCGGCATGGCCGAGCTGGATCGCTGGCACGGCGCCGTTCTGGCGGATGAAATCGGTGATGCGGCGGTACGGTGCAACGTGCTGGTCTTTCCAGATGCCCGCGCATTCGTACGTCTTGCGGCCTAGCGGGTCGATCGCGGTCTCTTCGCCGAACACCAGGCCCGCGCCGCCTATGGCGAATTTGCCCAGGTGCACGAGATGCCAGTCGGTCGGCGCGCCGTCCACGGAGGCGTACTGGCACATCGGGGAAACGACGATCCGATTGCGCAGCGCGACCGAGCGCAGCATCAACGGGCTTGTCAGTAGGGGCACTCGAGTACTCGCTGCCCGGCACGGCATGTCGCGGCGCCTTGGGCTGTTTGGGGACAGCCGAACACCTTAACAACAAAGGTCCCGTTGCGATCTACATTCTCGCCATTTGAAAAGCGGCGGAAATTATTTAGGCGATGAAGGCGGCCATCGATGCGCATCGCCGGGGAAATATCGTTATAGATAAACGATTGTTCCTTGCCATCACAGCCCATCGTCCAATGAGCGCCGGATCGGCGCCGCAGCCGCGCTGCAACTTGTTGGACGATTATGTTGACGTTACAGAACTCGAATAGGCCGACGAAAAAGCGTTGGATGGCGGTGAGTGCCGTTGCCCTGGCGGCGACGGTGGCGGCGGGCTCGGCCGGGGCGGCTGGCTATCCTTCGCAACCGATCCGGATCATCATTCCCTTCGCTCCGGGGGGCGGAGCGGACTTGCCGGGCCGATTGCTCGCGGAGAAACTATCCCAGGCCTGGGGGCAATCGGTGGTGGTGGAGAATCGTCCCGGCGCCACCGGCAGCATCGCCGAGAGCTTCGTTGCGCGGTCCGCACCGGACGGCTACACCGTCCTCCTGGCCACGCCCAGCAGCCATACCATCGGCCCGCATCTATTGAAGAACATCAGTTTCGACCCCTTGGAGGATCTGCGCGGCGTCACCTTGTTCGGTTGGGTGCCGAATGTTCTGGTGGTCAATCCATCGGTGCCGGCCGGCAATCTGCAGGAGCTGATCGCCTTGGCGAAACAGAAGCCCGGCGCCTTGAACTATTCGTCGTCGGGGCAGGGCAGCTCGGTTCAGGTTACGACCGAAACGTTTGCGCAGCAGGCCGGCATTACGCTGACGCATATACCCTACAACGGCGTCACTCCCGCGGTGACTGCCGTCATCTCCGGCCAGGTCCAGATGATGTTCGCTCCCGCAGCGCTGGCCCTGCCCCAGATCAAGGCAGGCAAGCTCAGGCAAATGACGCCCCTGGTCGACACCGCCAAGATTGATGCCGACTGGTCCAGGACGCCCAGCCAGACCGTGGCGCAGCGCAACGCAGCGAACTGGCTCGGCTTCGTGATGCCGGCCAGGACGCCCGAAAACGTCGTCAGGACATGGCAGGATGCGTTGGCGACCATCATGCAAAGCCAGGACGTGCGAGAGAAATTCGCCGAATGGACCATCATTCCTGCCGACACCTCGGGCGCGCCTTTCGACGCGATCATCAAGAAGGAATACCAGGAGAGCGGAGCGATGCTCAAGCGCCTCGACATCGACCCTTCGTAGCGCGCATCCACTCGGCCCTCCGCTACTGCAGCCGGATACGTCATCCACAAGAAAAAACCCGCTGGATGCACCCAGCGGGTTTTTTGTCGTCAGGCCAGGCCCGGTAGTGTCCAGGCCTGTCTTGCCGAATGACGCTCAGCGGCTCGTCTCGACCTGTTGCAGCGGCGCGGTGGAGGCCTGCGGCACGGGCTTGCGCTCGCGGCCCAGGCGCACCGGCACGATGCTGGCGGCGATGCGCTGCTGGGTCTGGACGTGGCGGGCCGGATCGGTTTCCACCCAGGTCAGCCCGGCGGCATTGACGATGCCGTGCAGTGTGCTGGCCTGGACCGGCGCGGCCGGTTCTGCGGCGGCCGGAGCCGGTGCGATGGCGATCGGAGCCGGCGCAGCAACGGGTTCGACCGGTGCGGCGGGGGCCGCCGCGATCGGCTCGGCTACGACCGGCTCGACCACGATCGGCTCGGCCACGACCGGTGCGGTCACCACGGGCTCGATCACAACGGGCTCGGCCACGGCCGCCACGACCGGCGCCGGTTCGACCGGTGCGGTTTCCTGCACGGTCTGGAAGGCGGCGGGCGCCTGCTGGGTCTCGGCGTGCGCGGCCACAATGGCCTCGACCACGACGGTTTCAGCGACCGGCGCGGCAGCCGGGACCGGTTCGATCTCGGCAACCGGCGCGGCAACAACCGGTGCGGCTGCAACGGGGGCAACAGCAATCGGCGCAGCAACAACTGGCACGGCAACCAGCGGGGCCGGTTCGGCGACGGCGATCGGCGCGGGCTCTGCCGGCAGGTCGTCATCCTGTTCCTGGGCGTCGCCGTCCTGGATGTCGCCGTCCTGGCCTTCGGCGGTCAGGCCCGTGGTTTCATCGGCATTGCGGCGGCCGCGACGGCTGCGGCGGCGGCGGCGCTTGCGTTCGGGATCGGCGCCGGCTTCGGCGGACTGGTCGGCCAGTCCGTCGGGGGTTTCCATCTCCTGTTCATCGAGGGTGTCGGCAACCGGCTGGACCGCGGCGGCCTGCTTGCTGTCGGGCAGGGCGGAGGCCACGGTTTCGGCCAGGGCCGCCACCATGCTTTCCTGCTCGCTCAACGGCGCCTGGTCGGCGCCGTCCTCGCGGCGACCGCGACCGCGGCGATTGCGGCCACGGCTGCCGTTGCGGGGCGTGGCAGCTTCCTCGCCCACGGCGGCTTCCGGGGCGCGCTCGGGGCGATTGGCGGCCTGGGCCGTGTCGCGCTCGGCGCGTTGCTCGGTGCGCTCGCTGCGCGGGGGGCGATCGGTGCGCTCTTCGTTGCGGCGTCCGCCGCGCGGATGCGGCGGACGGCTGGCGCCGGCTTCCTGGTCGACAGGGGTTTCGCTGTTGCGGCGGCCGCGATTGCGCTCGGAACCATGGCGTTCGCCACGGCGTTCCTGGCCGTCATGGGTACTACGGCGGCCGCGGTTCGGGCCGGCGCCGCGGCGCGATTCTTCGCTGGCCTCGGCAGGCGCGGCAGCCGGGGCGTCCACGGTGTCGCCGCCGGTGAACCAGTTGGTCAGGCGCTTGAACCAGCCGCCGACCACGGGGGCGGCCGCCTGGGCGGGCGCGGCGGCGGCAGTGGGGGCGGGCGTGTGCACGGGGGCCGGCTGGGCCGGGGTGATGCCCTTGACCAGCGCTTCGGGCTTGGCCTTGGCTTCGGTTTCGGCGTGCGGCGACCAGGTCTCGATGGTGCTGGGCGCTTCGACCAGCTCGAAGCTGGTCTTGGTTTCTTCCAGGCGCGGGTCGTCGTGGCGCAGGCGTTCGAGGTGGTGGTGCGGGGTTTCCAGGTGCTTGTTGGGGATGAGCACCAGGTTGACCTTCTGGCGGGCTTCGATCTTGGAGATGTCGGCGCGCTTTTCGTTGAGCAGGTAGGTGGCCACCTCGACCGGCACTTGGGCGTGCACGGCGGCGGTGTTTTCCTTCATGGACTCTTCCTGCAGCAGGCGCAGCACGTGCAGGGCGCTGGACTCGGCGTCGCGGATCACGCCGGTGCCGTTGCAGCGCGGGCAGGTGATGTGCGAGCCTTCGTTCAGGGCCGGGCGCAGGCGCTGGCGGGACAGCTCCATCAGGCCGAAGCGCGAGATCTTGCCCATCTGTACGCGGGCACGGTCGAAGTGCAGGGCGTCGCGCAGGCGCTGTTCGACGGCGCGCTGGTTCTTGCCTTCTTCCATGTCGATGAAGTCGATCACGACCAGGCCGCCCAGGTCGCGCAGGCGCAACTGGCGGGCCGCTTCGTCGGCGGCTTCCAGGTTGGTGCGCAGGGCGGTTTCCTCGATGTCCGATCCCTTGGTGGAGCGGGCCGAGTTCACGTCGACCGACACCAGGGCCTCGGTGTGGTCGATCACGATCGCGCCGCCCGAGGGCAGGTTGACGGTGCGCGAGTAGGCCGTCTCGATCTGGTGCTCGATCTGGAAGCGCGAGAACAGCGGCACGTCGTCGCGGTAGCGCTTGACGCGCTGCACGTTGTCCGGCATCACCACGCTCATGAAGGCGATGGCCTGGTCGGCGATCTCGTCGGTGTCGACCAGGATTTCGCCGATATCGGGCGAGAAGTAGTCGCGGATGGCCCGGATGACCAGGCTGGATTCCAGGTAGATCAGGATGGGGGCGGCGTTGTCGCGGGCGGCGCCGTCGATGGCCGTCCACAACTGCATCAGGTAGGCCATGTCCCATTGCAGCTCTTCGACGCTGCGGCCGATGCCGGCGGTGCGGGCGATGATGCTCATGCCCTGCGGCACGTCGAGCTGGTCCATCGTGTCGCGCAGTTCCTGGCGGTCCTCGCCCTCGACGCGGCGCGAGACGCCGCCGCCGCGCGGGTTGTTGGGCATCAGCACCAGGTAGCGGCCGGCCAGCGAAATGAAGGTGGTCAGGGCCGCGCCCTTGTTGCCGCGCTCTTCCTTCTCGACCTGGACGATGAGTTCCTGGCCTTCCTTCAAGGCGTCCTGGATGCGCGCGGTGCGCACATCGACGCCTTCCTTGAAGTAGGTGCGGGCGACTTCCTTGAAAGGCAGGAAGCCGTGGCGGTCTTCGCCGTAGTTGACGAAACAGGCTTCGAGGCCGGGTTCGATGCGGGTGATGACGCCCTTGTAGATATTGCCTTTGCGCTGTTCGCGTCCGGCGGTTTCGATGTCGAGGTCGATGAGTTTTTGCCCATCGACGATGGCAACGCGCAGTTCTTCCTGGTGCGTTGCGTTAAACAGCATGCGCTTCATGAGTGCGATTCTCCGTAGTCAGGAACACGCCGGGTTCGGCGCGTGACCTCGGATCAATCGGGCGGCAAACTGAAGCAGAGAAAGCGCGGACCGTACCCGGGCCCATGCAGTGATGCGGCCAGGGCGTATCCGCCGCGGGTCAGGCGGGCACGTCGTGCCAGGTGGCACGCGGTTCTTTCAGCAGGGAGGTCAATTTCACGTAAGTGGATGACAGGAAAGTTGCTGGGAACGTCAGATGCGGCGGGCGGGCTTGGGTCGCTCCGCACTGCACGCATCTGGTGCGTAATTACTATTGCGACGATTCTCTTGTGCTTCAGGTCGCGTGCGGCTGCTACAAGCGCCGCCGACCGAGAGACCCCGGAGCTGAACCAGCAGGCAGTACAATGGCGGCATCATGTTCGACGGAGCGCGCGTCGGGTTCGGATTTTGCTCGAACTCAATTGCATTTTCGACAATGCAACGCGCATCTCAACGTCAAACCGTGCCCTATCCATATAGACGGCGTGGGCGGTTCAGCCCCTCAAGGCTGTCCCGATTGTATCCTTGCTTTCCGCAATGCGCAAAGAACCTTCC
>DASWPO010000034.1:0-28626 GCA_036404015.1 Bordetella sp. | reverse complement strand
ACCGCCCTGGTCACCGGAGCCAGCCAGGGCATCGGCCGCGCCACCGCGCGCATGCTGGCCGAAAGCGGCGCCACCGTGGTCGGCGTGGCCCGCCGCAAGGAACTGGTCGAGCAAGTCGCGCACGGCATCGATACAACCCAGGGCGGCCGGCTCATCGCGCTGGCGGCCGATTTCTACGACGAAGACGCGCCCGAGCGCGTCGCCGCCGAAGCCGCCCGCCTGATGGGCCGCGTCGACATCCTCATCAACGCCGCGGGCGCCAGCCGCCCCGTGCCTTTCGAAGCCCCGCGCGAGCAATGGAGCGAGGGCATGGTGCTGAACTTCTTCCGGATCCGCGAACTCACCCACGCCGTCATACCCGGCATGCGCGAGAACAAGTGGGGACGCGTGGTCACCTTCACCGGCACGTCCGAGCCGCGCATGCTCAACGCCGCTTTCACGGCTAAGGCAGCCGTGCACGTATGGGCCAAAGGGCTGTCGCGCGAAGTCGGGGCATCCGGCATCACGGTGAACTGCATACAGCCCGGCCGCATCCACAGCGAACAGATGACCAAGCGCTACCCCACGCTGGAAAGCGAACTGGAATACGCGCGCGCGGAAATCCCGCTGGGCCGCTTCGGCGAGCCCGAGGAAATCGCCGGGCTCGCGATGTTCCTCGCTTCGGAGCAGGCCGCCTACATCACCGGCACAGTCATCCCGGTGGACGGGGGCTCCAGCCGGTTCGCCTTCTAGGCCAGGGACAGCGCCATGACAGTCAAGCACGAAACCAGCGTGCTGGAAGCGCTCGCCCGGCGGGTGCACGAGGTGCGCTACGACGACCTGCCCGGCCAGGTCGTCGACCGGGCCAAGGCCCTCGTCCTGGATACGCTGGGCTGCGCCTACGGCGGCTACGGCAGCGAGGTCGGCCAGGCCGTGCTGCGCATGGCCGCAAGCTGCGGCGGCGCGCCGCAGGCCACGCTGATCGGCGCGGGCGGCAAGACCTCGGCTCCGCTGGCGACGCTGGTCAACGGCACGCTGCTGCGCTTCCTGGACAGCAACGACTACTACTTCGCACGCGACCCGGCCCACCCGAGCGGCAACCTGGCTGCGGCGCTGGCCGTGGCCGAACGCGAGCACCGCAGCGGCAAGGATCTGCTGGCGGCCCTCGCGGTCGCCTACGAGATCCACCTGCGCCTTTGTGATTTCGCGGGCGAACCCTCGCTGTGGAAGCGCGGCTGGCATCACGGCACCAACGCGCAGTTCTCGTCGGCCGCGCTGGCCGCGCGGCTGGCCGGGGACGGCCCCGTCCGCATCGCGCACGCCATGGCCATCTCGGGCAGCCACCAGAACACGCTGGCGCAGCTGCAAAGCGGCGCCGTGTCGATGATCAAGGCCACTGCGGAAGCCTGGGTCGCCAAGGCGGGCGTCGAGGCCGCGCTGCTGGCCGGCCTGGGCGTCACCGGCCCGCTGCCGCTCATGGAAGGCGCGTCGGGCTGGGCGGCCAGCGTCGCCGGCCAGGTGGACTTCGACGCGCTGACCGCGCCCATGGGCGAGCGCTACCGCCTGCTGGAAGTCAGCATCAAGCCCTATCCGGCGGTCGCCACGGCGGTGGCGCCGATACGCGCGGCCATCGCGCTGCACCGCCAAGGCGCGCCGCGGGTCGAGGACATCGAGCGCATGATCGTCAAGCTGCCGGGCTTCGCGCTGGGCACGCCCTCGGCGCACCCCGATCGCCGCTACCCGTCCCATATCGAAAGCGCGCAGCACAGCTTCTACTACTGCGCGGCCGTCGCCCTGCTGGACGGCGCCTGCGGCGATCCGCAGTTCGAGCCCGGCCGGCTGCAGGCGCCCGACCTGCGCGCGCTGCTCGCCAAGGTCGAGCTGGCCGAAGATCCGGCACTGAACGAGCGCTGGCCGGCGGCGGCCGGCGGCGGGGTCGAGCTGCGCCTGCGCGACGGCACGGTGCGGCGGCACGATTGTCCCTACCCGCCCGGCCATCCCATGATGCCGCTGGACGCCGCGGAGCTCGACGCGAAATTCCACGGCTATGCCGATCCCGTACTCACCCCGCCTCGCGCCCGGGCCCTGCGCGAGGCCGTACTGAACCTGGAAGACTGCCCGGACATCGCCCGACTGACCGGGTTGTTCGCCGCCCCCGAACCAGCGGGCTGACTCCGCCCGCTGTCCTTCATAACACCCATAGCGCGCCCCGATGCGCGAGGAGACAAAACGATGCGCCTTTTCTTTCTACCGCGCGGCCGCCTGGCCGCATGGCTGGCCGGCCTGCTCCTGGCCCCGGCCGCCGTATTGGCCCAGTCCTATCCGTCCAAGCCCATCCACCTGGTCGTGCCCTTCCCGCCCGGCGGCGTGGCCGACCTCATCGCCCGGCCCACGGCCGAGAAGCTCGGACAGTTGCTGGGCCAGCCCGTCATCATCGAAAACCGCGGCGGCGCCACCGGGACCATCGGCGCGGCCTACGTCGCCCATTCGGCGCCCGACGGCTACACGCTGCTGTTCGGCACCACCAATGAAATCGCGATGAGCCCCACGCTCTACAAATCGCTGCCCTACGATCCCACCAAGGCCTTCGCGCCAGTGATGCCGGTGGCGGAGTTTCCCAACATCCTGGTGGTCGGCCCCACGGTGTCCGCCGCCAGCCTGGCCGACTTCGTCAAGCAGGCCAAGACCCAGTCCAGGCCCCTGACCTTCGCCTCGTCCGGCACAGGCAGCACCAACCACCTGACCGCGGAGCTGTTCAGGAGCCAGGCCGACGTGTCCATCGTGCACATTCCGTACAAGGGTGGCGGCCCGGCCCTGGTCGACGTCGCGGGCGGCCAGGTCGACGCCCTGTTCGCGACGCTGCCCTCGGCGGTGTCGCTGATCAAGAGCGGCAAGCTGCGCGCGCTGGCCGTCACCGGCGCCAAGCGCACGGCTGCCCTGCCGGACGTGCCCACCGCCCGCGAGGCCGGCATGCCGGACCTGGTCGTCACGACCTGGAACGGCGTGCTCGCCCCGGCCGGCACGCCGCCCGCCATCGTCGACACGCTGCACCAGGCCTTGATCCAGGTGGTGGCCGATCCCGCGCTCAAGCAGACGCTGGCCCTGGTGGGCGCCGAAACCATGACGGCCACGCCCCAGGAATTCGCCGCCACCATCGGCAAGGACTACGCCCTCTGGTCCGGCGTCATCAAGCACGCCGGCATCACCGCCGAATAACAACGACACGAGGAGCAAAACATGAGCGCACTCATGGGAAGCGGCGTCCTGGCATTGTGGCTGGACGTGTCGCCGGAACTGGACCGCGAGACCGACGACTGGTACGTGGACGAACACCTGCCCGAACGCATCGACATCGGCGGCTATCTGCGGGCGCGACGCTACCGCGCGCTGCGGCGCGCCCCCGGCACCCCTGGCTATCTGTCGGTGTTCGAGGCCACCACGCCCGAGGCGCTGGCCAGCGAGGGCTATCTCAGCCTGGTCAAGCGCATCAGCCCGCAATCGCAGCGCATCCGCGCGGGCTTTTCCAACGTGGCGCGCAACACCTTCCGCGTACGCGCCACGGCGGGCCGCGGCCTGGGCGCCGTGCTGGCGAGCTACCGGCTCAAGGCCAACGGCCCGGCCGACGCGGGCGCGCTGGATGCCTACGCGCTCGGGCTGCTGCGCCATCGCGGCGTGGTCGGCGTGCACTGGCTGCAGGCCGAGCCCGCCGTCCGGCAACGCATGGACGCCGTGCGCGCGGTCGGGCAATCCGACGACCTGGTCGACTACGCGCTGCTGGTCGAAACGACGCGGGAAACCGAGGCCGACGCGCTGCGCAGCACGGCGCTTGCCGATGGCCCGCTCGCCGCGCAGGGCTGGCGCGCCGAAAGCATCGCCGTCTACGGCCTGCTCTACGAAGTGTCCAGCCCCTTGCGCGACAACGAAACCCGCCTGGGAGACAGAACATGAGCCGGCTTTCCAGAACCCTGCAGCGCGTCGCCCTGGCCGCGCTCGCCCTGTGCGCGCCGCTGGCGGCCGCCCGCGCCGCCTACCCGGACCATCCCGTGACCTGGGTGGTGCCCTACCCGCCAGGCGGCACCACCGACGTGGTGGCGCGCTACATCGCCCAGGCCCTGGGCAAGATAATGAAGGCCTCCATCGTGGTCGAGAACAAGGGCGGCGCGGGCGGCCAGATCGCCATGTCCTATGTGGCCCGTTCGGCCCCTGACGGCTATACCCTGCTGGTCAGCGACGCCAGCCTGGCGACGGCGCCCAGCCTCTATCGAACCATGCAAGTCGATCCGCTGAAGGATCTCCTGCCGGTCGCGCTGTTCGTGACCGTGCCGCACGTCCTGGTCGTCAACCCCGACGTGCCGGCGCGCTCCCTGGCCGAATTGATCGCGCTGACCAAGGCCAATCCCGGCAAGATCAACTTCAGCTCCGGCGGCATCGGCTCGCCGCTGCACCTGGCCGGCGAGGCACTGCGCCTGCAGACCGGCCTGCAATGGACCCATGTGCCCTACAAGGGCGCGGGCCCCGCCATCATGGCCGTCGTCTCGGGCGAGGCGCAGACGGCCACGCCGTCCCTGCCAGCCGCCGTGCCCCAGGTACAGTCGGGCAAGCTGCGCGCGCTGGCCGTCACCAGCCCGAAGCGGGTCGCCGCCCTGCCCGATGTGCCCAGCGTCGTCGAGCTGGGCTATCCCAAGGCCGCCGTCTTCGGCTGGGTGGGCCTGCACGCGCCCGTCGGCACGCCGGCTGACGTGCTGCGCGCCTGGGAAGCCGCCGCCGACCAGGCCCTGCAAGACCCGGAGCTGGTCCAACGGCTGCAGGCCCAGGGCGCCGACCTCGACCTCCAGTCTTCCGCGCAATACGGCAAGCTGGTGGCCGACGAAGCCGCGCGCTGGAAGCAGGTCGTCAACGCGGCCGGCATCCAGCCGGAGTGACCAGGCATCCCTGTCACGCCGGAGCAAAAGCCCGCGGAACCGGGGTTCCGCGGGCTTTTGCTTCTTCTGCAGTCTCGCGTGGTCTATGGATGGTCTATTGCCTGCGCCGGCGCCGGACGGTATGTTGACGGCAGCCGGAACCGTCGGCGCATCCGATACCGCCCCCACCAATAACTGCCCACCCAAGCCAAAGAGCCCCACATGAAAATCGCCCGCGTCCTGTTCAGCACCGGCATCTCCGGCTATCTCCATCGAGACCTGGCCGCCATCAAGGCCGGCGCGCGCAGGAACGGCGTGCTGTACGAAGGCGATCCCATTGCGCCGGGATTTCGCCGCATCGTGGAAACCGCCGACATCGTCTCGGTGATGCTGGTCCTCGAGGACGACCAGGTTGCCCATGGCGACTGCGCCGACGTCATCCTGGCCGGCTTCGGCGGCCGCGACCCGGCCTTTCGCGCCGCGGACCACCAGCAAGCCCTCGACCTGGCCATCCGGCCCCTGCTGCAAGGCCTGGATGCCGACGACTTCCGCGCCAACGCGCAACGGCTCGACGACTGCCAGCCCGACGGCCGGCCCCTGCACACGGCCATCCGCTACGGCGTGTCGCAGGCGCTGCTGCACGCCGCGGCGCTCTCCCGCAAGATCACGATCACCGAAGTGGTGGCGCAGGACTACGGCAGCACGATCGCCACCGAACCCGTCAAGCTGCTGGCCTCGTGCCAGCGCGACGACGCGGCCCAGCTCGACCGCATGATCCTCAAGCGGGTCGACCTGCTGCCGCACGCCAACTTCATGGTCCCCGACGACGTCGGTCCGCAGGGCGAGAAGCTGCTGGACTACGCCCGCGGCATCGCCCGGCGCATCCAGGAGATCGGCGAACCGGACTACCACCCGCGCATCCACCTCGACGTCTACGGCACGCTGGGCGAGACCTTCCCCGATCCGGCCGCGCTGCTGGACTACCTCGAGCGCCTGGCCGCGGCGGCGGCCCCCTACCACCTGCTGCTCGAATCGCCCGTCATCCGCGCCAGCCGCTCGGCCCAGATCGACGCGCTGCGCGAACTGAGGCAGGCGCTGCGCAGCCGTGGCATCGACATCGGCCTGATCGCCGACGAGTGGTGCAACACCTTGGAAGACGCCAAGCTGTTCGCCGACAGCCAGGCTGCCGACTACCTCCAGATCAAGACGCCGGACCTCGGCGGCATCCATCGCTCCATCGAGGCGGTGCTGTACTGCCGGTCCCGCGGCATGGGCGCCTGCCTGGGCGGCACGGCAAACGAAACCGACCAGTCCGCGCGCATCTGCGCGCAGGTCGGCTTGGCCTGCGGCGCCGACTTCATGCTGTGCAAGCCTGGCCTGGGCGCCGACGAAGGCTTGATGATCCTGAAGAACGAAATGATGCGGACGCTGGCCCTGGTCCGCGCGCGATGATGCGCCGAACCCATATCGCCCCGACTGAAAGCCTCGCAATTTGAATGAGCCGCGAGGCTTTTTTCTTATTGCCGCTACATATGGCTTTCCACCATGCTGAATATCCGCCGCACCTCGGGGTCCGCCGAGGCGGCGAGGTCGCGCGCGACCCGCCTGAACGTGTCCAGAAAGGCAAGTACTGGCCCCTGCAGGGGGTCATAGCGGCGCGTGATCAGACAGGTGGTCGACTCCTGCATGATGGGGGACATATCCAGGGCCACGAAGCGATGCCGCAGGTCCGGCGTTTCGAGCAGGGGCCAGGGCATGATGGCGAGCATGTCGGTGGACCGGATCATCGCCAGCGTGGCCTGCAGGGACGGCACATAATGAAAATGGCAGACGTTCTTGCGCGTCTGGGCTTTTATCAGGTCGCGCACGACCGGCATTATGTGTTCGATGGGCCGGCTGAGCAGCCAGTCATAGCCCGTCAGATCGGATACGGTCCGCGCCGATTCACCGGGATGACCCTGACGGCAAACCACGGCATACGAATAACTATATAAGGGCGTAACCTCGAGCGCGTGGTCATGCTGGCTGTCGGGCCGCGGGCCGAAAGCCAGGTCGAGCTGGCCGCTGCGCACCGCCGGATACTCGATGCCGAAGTGCTCGGTGATATTGAGCTGCACATCCGGACGCTGGGCGCGGAACTCCTTGATAACGTGGGGCAATACACCCTGCATCAGCCAGGGAGTGACCGCCATGCGCACCATTCCGCCATTTTGCAGCGCCAGCAACGCGGCATCGTCATAGGCGCGCTGTAATTGCGCCAATATAAGGCGGGCATGGGCCAATAACGCAGCCCCGGCATCCGTGACGACCGCCCCTTCCGTTTTGCGTTCCACCAATATGGAACAAACGGTTAATTCAAGTTCACGCAATGCGTTGCTGACCGCGGTCGGCGAACGACCGAGGTAATTTGCTGCTTTTCGTACGCTGCCATGATCCGCGACAGCAACAAGACATTCCAACTGATGCAGCTTAAGTTCAACGCTCATTGACACAGATCAAAACGATAAATAAAACCGCACCCGCTTAATGTTCGGTACAACCTGATGATACCTATCGCGCGATCGATTGGGCGCTGTCAACACCAGACCACGTCAATCCCTGATTGACATGGAAATCGAAGCTTGATGGCAATGACGGTCTCGACCTAATACCATGCAAATCAAGCAGTGCCCAAGTGTTACTGAAAAAACATAATCGCCTCACCAAGCAAGACGCCATATTTGCAATGTCCCCGGTCGATAAATGACGACAGCCTTTCAAGAAATCATGGACTTCATCCATGCCAAGCATTCCGTATGCCACCCTGCTAGCACAGATCCTGAAAGAAACAAGAAAGCTGCAAAAACAGGTCGAAGCCCTGAAATGCAAACAACGGAAAACCGTCCTGACTTCCATCATCAAGTCAATGCGTGAATTCGGGGTTTCGCCCGAAGAGATCATCGAGGCGTACGAAAAACAGAAAAGGTATTGAATGCAGTACCGCATCGACTCCAAGACCGAAAACTCGCTGTATTTTCTCGAGATCGTCGAAGAAAAAAGCGCTCGGATCACACGGCATGTCCTGAGCGTCGAAATCACGAAATCCAGCCAGATCCAGCCCAGCTCGAAACGTCCCGTCTGCTACGGACACATCACGATAAAGGTTCATTATTTGTCCGGCCCGAGCCAGCAAGCCGGCACGCAAATCTGCCTGATGGGCGGACATGTGGATTCGACCAGCAATATGGCACGGCTGACCAACGGCAACCTGGTCATAGAAAACCAGGCCTTGCGCGGCCTGGGCCTGGGCTCTTATCTCTTCAACATTATCGTGACGTGGATCCTGAGTTTCGAGGTGGATTTCGATATCGTGCCTGTCCGGCTTTTCGCGGGCGATGCCTATCCCGGCAATCTCGAACGGAGAAACCGGTTCTACGAAAAATTCGGATTGCAATTCGACTACCAGACCGGAAGCGGTTCCATGCAGACGCACGGACTATCCCTGCCCATGAAGGCCAGCGGGCTTGTTTCGCTGGCCATGATCCCCCAGGGCTTATATCCCCACTCCCTGGACTGGCTGGCCAAGGAATTCAAATTTATTTTGTCGCTGCCGCTGGATAACGCATCGAGTCAGGGTCGGAATCGACCGCCTGCTTTCGACGAGGCGGACCCGATGCCGGGCCCGCGGTTTTCCCTGATCGAGAAACTGATTTACTGCCTGCTGCTCCCGGCGATTTTCTGCCTGGGTTTTTCCCTGGGGAAAATCCTGAGCCATTTTTGACGGCCGCCAAACCGAAATCGAGGCAAGCGGCGCAGCTGGGATGATCCGAGCCTGTCTATACTGACGCCATTCAGGATGGACAAGCATGGAATTGCGCATCGCTCTCTTACGGCGTTTTCTCTACAGCCATTACTTCTTCGGCGGAGTGCGGCAGGCCGTGGGCATGCTGCTGCCCGTCATGGTGCTGGGCGGTTATTTCGGTGAATACCGGCTCGGTCTGGTCGCCACCTTCGGCGCGCAATGCCTGGCCATTATCGACCAGCCAGGCGGCCCGCAGCGCCACCTGCCCGGCGAGATGCTGATCGGCGCCGGGCTCGGCACGGTGTCGGTCGCGCTGACCGGGCTGGTCTCGACCCACCCGGTTCTGCTGTGGCTTGCGGTCATCGCGCAGTGTTTCTTCCTGTCGATGTTCACGGTGTTCGGCCGGCGCGGCAGCCTGATCGGCTTTGGCGCGCTGCTGCTGATGACGCTCACCATGCACACCCCGCTGTCGCCCGACCAGGTATTGATGCATGCCGCCGCCTCACTGGGCGGAGCGCTCTTTTATTTCTGCTTGAGCCTGCTCTCCGGCCGCCTGCTGATGCTGCGCGCGGAACGGCAGAGCCTGTCGGCGGCGCTGTTCGACACCGCCAACTACGTGGCCGTGCGCGCCAGTTTCTACGACGAAACCACCGACCTGGACGAGGCCTACCGGCAGTTGATCCTCAGCCAGTCGGCCATGACCGAGAAGCACCAGGCCGCGCGCGACAACGTGCTGCGCGCGCTGCCCACTGGCCGCGGCCGCCGCAACGCCGACAAGGTCATGATGTGGAATATGTTCGTCGACATGCTGCAGCTGCGGGATACCCTGGTGGCGACGCATACCGACTACATCCTGCTGCGCCGCGCCCTGGCCGGCCACGACGCGCTGATCTTCATGCGCGACGCACTGAAGAAAATGGCGCTGGAGCTAGACCGCATCGCCCTGGATGTCGCGCGCAACCAGGCAACCCAGTACCGCAGCAGCGCCAAGGCCGAGCTGCTCGCCATCGAATACGAGATCGAGCGGCTGCGCCAACGCGAACAAGACCGGCCGGACCCCGAAGTCATCAGCCTGATGGTGCAGGTGCTGCGCCGCATGCGCAACGCCACCCGCATCGTCGACCGCATGGCCGACCACACCCTGATGGCCCCCGACGCGCAGCCCACCAGCGACCTGCGCATCGACAAGACGCTGACACGCTTCATGTCGCGCCAGCGACCGAACCTGGGCATGATCGCCAGCAACCTGCGGCTGGATTCGCCGCACTGCCGCTACGCCATTCGCGTCACCCTGGCCGCCGCGCTGGGCATGCTCATCATCGGCAGCTGGTCGCCGTCCAGCGACCTGTCGGCCCACAGCTACTGGGTGCTGCTCACCATCATCATCATCATGAAGCCGGGCTTCGCGCTGACGCGCCAGCGCAATTTCTTCCGGCTGGTGGGCACGCTGATCGGCTGCGTGCTGGCTCCGGCGATGTTCCTGCTCACCACCAAGCCACCGGCACTCTTCGCCATGCTGATGTTCGCCTGCATCATGGGCAACAGCCTGGTGCAGCTGAACTACATGGCCAGCTCGCTGTTCAACACCTTGTTCGTGGTGCTGGTATTTCACTTCGCCTCGCCCGACACCGTGTCGCTGGAGGTCATCGGCGAACGCGCCCTGGACACCGTGCTGGGCTGCGCGCTGGCGCTGGCCTGCAGCTACGTGCTGCCCTGGTGGGAATCGCGTTCGATGCAGCCGCTGGTGCTGGCCGCCACCCGGGCCAACCGCGACTACTTGCGGGCGGGCTTGCGCTATATGCGCGCCATGCAGGCCCAGCGCGCCGGCGCGGCGGATGACAAGACAGCCATCGCGGCCGATGCGGAGGATGCCGACCTGGCCTGGCGCCTGGCCCGCAAGAACGTGCACAATGCCTTCGGCAACTTCGCCGAAGCCTTCTACCGCATGATGAGCGAGCCGCGCTCGCACCAGTCGCACGTGCCGGAGCTGAACCATCTGCTGATCCAGAACCACATCCTGGCCTCGCAAATCACCTCGGTGATCCCGCTATTGGCCGGCCTGGCCGAAACACCGCCGGCACTGGCACAGGCCCTGGAAGGCATGGCGCGCCAGCTCGACGACACCGAACCTGCCCCCGCGGGCCCGCCCGTGCAGATCGAGACCGAGGGCGAGCTGGCGGCGCTGGCCTACCCCATCAAGCAAATGCTGCGCGCCAGCGACATGATCCGCGATGAACTGGCCGGCCTGACCGATGCGCCGCCCAGGCTGCCGGCGCAGGTCGCAACGATAGGATAAGGCCGGAAATGATTGCTACCCGACGCGCGCCCCGCTACGCCCGCCTGCTGGGCTGTGCCGCACTGCTGGCGCTGGTCCTGTCCGGATGCACGCAATACCAGTGGTACAAGGACCGCGCCACGCAGGACGACTACAACCAGGATACCTACGCCTGCGATATGGAATCGGCCCACGCCTATCCGGCCGTGCCCGCCATCGGGATCGTATCGCCCGGCTTCATGACGCCGCCCCGCACGTACTGCCGGGCGAGGGGCTGCTATACCTCGCCGGGCTACTACATCCCGCCGGACATGGGCACCGTCGACCTCAACGAGGACAACCGCAGCGAGGCAGCCAAGCGCTGTATGTATGCGCGCGGCTGGCAGTTGATCGAGGTGAAGTAAGCCGGGATCAGAAGGCGAACTTGCCTTCGGCCGTGATTTCTCCGAGCGCGCGGCGGCCGCTGGGAACCTCGCGGGCCTGCAGCCCTTCGGGCAGCGTGGACTTGTCGCCCTGGCGGCCGAGCGCCACGCCGGCTTCGATTTCATAGCCATCCGGAACGCCGAGCTCGGCGCGGATCTTGTCGTGCTCGATGCCGGCCATGCCGTGCGTCTGCCAGCCCAGCATGGCGGCCTGCAGGGCCATGTAGCCCCAGGCCGCGCCGGCGTCGAAGCTGTGGCAGCGGTTCGGCGCTTCGGCGTCCTTGCCGGGCGGGATTTCAGCCTTCTTGGACAGGACGATGATCAGGGCCGAAGCCGATTGGGCCCAGCTCTGGTTGAAGGGGTTGAGCACGCCCAGCAGGCGCTCCCAGTGCGCCGTGCCCTTGCGCGCGTAGATGAAGCGCCAGGGCTGGAAGTTGTAGGCCGACGGCGCCCAGCGGGCGGCTTCCAGGATGGTGGCCAGCGTCTCGGCAGAGATTTCCTCGCCCGTGAAGGCACGGGGCGACCAGCGCTTGAGGAAAACGTCGGAAATCGGGTGCTCGGCACTGCGGGAATTGGCTGCGGTCATGATGGTCCTTTGAGATCGGTTGCAAAAGCGCTTGCAGAAGCCGCATCAGTGTATCGTGCCCCATGCGGCGAACGGCGCATGTCCGCGGCCACGTCGCGGTTACACCCCCAGATACGCCTTCCAGAGGCCGCGGTCGGCGTCGAGCTCGGCCGAGCTGCCTTGCCACACGACCTTGCCGCGTTCGAGGATGATGTGCCGGTCGGCCAGGCCGACCAGGCGATGCACGTATTTGTCCACGACCAGGATGGTCTGCCCAGCCGCGCGTAGCGTGGCCAGGCAGCGCCAGATTTCCTCGCGGATGACGGGCGCCAGGCCTTCGGTGGCCTCGTCCAGGATCAGGAGGCGCGGATTGGTCGACAGCGCCCTGCCGATGGCCAGCATCTGCTGTTCGCCGCCGGAGAGCTGGTTGCCGAGATGGCGGGCGCGCTCTTTCAGCCGGGGGAAGACGGCGTAGATGCGATCCAGCGTCCAGGCATCGCGCTGGCCGTTGCGGTTGGCGGCGAAGGCCACCAGGTGTTCCTCGACGTTCAGGTTGGGAAAGCACATGCGGCCTTCGGGCACCACCGCCACGCCCAGGCGGGCGATGGCGTCGGGCTTCATCCGCGCCAGCGGCTTGCCACCGAAGCTGATCTCGCCCTGGCGCGCGGCCAGCGCGCCGATGATGGTCTTGATGGTGGTGCTCTTGCCCATGCCGTTGCGGCCCAGGAGCGTCACCACTTCTTTTTCGCGGATGTCGAGGTCGATGCCGAACAGCACCTGGCTGGCGCCATAGCCGGCATGCACCCCCTTGCAGGACAATAGCGGCGGCGCGCTCATTGGGCTCCCTCCACGGTTTCGGTACCCAGGTAGACCTCTTGCACGCGTGGATCGCTCTTGATGGCCTGCGCATTGCCGGAGGTCAGCACCTTGCCGTAGACCAGCACCGAGATATGGTCGGCCAGCCTGAACACGGCATCCATATCGTGCTCGATGAGCAGGATGGCCATGTCGGCGCGCAAAGTCTGGATGAGATCGGTCATCCGCAGGGAGTCTTCGGCCCCCATGCCGGCCATGGGTTCGTCGAGCAGCAGCAGCTTGGGACGCGCGGCCAAGGCCAGCGCCACGTCGAGCTTGCGCTGCGCGCCATGCGGCAGCGTGCCGGCGACGCGGTCCATGTCGCGCTCCAGGCCGACGCGCTGCGCCAGGCCGAAGGCGGTTTCTTCCAGCCCGGTCTCGACCGCACGCCGGGACAGGAAGCGGAAGCTGGAGCCGGCATGCGCCTGCGCGGCCAGCAGCAGGTTCTTGCGCACGCTGTCGGCCTTGAACACGCTGGTGACCTGGAAGCAGCGGGACAGGCCCGCGCCCACGCGCTGGTGCGGCTTGAGCGCGGTGAGGTCGACGCCGTCGAGCGTGAGCCTGCCTTCGTCCAGCGGCAGCAGGCCGGAGACCAGGTTGACCAGCGTCGATTTGCCGGCGCCGTTGGGGCCGATGAGCGCGTGGATCTCGCCCTTTTCGACGGCGATGGACACGCCGTTGGTGGCGACCAGGCCGCCGAAGCGCTTGACCAGGCCCTCGGCATGAAAGAGTGCCTCGCTCATTGCCTGCCCCCCTGTTTGCCGCTTTGCCTGCCGCCCGCGTGCTCGATCAGCGCGGCGATGCCCTTGGGCGCGAAGAACACGATGACGATCAGCAGCACCCCCATGGGCCAGTGCCAGTAGTCGGTATAGCTCTTGAGCACTTCCTCGAGCGACAGCCAAAGGCCGGCGCCGATGATGCCGCCCCAGCGGCTGCCCGTGCCGCCGATCACCACCATGATGATGAGGATGGCCGACTCGGTCCAGTTCATCAGCGACGGGCTCACGAAGCTGTTGTGGCAGGCCATCAGGGCGCCGGCCAGGCCGGCCAGCGCGCCGGAACCGGTAAAGGCCGCGAGCCGGATGGCGAACACCGGAAAGCCCAGGGCCGCCATGCGCGTTTCGTTGTCGCGCACGCCCATCAGGGCATAGCCGAAACGGGAAACGGCCAGCCGGCTCACCAGGGCGAAGACCAGCGCGGCGATGGCCAGCACCGCCCAATAGGCGCTGTTGGGCGAGGCATCGATCCAGGCGCCCAGCGACGGCGGGGTCGGGATGCTGTAGCCGTCGTCGCCGCCGTACGTGCGCAGCGACACCGCCAGGTAATGCAGCATCTCGGCAAAGGCCAGCGTGATCATGATGAAGTAGACGCCGCGCGTGCGCAGCGACACCGCGCCGATGATCGCGGCGAACACGGCGCTGACGGCCAGCGCCGCCGGCCAGATGATCCAGGCGGACGTCTCGCCCGCCGCGACCATGGCCGCCACGGTATAGGCCCCCACCCCCATGAAGCCGGCATGCCCCAGGGCCACCATGCCGCCGTAGCCCAGGATGAAGTTCAGGCTGGTGGCGGCGATCATGACGATCAGCAGCTTGCCGACGAAATCGATGTAGTAGTCCAGCCCGAGGCTCGGCGCCACCAGGGGGAAAGCCGCCAACAGCACCAGCAGCGCCCAGGGCAAGGCGCGGCTGGCGATGCCGGCGCGCGCGGCGCCGGACGGGGAAACGAGGCTCGCGGAAGAAGTCATGGACAAGGCCTTCAGGCGCGCGCGGGGAACAGGCCCGCGGGTTTGACGGCGAGGATGATCGCCATGAGCAGGTACACCGCGATGCCGGCCAGCGCCGGGCCCAGGCTGGACGCCATGGCCGGCGGCAGCAGCAGCCGCAAGAGCGGCGGCAGGAAGGCGCGGCCCGAGGTGTCCACCAGGCCGACGATGAGGGAGGCCACGAATGCGCCGCGCACCGAACCGATGCCGCCGATGACGATGACCACCAGCGCCGGGATGAGGACGGCCTCGCCCATGCCGATCTGCACCGCGCTGATCGGCCCCATCAGGGCCCCGGCCAGCGCGGCCAGCGCGGCGCCCAGCGCGAACACGAAGGAAAACACGCGGCCCACGCGCACGCCCATGAATTCGGCCATGGCGCGGTTGGACGCCCCGGCGCGCACCAGCATGCCGATGCGCGTGTGGTTGACCAGCAGGTACATGCCCAGCGCCACCAGGACGCCTGCGCCCAGCAGCAGCAGGCGGTAGGCGGGATACGGCAGGCCGCTCACCAGTTGCACCGGGCCGGCCAGCGCGGCCGGCGTGGGCGCCATGATGGGCGACGGCCCCCAGATGGCCTGGACCGCGTCATCGGCGATAAGGATGTCCCCGAAGGTGGCCAGCACCTGGGCCAGGTGATCGCGGCCGTACAGCCGGCGCACGATGACGAGCTCCAGCACGGCGGAGATCAGGATCGTGGCCACGATGGCGATCAGCACGGCGCCGGTGAAGGAGCCGCTGGCCTGGTGCACGCGCGCGGCGATATAGGCGCCCGCCATGAACAGGGACCCGTGGGCCAGGTTCATGGTGTCCATGATGCCGAATACCAGCGTGAGCCCGGCGGCGATCAGGAACAGCATGAGGCCGTACCCGACGCCGTTGAGCAGTTGCTCGAAGATGAATATGGCGTCCATCAGAATGTCGATTTACAGCTTGCATTCGCCGACATAGGCATCCTGGGATTTGGTCATGATGGTGTCCACCAGTTTGTTGGTGAGCTTGCCGTCGGCATCCTTGGCCACCACGCGCAGATAGTAGTCCTGGATGGGATAGTGGTTCTTGCCGTAGGTGAAGTCGCCGCGCACCGATTTGAAGGTGGGGTTGGCCAGGGCCTTGACCAGGGCATCCGGGTTGCCGACGCCGCCCGCATCGTGCACGGCGGCGTCCATGGCCATGATCGTATCGTAGGCCATGGCGGCGTAGCCCGAGGGATAGCGGCCGCCGTACTTCTTGCGGAAGGCCGCGACGAACTCGGTATTGGCCGGGATCGGCAGGTCGTGCGCCCAATGCGCCGTGTTGTACATGCCCAGCATGGCGTCGCCCACGGCGGGGATCACGTCCTCGTCGGCCGTGGAGCCGTTGCCCACCAGGGGAATGGCGGTCAGGCCGCTGGACACATACTGCTTGATGAAGTTGATGCCCATGCCGCCCGGCAGGAAGACGTAGACCGCGTCGGGCTTGTCGCTGCGTATCTGCGAGATCTCGGCGGCGTAGTCGCTCTGGCCGACCTTGGTGTAGATCTCGCCCTTGAGCGCGCCGGTGAACGTGCGCTTGAAGCCGGTCATGTGATCGCGGCCCGCGGGATAGTCCGGGGCGATGATCACGACATTCTTGTAGCCCTTGCTGTTGGCCAGCTTGCCCGCGGCCTCGTCGTAGCTGTCGTTCTGGTATTGGCCGAAGAAATAGGGGCTGCACTGGGCGCCCGCGTACTGGCTGGGGCCGGGGTTGCTCGAGATGAAGGGGATCCTGGCCTTGAACAGCGCGGGGCCGGCCGCCAGCGCCGCGTTCGACGGAATGGGACCCGAGAAGAACGAGATCTTGTCGCGCTGGATGTAGCGGTTGACCAGTTGGGTGACCTGTTCCGGGCTGCCGGCGTAGTCGGTCTTGATGAATTCGGCCGGCTGGCCGCCGAGCTTGCCGCCCAGCTTTTCGATGGCCAGGTCGAAGCCGTCGCGCGCGTCGGCGCCGGAGGCCGCGAAGGGGCCTGAGATATCCAGGGCCAGGCCGACCTTGATCGGGTCCGCGTGGGCAGCCGACAAGCCGCACAGGCCGGCAAACAGGGCAAACGCAACGCGCTTGGTGGAACCGCTCATGTAACTCTCCTTGTTGTGCGACATGAAACCAGACCGGAACGCCGCGCTGGGTTAAAGCACGGCATTCCGTTATTTGCGGCCGGCGCGCGCGGCGAGGCCGACCAGGACGGCCTCGGCTTCGCACGCCCCGGCCAGCAGGCTGCCGTGGATGGCGCTGATATTCTGGAAAGTTTTATCGCCTGCGACGAATACGCCGCAGGCATCGTTGCGGGAATGTATCGGTAGCCAAGGAACTTGAATAATGAATTCCCAGGGCGGAAATATAAACATGTGGAATACCATGATGAGCCGTTCACGGCAGCCCGATCGCCCAGGCCCGACGCCCGCTCGGCCTTGCCGGCGGCGATCAATCCGATCTCCGGAACATGGGGCATGGAATCGGTCAGATGGGCGTGGCCAGCAGGGTCTGCACGCGCAGGGTGTCGTACACCACGCGCTTGCTCCGGTAGCGCCACTGCCCATCGACCTTGACGACTTCGTCGAGATAGGCGCCGGCCTGATAGAGGCTGGTCTCGCCCGCCTGGCCGGTGATCGCCACCAGGTAGCTCGACAGCGTCTTGACCACGCCGCCCTCGCTGCCCTGGACGATCAGGCCCGACACCATGTGGCGGTAAGTATGGACTTCATAGATATTGGCGTTGCGCAGCGACACCACGCGGTCGCGCATCATCTTCCGGTTGCGGCAGTAGATGATGGGCGCGGGCAGGCCGGCGTCGAAGTTTTCCTTGGGGATGATCTCGTAGCGGCCGTCTTCGGTGAAGAAGCCGGGCCAGGCTTCGAGCTGGTCGTTGTCGAGCGCGCTGACGTAGCGATGCTGCAGTTCGCTCAGTTCCACCCAGAGTTGCATGCGTTCATCCATGTGATCAATACCCCATCAGCTTCTGGTAGCCCACCCAGAAGCGGCGGAGCAGATTTTCGGTCACCACGGTTTCGGTGAAGTCGGGCGTGCTGCGGCCCAGGCCCAGGTAGGAGTGCCGGTCGCCGTCGCGCGCCGTGGCGCGCTGCACCAATTCCGTGGCTTCGGTGTCTTCCATCGAGATATAGCCGGCCGGCCCCACCAGGTTGGCCTGCAGCAGGCGCAGCTCGCGCAGCTCGGGCGTGTCGTCCGCGTAGCCGAAGAAATGGAAGATCAGTTCGAAGTTGCCGGGCCCCTTGGGCAGGATCTGCCGCGCCACCAGGGTGTTGTGGATCTGCTGGATGACCAGTTGCGGAAAGATCGTCTGGATCTGGTTGGTGGTCATCTCGTCGTATTCCTGGATCTGGCCCAGCAGCGCGGGATCCTCCAGGGCGAATCCCTCGACCATCGAACGGATATTCTGCGCGGCATAGGCGGCGGAGTTGCCGCCGTCGTCGGCCGGCTTGGTCACGGTGATGAGGCTGTGCAGGCCGTACCTGGCGTCGGGCAGCGACCGGGCCACCATGCCCACGCGGAAGATGTTGAACGTGGTGTGGAACAGGTGCAGCATGCTCGCGTGATAGGGGTCCTTCACGTTCTCGTAGTAGAGCTTCCAGTTCGACTTGGAGTACTGGCGCGTGCAGCCCAGGTAGACGACGGGCTTGTGGAAGATGCGGTCGACCCACGGGCGCATGTCATCGCCCAGGTATTCTTCGATCGGCGGGGTCTCGTCGCTGAAGGTGGCGAACAGCAGGCCCTTGTAGTTGACGACCCGCAGCTTCTGCAGGCCGTGATCTTCGCGCTTGAAGTCGGGCGGCATGCCCACCGACCCTTTCAGGCCCTTCTGGCCGCGCATGAAGGGCACGCCCTGCAGGTCGCCGCTGGCCGAGAAGTTCCACTGGTGATAGACGCAGCTGTGCGACGCGGCATTGCCGCGCTTGTCGCGGCACAGCATGGCGCCGCGGTGCCCGCAGCGGTTGACCCAGCAGGCGTAGCCTTCGGCCAGGCGGGTGACCACCACCGGGGTATCGCCCACGAAGGTGCTCTTGAAGTCGTGGACGTTGGGGATCTCGGCTTCCAGGCCCAGGAAGTTCCAGGTGGGGCCGCGGTAGATGCGCTCCTGCTCGCGGTCGTAGACCTCTTGCGAACTGAAGACGAGGTAGGGCACCTCGGCGCCGTCGGGCTGCGGAAAATTGACCGCGCGGCCCGGGCGGGCCGATGCACTGACGATTTGCTCAGACATGGCGGGTTCCTTCCTGAAAAACGGTTGCCGCCAGTCTAGAAAGCCGCCGTGCCCCTTGCTATCCGGAAAAAGCAGTCGCGGCGCAGACTTTGTCCGAATCTGGAAAAGCCAGGGAAATCCCCGACGCCGGACGGGATCAGTGGCTGACGGTCTGGCTGGGCAGTTCGCCGAAGCGTTCGCGATAGTAGGCCGAGAAGCGGCCCAGGTGGCTGAACCCGAATTCGAAGGCCGTGGCCGTGACGCTGGCCGAAGCGTCGACCCGCAGGCGTGCCCTGACGGCGTCCAGGCGCCAGCTGCGCAGCAGGTCCATGGGCGTCAGGCCGTAGTGCTTCCGGCATAGCGTGCCCAGCGTGCGCGCGCTGACCCCGGCGGCGGCGGCCAGGTCGGACAAGGACACCGGCGCGGCCAGGTGGCTGCGCATATAGGCTTCCATGGCGTCGAGCCGCCGCGGGCCGGCGCCCTCTTCCCGGGCCGGCTCGGGGCAGGCCGGGGGGGTATGGCCGCCATGGTGCGCCAGGGCGAACAGGGCCACGGAACGTTCGAAATGATCGAGCCACGCGGCACGGGCCGGCGTCCCGCCGGCCTGCTGCCCGGAGGCCTGCAGCAGCGACTGCATCAGCAGCGACCACTGGGCCTGGTGGGCCTGCGGCAGCAGGGAGGAAGGCGGCAGCTGCGTCCAGCCCTGCCCGCCGTCGTGCAGCAGGCTGTGGGGGATCTTGAGGATGAGCTGCTCGGACCCCTGCTGCCAGCGCATCCGCAGATCGCTGCGCGGCGCGATGATGCAGGTGCGCCCCTCGGGCACGGTCAGGCGGCCGCCGTCGCATTCGAATTCAGCCGCGCCCTTGAGCGAGAAGTGCATCAGGGTGAAATGGCGAAAGGGCTTCGGGCGGATTTCCAGCTCGGCCCCGTAGCGCAGCATGAACACGCTGAGCTGCCGGGTATTGGCCTGGAACATGGCGGTGTCGACCCGGCCGGACTTCCAGTCGAGATTGTGATCGGACAACTCCTGCGTGACGCGCTCGTGCGACTCCAGCGGCTCATTGGAGCGCAAGAGGCAGTTTCGATAGAGCGGCGCGAGGTCGAACGAGGCCACGGGGGTGTCTCAAGGCGGATGCGGAGAAGATGTCACGGTCTTTTAAACTCTTTTAAGGAATTAGCAAGACTTGTGCCAGACGGGAATTACCCGATACGCCCCCGGCCGGGCGCCGGCATCGGCACGTCAGGCCATGGCCGCGATGCGCCGGCACCACGCCCGGACACGCATCACGCACCAGGATGAAGCACGGACGATGGCGGGCGTGCAACCGGGACTTATTTGTCCCTTTTATCCATTTTTTCCTGTCCCGTCAGCCAGGCGAGCAGCAGGTCGAAAGGCAAGGGAGGGCTGTACAGGAATCCTTGCACGAAAACCACTCCCTTGCCGGCCAGGTAGTCGCGCTGGGCCTGCGTCTCGACCCCCTCGACGAGGGCCGGCAGATTCAGCCGCCGGGCCAGGTCGATGATGGCGTCCAGGATGGGCGCCTCGTCGCCGGCCGATTCGATGGCATTGACGAAGCCCTTGTCGACCTTCAGCGAGTCGATGTTGAAGCGCTGCAGATACGACAGCGAGCAGTGGCCCACGCCGAAATCGTCGATGGCCACCCGCACGCCGTCGGCGCGCACGGTCTCGATATTGGCGCAGGCCTGCCTGTCGTCGGCCACCAGGCTGCGCTCCGTGATCTCGACCGTCAGGATGATGCCGTGCCTGTCGATGCGCTGCCGGAAGGCGCGGATATGCCCGACGAAATCGGGACTGGAAAGATGCTCGGCCGCAATGTTGACGCTCAGGCGGAACCCGGGCCGCGCAGGCCACTTTTCCAGGTCGCGCTCGATGAGCTGGAAAAGATGCAAGGTCAGCGGGATGATCAGGTCGTTGGCCTCCGCCTGTTCGATGAACACGTCGGGCGGCACCTCGGCTTTGCCATTCGGGCGCCAGCGCATCAGGACTTCGGCCCCGGCGCAGCATTGGCGGGCCATGTCGTAGATGGGCTGGTACTTCAGGTAGAACTCGCCGCGGCGCATTCCCCGGTGCAGTACGTGGGCCGGCGTCTGCCTGTCCATATACCAGAACGAATAGCCCATCAGCGCCATCAGCAGCACGGCCACGGGCAGGAATGCCGGCAACGACGCCCGCCAGAGGGTCAGCGTTTTTTCACCCGGCATCATCACCCTGACCGTGACCGACTTGTCCTGCGACTGCCGGGTGACGGCCAGGTCCAGGATGTGCAGGACTTCGCTCGAACGCGCATCGTTGTGGATGGACACCCCGGTGCTGAAGCTCGCGTCGATATCGCAGGCGTACAGGGAGGCGACGGAATTGACCAGGTTGACGATATCCTGCCTGTCGTCCGGGTTCCACTCGTGACGGGCCATGGACTCGCCCTGCGCCTGCAGCAGATTCGCCACGAGATGGGCCTGCCCCGCCACTTGGCGGCGCGCCTCGGACATGGCCATCAGGGTGCAGAGCAGCAAAGGAACGAGCACGACCAGCGCGATGCACACCGCGCTGATTTTTCTTCTTTGACTCCGTGCCTCCATGCCCATGGCAGGATCGTAGCAGGGAAGCCGCAAACGATCCCGCCATGCATGCCATGGAAACCTCGATGCCGCGGAAACTTTTCCGCCCGGGACAAGTTTCAAGCTTTGCAAATACACACGCTGATAAACAGATTGTCGCGATTCCATGCCCGGGAATACGTGCATTGCACGCCGCGCGTGCGAGACAATATTGGCTGAAATATTCGCAACTTTGCTGCCTTTGGCAGTATGGCAGGTGGAAAAATGAAGAAGTGCATCTTGGCGGGCGCTGGCGCCGCAGCCCTGCTGCTTTCCAGCGCGGCCCTGGCCCGGATCGACGTGGGCATCGGCGTCAATCTCGGCGCCCCCGTCGTGGTTGCCCCCGCTCCGCTGGTCGTCGCGCCAGCCCCGGTCTATGCGCCGCCGGCGCCGGTCTACGTGGCCCCGCCGGCACCCGTTTACATGCCGCCGGCGCCGGTTTACGTCGCGCCGCGCGTGGTCTACCCGGTCCCCTACTACCGTGGCGGCCCGCACTACTACCATGGCCCCTACCGTCATCCCGGGCACTACGACCCGCACCGCGATCCGCATCGCCGCTGATTTCCCGCTAAAGAAAAACGCCGCCCGGGGCGCAAGCCTTGGGCGGCGTTTTTTATGCCCGGGAAACCGCCCCGGACATGGGCGCCGGACATCGGGTCAGCTTTGCTGCAGGCGGCCTTCCAGGACGTGCAGGCGCGGCACAGCCGACGCCGGAACGACCGGCGCGGCAAACTTGCCGTCGGCGGACGGCGTTTCTTTCAGTTGATCAAGCCAGCGGCGCGAAGCGTTGTTGGACGCTTTCCACCAGCCGTTATGCGGACGCGTGGACAAATTCGGGCTCCCCGTTGAAACGTACGCCATTGATGCGCTCGAACACCTGCAGGCTCCCCTGCTCGGCCGCGGCGCGGCTATCGAAGGCCAGACCCGGGACATCCCAGCATTTTTCGGGAGCGTTGCCTCCCACCTTGCGCGTGCACACTTGCACGCTGAATTGGCGGGGGTTTTCTTGCACGATCGTGCATCGCACCCGGAAATCACCGATGGTTCGCATTGTCATGGCTACTTCCTCAATGGCCACGGCAGGATAACCACAACACAAGTCAGAGATATGTCGAAAAAGCCCGGAACCGGCAAGGGATTTCGGGCTTTTGTGACAAAAAATGCAAGCGCTGTCGGCCTGGCGCCTAGGGCTTGAGCACCTCGGCGCCGCCCATGTAGGGGCGCAGGGCCTCGGGCACGACCACGCTGCCGTCGGCCTGCTGGTAGTTCTCGAGCACCGCCACCAGGGCACGGCCCACGGCCAGGCCGGAGCCGTTGAGGGTATGGACGAATTCCGGCTTGTTCTGGGCGTTGCGGAAACGCGCCTGCATGCGGCGGGCCTGGAACGCCTCGCAGTTGGACACCGACGAGATCTCGCGCCAGGTGTTCTGCGCCGGCAGCCAGACCTCGAGGTCGTAGGTCTTGGCCGCGCCGAAACCCATGTCGCCCGTGCACAGCAGCATCACCCGGTAGGGCAGGCCCAGGCGGCGCAGCACCTGCTCGGCGTGGCCGACCATCTGCTCGAGCGTGTCGTAGGACGTGTCGGGCTCGACGATCTGCACCATCTCGACCTTGTCGAACTGGTGCTGGCGGATCATGCCGCGCGTGTCGCGCCCGCCGCTGCCCGCCTCGGAACGAAAGCACGGGGTATGCGCCGTCAGGCGCATGGGCAGGCCGCCCGCCGGCACGATGGTGTCGCGCACGGCGCTGGTCAGGGTGATCTCGGAAGTGGAGATCAGGTACTGGTCTTCGCGCACCAGGGGCCTGCCCTGCTCGTCGACCTTGGGATCGTCGTCGCCGCCGCCTTTGGTCACAAAGAACATATCGTCCTTGAACTTGGGCAGTTGGCCGGTGCCGAACAAGGTGGAGCTGTTGACGATGTAGGGGGTGTAGCACTCGGTGTAGCCGTGCTCGCCCGTCTGCAGGTCGAGCATGAACTGCGCCAGGGCGCGGTGCAGGCGGGCGACGGGACCGCGCATGAACGAGAAGCGCGCGCCCGACAACCGCGCGGCCAGGTCGAAATCCAGGCCCAGGGGCTCGCCTATGGCGACGTGGTCGCGCGGCTCGAAACCCAGGCCGGCCGGATTGCCGTCGGGGCCCGCGTTGACCTTGGGATCGCCCGGGATCCAGCGGCGCACTTCGACGTTCCCGTCGCTGTCCTTGCCCACCGGCACGCTGGCGTGCGGCAGGTTGGGCACCGACATGAGCAAGTCGTTCAGTTGCGCCTGCACCGCGGCCAGATCGTCCTCGAGCTGCTTGAGGCGGGCCGGAATGCCCTGGGACTCGGCCATGACGCTTGAGGCGTCCTCGCCCTTGGCCTTGAGCTGGCCGATCTGCTTGGCCAGCGCGTTGCGGCGCGCCTGCAGGGTCTCGGTTTCGGTCTGCACGGTCTTGCGGCGGGATTCGAGGGCGTTGAAGGCCTCGGTGTCGAAGTCGACTTTGCGGGTCTTGAGCCGATCGACGACGGTTTGCAGGTCTTTGCGCAGCAGGGTGGGGTCTAGCATTTGGTTATTGGCCTACACGTCTATCTGGGTTCTTAAGCCGCCGTGGCTGCCCTGCGGAATTCCGATGCGTAGGCAGAGGTAGCGCCTGTGCTTCGGATTCCTCCGGGGTCCACGGCTCGGGTTTGCGCCAGCCGGACGTATGGCTGGCCGGTCACGACTTTTTCTTGTGCTGGCGGTCCAGGTCTTTCAGGAAAGCCAGCTTCTGCTGGATTTTAGCCTCTAGCCCGCGATCGGTCGGGCGGTAGAAGGTGGTTTCCAGTCCGTCGGGGAAATACTGCTCGCCCGCCGCGTAGCCGTGCGGCTCGTCGTGGGCGTAGCGGTAGGCGTGGCCGTAGCCCAGCTCTTTCATGAGCTTGGTCGGGGCATTGCGCAGGTGCAGGGGCACCGGCGTGCTGCCGTGTTCGGCGGCGTATTTGCGCGCGGCGTTGTAGGCGTTGTAGCCCGCGTTGGACTTGGCGGCGCAGGCCAGATAGATGACGGCCTGGCCCAGCGCCAGCTCGCCCTCGGGGGAGCCCAGCCGTTCGTAGGTGGCCGCGGCGTCGTTGACGACCTGCGCGGCGCGCGGGTCGGCCAGGCCGATGTCTTCCCAGGCCATGCGCACGATGCGGCGGGCCAGGTACAGGGGATCGGCGCCGCCGTCGATCATGCGGCAGAACCAGTACAGCGAAGCATCCGGGTCGGAGCCGCGCACCGACTTGTGCAGCGCGCTGATCTGGTCGTAGAAGGCCTCGCCGCCCTTGTCGAAGCGCCGCAGGTTCTGCGAGAGCGAGTTCTCGAGCCAGGCGGCATCCACGATATGGCGTTCGGCGGTCAAGGCCGATTCGGCCACGACTTCGACGGCGCTGATCAGGCGCCGCGCGTCGCCGTCGGCCCAGGCGGCCAGTTGTTCGCGGGCCTCGGAGGTGATCTGCAGGACGGGCAACTGTGCTTCCCCGCCGCGGCCCTCGTTCATGGCGTCGACCGCGCGGTCGATGAGCAGCGCCAGCTCCTCGGGCGTGAGCGCCTGCAGCACGTAGACGCGCGCCCGCGACAGCAGCGCGGAATTGACCTCGAACGAGGGGTTCTCGGTGGTGGCGCCGATGAAGGTGAACAGGCCGCTTTCCACATAGGGCAGGAAGGCATCCTGCTGGGCCTTGTTGAAGCGATGCACCTCGTCGACGAACAGGATGGTGCGGCGCCCCTGCCCCTGCGCGATCTGCGCGGCCGTGACCGCGTCGCGGATGTCCTTCACCCCGCCCAGGACGGCCGAGATGGCGATGAATTGCGCGTCGAAGCCGTCGGCCATGAGCCGGGCCAGCGTGGTCTTGCCCACGCCCGGCGGCCCCCAGAAGATCATGGAATGCGGCCGGCCCGACGCGAACGCCACCCGCAAGGGCTTGTCCGGCCCCAGCAGATGCGACTGGCCCACCACGTCGGCCAGCGTGCGCGGGCGCAGCCGCTCGGCCAGCGGCACGTAGGGGCGGTGGGCGGGATCGCCGGCGAAAAGGTCGGAGCTCATTTGTTGAGTGCTTTAGCCGCCGAGGCTGTCCTGCGCTATTCCGATGCGTGGGCAGAGAAGGCGCCTGCGCTTCGGATGGCTCCGGGGTCCTCGGCTCGAGTATCTCAATGCGTGCCTATACCTACATCTTCACGACATCCACGCCTTGGGGCGGCGTGAACTGGAATTGCGTGGCCGGCACGGCCGCATTGGGCTGCAGGCCGGAAAAATCCACCTGCGTGGTCTGGCCGAAGGCGTCGAGCAGCAGGATGCGGGCCGGCAGGTTGTCTTTCATGCCGATGTCCACCTGCGCGAAACCCGCGTCGGCATTGCGCGGCTTGGCGCGCAGCCATTGCAGGCCGTCGCGGTCGGGCAGCGCCGTGACGGTGAAGGCCTGCTCGAGATCGCCCGAGCCGAACAGGATGGCCGCCGGCGACGTGCCGATGGCCCGGTCGACCTGGCGCACCGTGACCTGGGCCAGGTCGGGGTCGTACTGGTAGACCTGCTTGCCGTCGGACACGATGAGCTGCTCGTACGGCTTTTGCACCATCCAGCGGAACTTGCCCGGGCGCTGGAAGGCAAAAGCGCCTTGCTGCGCCGGCGGATTGCGGCCCTGCTTGCTGGCCGTGGCCTGGTTGAACGAACCCGTGGCCGACTGCACCGAGGACACGAAAACCTTGAGCTGTTCCTGGGCCGTCGCGCCCCAGGCCAGCATCGGGCCGCAGGCCATCGCGACAGCGACTGCCGCGCGGCCCAACACACGCACTGCGCAATGCATCAAGCTTCCTCCCGGGCCGGCACCAGAATCTCGCGGTTGCCGTTGGACTGCATGGCCGACACCAGGCCGGCGTTTTCCATCTGTTCGAGCAGGCGCGCGGCGCGGTTGTAGCCGATACGCAAGTGGCGCTGCACCAGCGAGATCGAGGCGCGGCGGTTCTTGAGCACGACCTCGCAGGCCTGGTCGTACATGGGATCGGATTCGGCGTCGCCGCCGATGCCGGTGACGCTGCTGGCGCCATCGGCCGAGTCGCCCTCGGTGCCGCCCTCGAGCAGGCCTTCGATGTAGTTGGGCTCGCCCTGGGCCCTGAGCGCCTCGACCACGCGGTGGACCTCGTCGTCGTGCACGAAGGCGCCGTGCACCCGCACGGGCAGGCCGGTGCCGGGCGGCATGTAGAGCATGTCGCCCTGGCCCAGCAGGGCTTCGGCGCCCATCTGGTCGAGAATGGTGCGCGAGTCGATCTTGGACGAGACCTGGAAGGCGATGCGCGTGGGGATGTTGGCCTTGATGAGGCCGGTGATGACGTCCACGCTGGGGCGCTGGGTGGCCAGCACCAGGTGGATGCCGGCCGCGCGCGCCTTCTGCGCCAGGCGGGCGATGAGTTCTTCGATCTTCTTGCCCACCACCATCATCAGGTCGGCCAGCTCGTCGATCACCACTACGATCATGGGCATGGACTGCAGGGGCTCGGGCTGGTCGGGCGTGAGCGAGAAGGGATTGGGGATGGGCTCCTCGCGCTTGATGGCGTCCTTGATCTTGGCGTTGTAGCCGGCCAGGTTGCGCACGCCCATCTTGCTCATGAGGCGGTAGCGCTTTTCCATCTCGCCCACGCACCAGTTGAGCGCGTTGGCGGCCTGGCGCATGTCGGTGACCACCGGGGCCAGCAGGTGCGGGATGCCCTCGTAGACGCTCATTTCGAGCATCTTGGGGTCGATGAGGATGAGGCGGGTCTGCGAGGCGTCGGCCTTGTAGAGCAGCGAGAGGATCATGGCGTTGATCCCCACCGACTTGCCCGAGCCGGTGGTGCCGGCCACCAGCAGGTGCGGCATCCTGGCCAGGTCGGCCACCACCGGATGGCCGGCGATGTCCTTGCCCAGGGCCATGGTCAGCACCGACTGGCCGGCGTGGTAGGTCTGCGAACCCAGGATCTCGGACAGGCGCACCATCTGGCGCTTGGGGTTGGGCAGCTCCAGCCCCATGAGGTTCTTGCCCGGGATGGTCTCGACCACGCGGATGCTGACCAGGCTCAGGGCGCGGGCGAGGTCCTTGGCCAGGTTGACGATCTGGCTGCCCTTCACGCCCGTGGCGGGTTCGATTTCGTAACGAGTGATGACCGGGCCGGCCTGGGCCGCCACCACGACGACCGACACGCCGAAGTCGGCCAGTTTTTTCTCGATGAGACGCGAGGTGAACTCGATGGTCTCGGCCGAGACGGTTTCCTGGCTGGCCAGGGGCGGATCGAGCAGGCCGAGCTCGGGCAGGTTGGCCTCGCCCTCGGGCAGCTCGAAGAGCGTCTGCTGCTTTTCCTTGGCGGCGCGCTCGGAGGGCGGCACCACGGTCATGGCGGGTTCGATGCGGATGGGTTCGTGCACCACCATTTTTTCGTGCTTGGCCTCGACCTGCTCGCTGCGCTCGGCCTGGGCCACCTCGCCCACGCGGCGGTCCTGCCGGGCCGTGTAGGCATTGGCGATGCCGCGGATCCCCTGCTCGAGCCAGCCGCCGATGCGCTCGGCCACGCTCAGCCACGAGAAGGAGAGGAACAGGCTCAGGCCCACCGCCACCAGCACCAGCAGCGCCAGCGTGCCGCCGTCAAAGCCCAGGGAGCGCGACAGCCAGTTGGCCAGCAGTTGGCCGATGACGCCGCCCGCCCCGCTGATATGCTCGGTGGCGCCCGGCAGGTGCAGGCCGCGGCTGCGCAGGCGCAGCGCCTCCAGGCCCAGCGAACCGGCCAGCAGCAGCAGGAAGCCCACGCCCTGCTCCCAGTGCACGCGCGGCAGGGTCTCGGGCTCGCTCCCGGTGGCGCGCAATTGCGTGGCCAGGCGGCGGTAGCCGGCCCGCACCCGATGCACCAGCAGGATCACCCACCACCAGGCCGAAAAACCGAACAAATACAGCAGGATGTCGGCCAGGTAGGCGCCGACCGCGCCGCCGCCGTTGCGCAGGGCGCCCCCGGAAACCGAGTGCGACCAACCGGGGTCGGATGGGCTCCAGGTGGCCAGCACCAGGGTAAGCCACACGGCCAACGCGGCAAAGAAGATCCAACGGGCCTCGCGCAGCAGCGCGGAGAGGCGCGACTGCAGAGGTGACGGCCCGTTACGGGTATTGCGCGAGGCGCGCGGGGAGGCGTTCGAAATACGCGGCATGGGCTCATTATAATGAGGGCATACCCTCCAATATACTCATCTCATGTCTACCCCCAAACACGCGAAAGTCCTGATCCTCGGATCAGGCCCCGCCGG
>DASWPO010000033.1:0-8015 GCA_036404015.1 Bordetella sp. | reverse complement strand
GGCCGCGACGCCATGCGCCAGGCCGGCCTGCGCTACGTGGCCCGCCATGCCGGCGCCGTGCAGCGCGTGCTCGACGCCATGGCGCCGCTGCTCAAAGGCTGAACGCCCTCGCCCTTTACATCTGCAGCACTTTGCCCGGATTGAGCAGGCCCTGCGGATCGAGCGCCCGCTTGATGCGCTTCATCAGCGCCAGCTCGAGGGGACTCTTGTAGTGCGGCAGTTCGTCGCGCTTGAGCTGGCCGATGCCATGCTCGGCGCTGATCGAGCCGCCGTACGACTGCACGCTGGCGTGCACCAGATCGTAGATGCGCGGCTGCAGCGCCAGGAGCTCGTCCTGCGACAGGCCCGCATTGCGGGACACGTTGTAGTGCAGGTTGCCGTCGCCCAGGTGGCCGAAGATCACATTGCGTAGGCCGGCAAAGCCCGACTGCAGCTTGGCATTGGTGGTGTGCACGAAGTCGGCGATGGACGAGATCGGGATGGACACATCGTGCTTGACCGACTTGCCCACCTCGGCCTCGGCCAGCGGGATGCTCTCGCGCAAGTGCCACAGGGCCTTGCTCTGCGCCATATTGGCGGCGATGGCCGCGTCCGTCACCACGCCATCCTCGATGGCCTGGCCCAGCACGGCCTCGAAACGATCGCGCGCATGGGTTTCGCTTTCGCTGTCGGACAGTTCCAGCAGCGCATACCAGGGCGCCTGCGCCGACTCGCCCTCGAAAGGCAGGCGCTGCTGCGGGAACAACTCCACCACCAGTTGCAGGCAGTCGCCCGCCATCAGTTCGTAGCCCGTCAGCGACGCGCCGAAGCCGGTGCGCGCGCGCGCCAGCAGGTCGACCGCGGCGTCGATGCTGCGCAGGGCCAGCAGCGCCGTGCAGGTCGCGACCGGCAAGGGATAGAGCTTGAGCGTGGCGGCCGTGATCACGCCCAGCGTGCCTTCGCTGCCCACGTACAAGTCGCGCAAGTCGTAGCCGGTATTGTCCTTGCGCAGGCCGCGCAGGCCGTGCCAGATCTCGCCCTCGGCCGTCACCACTTCCAGGCCCAGCGTGAGTTCGCGCGTATTGCCATAGCGCAACACCTGGGTGCCGCCGGCATTGGTGGCCAGGTTGCCGCCGATGGTGCAGCTGCCTTCGGCCGCCAGGCTCAGCGGGAACAGGCGGCCCGCCCCCTCGGCGGCTTCCTGCACGGCCTGCAGCACGCAGCCGGCCTCGACCGTGATGGTGTCATTGTCGGTGTCGATGGAACGCACGCGGTTCAGCCGCGCCGTGGACAGCACCACCGCGTTGCCCGTTTCATCGGGCGTGGCCGCCCCGCACAGGCCGGTATTGCCGCCCTGCGGCACCAGCGGCACGCCGTGCCGGACGCAGGCGCGCACCACGGCCGCCACCTCGTCGGTGCTGCCCGGCCGCGCCACCGCCAGGGCCGAGCCCTGATAGCGCCGGCGCCAGTCGATGAGAAAGGGCGCGGCGTCCGCCCCCGTCAACACATGGTCAACACTCAGCAGGGATTGCAATTCGTTAAGCAAGGTCATGGCAGCAGCTCGTTATGCAAGGGGATCTGTCTATTGTAGGGTGGCGGCCGCGCCCCGGCGCACGGCCCGCCCGCGCGGGCCGGTAACCGGATTGCCCCATAAAAAGCCCATAATTCTGGACACGCCCTGTTTCCTAATGCCACGCCCGTCCTCCCCCGGACACGCTGAATCAGAGATAATCGCGACAAGGCCGCGATCTGTCGCCCGACCACCGGCCCGTGCCGGTTCGAGTTTTTCCACAAGGATTTTTTCGTGAGCGCCACGCCTTTTCCCGCCTCCGTCTTCAAGGCCTACGACATCCGGGGCACCGTTCCCGACCTGATCAATCCGGACTTCGCCCGCGCGCTGGGCACGGCGCTGGCCGCCCGCGCCCGCAAGGCCGGCATTGCGGCCGTCGTGGTCGGCCGCGACGGCCGCCTGAGCAGCCCCATGCTGGCCCAGGCCATGGTCGAAGGACTGACCGCCGCAGGCGTCGACGCGCTGGACATCGGCCAGGTGCCCACCCCGCTGGTCTACTACGCATCCTATACGCAAGGCACCGGCACCGGCGTGGCCATCACCGGCAGCCACAACCCGCCCAAGTACAACGGCTTCAAGATGATGCTGGGCGGCAAGGCCCTGTACGGCGACGAGATCAAGCAGCTGCCCGCCGAAATGGCCGAAGCGGGTTCGGGCAAGCTCGCCGCCGCCACGCCCGGCAAGCACATCAAGCTCGACCTGGTGGGCGAATACATCGACCGCATCGTCTCCGACGTCAAGCTCGCGCGCCGCATGAAGATCGCGATCGACGCCGGCAACGGCGTGGCCGGCGCGGTCGCCCCCGCGCTGCTGCGTGCCCTGGGCTGCGAGGTCGACGAGCTCTACACCGAGGTCGACGGCAACTTCCCCAACCATCACCCCGACCCGGCCGAACCGCACAACCTCGAAGACCTGATCAAGCACGTCACCACCACCAACTGCGAACTCGGCCTGGCCTTCGACGGCGACGGCGACCGGCTGGGCGTGGTCACCAAGTCCGGCGAGATCATCTGGCCGGATCGGCAACTGATCCTGCTGGCCCGCGACGTGCTCACGCGCGTGCCCGGCGGCACCATCATCTACGACGTCAAGTGCAGCCGCCACGTGGGCCTGGAGGTCGAGAAGGCCGGCGGCAAGCCGCTCATGTGGATGACCGGCCACTCGCTCGTCAAGGCCAAGCTGGCCGAGACCGGCGCCCCCCTGGCCGGCGAGATGAGCGGCCACATCTTCTTCAAGGAGCGCTGGTTCGGCTTCGACGACGGCCTCTACACGGCCGCCCGCCTGCTCGAGATCGTCTCGCGCAGCGCCAACCCGTCCCAGGTGCTCGAAGACCTGCCGCAGGCCCTCTCCACGCCCGAGCTCAAGATCGAGATGGAAGAAGGCCAGCCGCACGCCATCATCCGCGACCTGCAGGCCAGCGGCAGCTTCCCCGGCACCACGCGCGTGGTCACCATCGACGGCGTGCGCGCCGAATACCCCGACGGTTTCGGCCTGGCCCGTCCGTCCAACACCACGCCGGTGATCGTGCTGCGCTTCGAGGCCGACAACCAGGCCGCGCTGACCCGCATCCAGGACGACTTCCGCCGCGAACTGCTCAAGCTCGCACCGCAAGCCAAACTGCCCTTCTGATCGCAATGTCCGCTTCCCTTCCTTCCAGCCCCGCCTGGCAGCGATTTGCCCAGGCCGCCCGCGATGCGTCGCTGCGCGGCGAACCGTTGCGCATCATCGATGCGGCCGGCCTGCAGATCGACCTGACCACGCAGCGCCACTCAACGGAACTCGACCAGGCCTGCGCAGCCCTGCTGGCGCAGCAAGGTTTCGAAAAAACCCGCGCCGGGCTGTTCAGCGGCGAGCCCATCAACTGGACGGAACACCGCGCCGCCTGGCATACGGCGCTGCGCGCCGCGCAGCCGCCGGCCGCCGTGGCCGAACAGGTGCTGGGCGAACGCCAGCGCGTGCGGCAGTTCGTGGCCGACGCCAATGCGCACGGCGCCTGGAAGCACGTGCTGCACCTGGGCATCGGCGGCAGCGACTGGGGCCCGCGCATGGTCGTGCGCGCCTTGAACGGCAACGGCCTGCAGCGCACCCTGCGTTTCGCGGCCAACGTCGACGCGCACGACATCCTGCTGCAGCTGGACGATCTCGATCCGGCGCAGACGCTGGTGATCGTCGCCTCCAAGACCTTCACCACCACCGAGTCGCTGGCCAATGCCCAGGTCGCGCTCGACTGGCTGCGCCAGGCCGGCATCGCCGACCCCTTGAGCCATGTGGCGGCCGTGACGGCCAACCCGCAGGCCGCGCGCGATTTCGGCGTGTCCGACAAGCACATCTTCCGCTTCTGGGACTGGGTGGGCGGCCGCTATTCGCTCTGGTCGGCCATCCACCTGCCCATCGCCCTGGCGCTGGGCAACGACACCGTGGACGAGCTGCTGGCCGGCGCCGAAGCCATGGACCAGCATTTCCTGCACGCGCCCCTCGCCGCCAATGCGCCGGTGCAGATGGCGCTGTCCGTCGTGGCCAACCGCAGCGTGCTGGGTTATCCCACGCAGGCCATCGCGCCCTACGATTCGCGCCTGAGCTACCTGGTGCCCTGGGCCCAGCAACTGGAGATGGAGTCGCTGGGCAAATCGGCCACCGCCGACGGCACGCCGCCCGGCGTTCCCACCAGCCCGGTGGTCTGGGGCATGACGGGCACCGACAGCCAGCACACCTTCTTCCAATGGATGCACCAGGATGCCCAAGGGGCGCCGGTGGATTTCATCGTCTGCCGCGAGGCCGACCACGGCTATGAGCGCCACCATCGCATCCTGCTGGCCAATTGCCTGGCCCAGCGCGCGGCGCTGCTCACCGGCAAGTCCTACGACGAGGCCCTGCTCGAAACCCAGCGCACCGAGAGCGATCCGGCCCAGGCGGCGCTGCTGGCGCACCATCGCGTGCATCCGGGCGGACGGCCTTCCACGCTGATCATGCTGCCCAGGCTGACGGCCGGCACGCTGGGCGCGCTGCTGGCGCTGTATGAACACAAGGTGTTCACGCAGGGGGTGCTGTGGGGGATCAATACCTTCGACCAATGGGGCGTTGAGTTCGGCAAGGTGCTGGCCAAGCGGATCATCGGGGAGCTGGATGCGCCGGATGGCGGAGCCGGGTCGTGGCAGGATGCGTCGACGCGGCATTGGATCGGGCTGCTGGGGAAGCAGTGAACCTCGGCTTGGTGAGCGTGTAGTTTTTGTACCGATTTTTTGTATTTACCGCGGGCTGGCCGTGAGGCTGGTTCGTGGTTTTTTTGCTTGCCGGGGTTATCTGGGTTCTTGAGACGCCGAGGCTGCCCTGCGCAATTCCGATGCTCGCCCCTGAAAAGGGGCTGTGCTTCGGATTGCTCCGGGGTCCTCGGCTCAAGGCAGAGAAGTATGGAAGGCTGCTTGCCAACCTTCTGGTCCGAGATTTGGCTTCAGCATTTTTATTATTGGGGACGGATTGTTTCGGCTCAAAAAAAAGCCCGAGATCGAAAGATCTCGGGCTAAATCCACCAAAGGAGGAGGGTGGAGGAGACAACCGTGGCATATCGGGATCAACCTGGGCTAACATCTTGCTGGTCAGCTTCGGGATCACTGCAGGAGGGGGTTAGGCGTTTCTTCTTAACCGCTCCGGCTGCGTTTCGACATCCGATGTACGAATAATACTGGAATTTCTTGTGCGGTGCAAGATTTTTTTTGCATACGCACATTCCAGATTGGAATGAGGCGGCCCGGTTCAATAGACGGTTATTTTATGCCGGATAGCTTGCCGGATTTTTGCAAATCTTTGAAATCCCAATCGATTCTCCGAAAATCTGCTTGCAATTCAAGGGTAAACCCTTGAGTTTTGAGGTGATTTCCCCCACTGGGGATATAGGCTTTCCGTGCCGCGTCCTAACCGTGCCGCGTCGCAAAACTACACGCCGTCCCCGCCGCAATGCACCATTTTTTGCCTGGACAGGCCCGGACTCAAATCCAGTAGGCCGTGCCCGTCATGACCTTGGACATGGCCCGCATGGCGCCGCGCACCGGAGCAGGCAAGGGCACCCCGCCGGCCTGCTCGGCGCTATCGCGGTGGCCGGCCTCGTCGTTCTTCATCTGCACCACCACCTGGCGCGAACGCTGGTCCCGCACGGGCAGGGTCCGCAGGTGGCTTTCCAGGTGCGCCTCGACCTGGCGTTCGGTCTCGGCCATGAAGCCCAGGTTGCGCGGCACGCCGGCATAGCTGGCCAGCACGCCCAGGGCGAAGGACCCGGCATACCAGAGCGGGTTGAGCAGGCTGGGCCGGCTGCCCAGCTCGTCCAGGCGCTCGCCGCACCAGACCAGATGGTCGACCTCCTCCGCCGCGGCCCCCCGCAGCAGGGTCCGGGTGGAGGCGTCGCGACAGCCCACGGCCTGGCCGCGGTACAGCGCCTGGGCGCAGACCTCGCCCACATGGTTCACCCGCATCAGGCCGGCGGCATGGCGCTTGTCCTGGTCGGACAGCTGGCCGGCAGGCTCCTCGGCCCGGGCCGGATAGGGCCGCCCGGCCGACGCCGACCCGGACAGCACCCGCAGGGCGCGGCCGGCCTCGTCCAGCAGGCCGTCAATGAAACCGGGGCCCGCGCCGGGCAAGGACGGCAGGGTCAGCTTGGCAAGGATCTGGGTAAACGGTGACGGCATGATCTCGATCTATGGCATAAGTACTCAACCGTCGATTTTACGCAACGGGGTAATATCGATCTCCAACGGCAAATATCGTGAGCCGCGGACCCCGGAGGGAATCCGAAGCGCAGCCCCTTTTCAGGGGCGAGCATCGGAGTTCCCGCAGGGCAGCCGCGGCGGCTCAAAAACGCGAAAGGAATCACTATGGAATGCACAGTCGAATGGGGCGGCCCCTCGGGCATGCTCTTTACCGCCAGCACGGGTAGCGGCCACGTGGCCGTCATGGACGGCGCCGTCGAGGGCGGCGGCCACGACCTGGCCCCGCGCCCCATGGAAATGGTGCTGCTCGGCACCGGCGGCTGCACGGCCTACGACGTGGTGCTCATCCTCAAGCGCGGCCGCCACGTCGTGACCGGCTGCAGCGTCAAGCTCGAGGCCGAACGCGCCGCCACCGACCCCAAGGTGTTCACGCGCATCAATTTCGCCTTCACCGTCACCGGCCGCAGCCTGCCGCGCGACGCCGTCGAGCGCGCCGTGGAACTGTCGCACGAGAAATACTGCTCGGCCTCGGCCATGCTGGCCAAGACCGCCGAGCTGAGCTTCACGGTCGACATCGCCGAAGCGCCCTGACACCGCGCCTTCGCCGCGCCCTTCCCTTGGCCCACATGCATCGCGCCCGATGAAACAGTACCTAGACCTCGTCCGCACCATCATCGACCAGGGCAGTTGGCAGGAAAACCGCACCGGCGTCCGCACCCTGTCGCTGCCGGGCGCCGCGCTGCGCTTCGACTTGCAGCAAGGCTTCCCCGCCGTCACCACCAAGCGGCTGGCCTTCAAGTCGGCCATCGGCGAACTGGTGGGTTTCATGCGCGCGACGCGCAGCGCGGCCGAATTCCGCGAGCTGGGCTGCAAGGTCTGGGACCAGAACGCCAACGAGAACGCGCAATGGCTGGCCAACCCCTATCGCGAAGGCCCCGATGACCTGGGCCCGGTCTACGGCGTGCAATGGCGCCAGTGGCCGGCCTACAAGTCGCTGCCCGCCGCGCGGGAAAAGCAGATTGCCGACGCCCTGTCGCGCGGCTACGCCAAGGTGGCCGACATCATCGAGCGCGGCCAGCCGCACGTGCTGCTCTACAAGGCCGTGGACCAGCTGCGCCAGTGCCTGGACACCATCATCGAGCGGCCCGGCGACCGGCGCATCCTGTTCCACGGCTGGAACTGGGCGCAGCTCGAGGAAATGGCGCTGCCGCCCTGCCACCTGCTCTACCAGTTCCTGCCCAACGCCGGCACGCGCGAGATCTCGCTGTGCCTGTACATCCGCAGCAACGACGTGGGCCTGGGCACGCCCTTCAACCTCACCGAAGGCGCGGCACTGCTGCACCTGGTGGGCCGGCTTACCGGCTACACGCCGCGCTGGTTCTCGTACTTCATCGGCGACGCGCACATCTACGAAAACCACCTGCCCATGCTGCAGGAGCAGCTCACGCGCGCGCCCTACGCCGCGCCGCGCCTGCAACTGTCGGACCGCATCCCCGACCATGCCGTCACCGGCAAGTACGAGCCCGACTGGCTGGAGCGCGTGGAACCCTCGGACTTCGTGCTGGAGAACTACCAGCATCATGCGCCGCTGACCGCTCCCATGGCGGTCTGAACCCTTTACATCGAACCGCGCGCCACATGCCGTCCAGCCTCTCGCTGATCGTCGCCTACGCCAGCAACCGCGTCATCGGGCGCGACAACGACCTGCCCTGGAAACTGCGGGGCGACCTGGCCCACTTCAAGCGCACCACCCTGGGCCACCCCATCAT
>DASWPO010000032.1:0-15423 GCA_036404015.1 Bordetella sp. | reverse complement strand
CGCCGGCGTATCGCTCGGGACCGCCTCGCGCGCGCTGAACCGCACCGGCCCCGTGAGCACACAAGCCATCGCCGCGGTATCCCGTGTCGCGCGGGAACTGGGCTATGTGCCCAACGCCTTGGCGCAGAGCATGCGCACGCGTTCCACCGGCGTCGTGGGGCTGCTGGTGTCCGAGATCTCCAACCCGCTTTATGCCGGGATCATCACCGCCGTCGAGGCGCGGCTGTTCTCGGCGGGCTACACGCTGCTGCTGGCCAGCACGCATGGCGATGCGAACCGGGAGAAATCGCTGATCGACCTGTTCCGCCGCAGACGCGTCGACGGCCTCATCCTCGGCCCTTGCGACTCGGAAAAGCCCGAGATGCTGGAGCGGCTCGCCTCCGACGTTCCCGTCGTGGCGCTCGACCGGGACATCACGGCCGAGGGCACGGGCGTGCATGTGGATCATTACCACGGGGCCTTGCAAGCCACGCGCTATCTGCTTACGCTGGGCCACCGCCGCATTGCCCTGCTCACGCCGGGCAGCGCCCTGCGCCCAGGGCGCGAACGCATCGCGGGCTTCGAGGACGCTTTCGCCGCGCAAGGCGTGCAGCCCGACCCCCGGCTCATCCGCGCCGAAAGCTCATCCATGGAGTTCTCTTTCAGCGAAGCCCTGGCGCTGCTGTCCTCGGCCAACGAGCCGACGGCGTTCCTTTGCCTGGGCACGCGCATCCTGTCGGGCGTCCTGCAGGCCATCCGCCATTCGGGCCGCACCGTGCCGGACGACGTCAGCGTCATCAGTATCGGCGATACCGATCTGTCGCAGCTTTTCACGCCCGCCATCACGTCCCTGACCTGGGACTTGGCGGCCCTGGGCACGGCCTGCGCCGAAGTGCTGCTGCGCAACCTGCCGGCGCGCGAGGAGAAAGAACCCGAACGCATCCTGATCACGACGCAGATGATCCTGCGCGAATCCTGCATGCCGCCGCCGCTTGCCGTCCGGACCAGAACGGACGCGAGGGTCTAGGACGCGCGCAATGCGCCCGGACCGTGCCTGAATCCATCAAGATCCATAAGGAGACAAACCCATGAAAATGTCCGGAAAACTGCTCGAAGGCCGCGTTGCGGTGGTCACCGGCGCCTCGCGCGAGCGCGGCATCGGGCTGGCGACCGCGCGCCTGTTCGCCGAGCATGGCGCGCGCGTCGCGCTGCTCGACCTCGACGAGGGCGAAGCCGCCCAGGCCGCTCGCTCCGTGGGCCCGGAGCATCTGGGCGTCGGTTGCGACGTGTCCGACCCGGCGGCCTGCCGCGCCGCCGTGGCCCGGGTGCTGGACTGGGCCAAGCGCATCGACGCGCTGGTCAACAATGCTGGCGTCACCCAGCGCGCGGGCATCCTGGACATCACCGGCGCGGACTACGAACGCGTCACCGGCATCATCCTCAAGGGCGCGCTGCAAATGTCCCAGAGCGTGATTCCACCTATGATCGAGCAGGGCGGCGGGGCGCTCATCCACATCTCGTCGATGTCGGCCCAGCAAGGCGGCGGCGTCTTCGGCGGCGGACACTACTGCGCGGCCAAGGCCGGCGTGCTCGGCCTGTCGCGCGCGATCGCCAAGGAATTCGGCCCCAAGGGCGTGCGCTCCAATGCCGTCACGCCGGGGCTCATCCTGACCGACTTTTCGCGCGGCGCCAATTCCGACCAAAACAAGCACGAGTGGGCCCGGGAATTTCCGCTGGCCCGCGTCGGCCAGCCGGCGGACATCGCCGGGGCCTGCCTATACCTGGCGTCGGACCTCTCCGCCTTCATGACCGGCGCAACGCTGGACGTCAATGGCGGCGCCTACATGCGCTGACGTCACACCACCACGGTCTGCGCCATCCCGTCCGCCTGCGGCACGATCTCGCCCAGCGCGTAGACCGTCTCGCCCTGCTCGCGCAGGGTCGCGGCGATCGCGTCGGCCGCCACCGGCGGCACCACGATCACCATCCCGATCCCGCAGTTGAACACCCGGTGCATCTCGCCATCGGCCACGCCGCCCTGCTGCTGCAGCCACTGGAAGAGCAGGGGCAGCTCCCAGGCATCGCGGTGCAGCCTGGCCGACAGGCCGGGCTGCAGGATGCGCGGCACATTGTCCAGCAGGCCGCCGCCCGTGATGTGCGCCAGCCCCTTGATCGCCGGGCCGTGCTTCTCCAGCGCGGCCAGCACCTGCTTCACATAGATGCGAGTCGGCGCCATCACCACGTCCACCAGTTTCTGGCCATGGAAGTCCTGCTCGGGGCGGGCGCCCGCGCGCTCGAGGATCTTGCGCACCAGCGAATAGCCGTTGGAATGCGCGCCGCTCGAAGCCAGGCCCAGCACCACGTCGCCGGGCCGGATGGACTTGCCGTCGATGATGGCCGGCTTGTCCACCGCGCCCACCGCGAAACCGGCCAGGTCGTACTCGCCCTCGGGGTACATGCCCGGCATCTCGGCCGTCTCGCCGCCGATCAGGGCGCAGCCCGCCAGTTCGCAGCCGCGCGCGATGCCGCCCACCACCGAGGCCGCCGTGTCCACGGCCAGCTTGCCGCAGGCGAAATAATCCAGGAAGAACAGCGGCTCGGCGCCCTGCACCAGGATGTCGTTGACGCTCATGGCCACCAGGTCGATGCCCACCGTGTCATGGCGATTCCACTCGAAGGCCAGGCGCAGCTTGGTGCCGACACCATCCGTTCCCGACACCAGCACCGGTTCCTTGTACTTCTTGGGCACCTCGAACAGGGCGCCGAAGCCGCCGATGCCGGCCAGCACGCCGGGGCGCATGGTGCGCGCGGCCAGCGGCTTGATGCGATCGACCAGCGCGTCGCCCGCGTCGATGTCGACCCCGGCATCGCGGTAAGTCAGGGGAGCGGAGGTGGGATTCGTCATGAGAAAAACCGTGGCCTATGTAACAATTAGGGGATTTGGATGAATGGTCGGGATTTTACAACCCCGCCGATCCCCGCCGGTGAATCGACTTTAATCCCCTCGGCCTCGATACTTTCGATTTGATACCCGACTTTAAATGCGCCGCATTTGAAAGCTGTTTGCGATGAACCGCCAGCTCCTATTGGACGTCCTTCCCGAACCCGCCCCGACCCTGGGCAACTATATCGCCGGCGCCAACGGCGAGGCCCTGACCGCCGCCCGCGGCCTGACGGCCGGCCAGGCCCTCTATCTATGGGGCCCGGCCGGCTGCGGCCGCAGCCACCTGCTGCGCGGCCTGGCCGCCCGCTCCGGCGGCGTCTATCTGGACGCCGCCCAGGACGCCCGGGCCTTCCTGGCCCTGGCCCAGGCCGATGCCGCGGCCGACCTCCCTGCCCTGGTGGCCGTCGACGACGTGCACCGCATGGACGAGGCCCGGCAGGCGGCGCTCTTCGCCTTGTACAATCGCTGGCGAGAATCCGCGGCTGCCGGCCGGGCCTTCGCCCTGGCCGTCGCGGGCGACCGCGCGCCGCTGGCCATGCCCTTGCGCGAAGACCTGCGCACCCGGCTGGGCTGGGGGCTGGTGTTCCGCCTGGATCCCCTGTCCGACGCCGACAAGCTGGCGGCCCTGTCGTCCCAGGCCGCCGAGCGGGGCCTGCAACTGTCTGCGGAAGTGCTCAACTGGATGCTGACTCACCACGAGCGCGACATCCGCAAGCTGACCGCCCTGCTCGATGCGCTGGACCGCTATTCGCTGGCGACGCGCCGAGCCATCACCATCCCGCTGCTGCGCGCCATGCTCGCGGACCCTGAATCGAATACACCATGACCGCTGCCCGACGCCTTGCCCTGTTCGACCTGGACCACACGCTGCTGCCGCTCGACAGCGACCACCAGTGGGCGGAGTTCCTGGCGCGCACCGGCCGTGCCGGCGACCCCGGGGAAGCCCTGCGCCGCAACAACGACCTGATGGAACGCTACAACCGCGGCGACCTGACGGCCGAGCAGGCCGCCGAGTTCATGCTGGGCCTGCTGTCCGCCCACAGCCCCTACGAACTGGCGCTGTGGCACGAGGAATACATGCGCGAGGTGGTGCGGCCCGCCATCCAGTCCGTGGCGCTCGACCTGGTGCGCCAGCACCTCGAGGCCGGCGACCTCTGCGCCATCGTCACCGCCACCAACACCTTCGTCACCGCCCCCATCGCGCGCGCCTTCGGCGTGCCCCACCTCATCGGCACCGAACCGGAATACGTGGCCGGCCGCTATACCGGCCGCATCGCCGGCACGCCCAGCTTCAAGGAAGGCAAAGTCGTCCGCGTGCAACAATGGCTGTCCGGCATAGGTCTGGCCATGGCGGACTTCGATATCTCGTTCTTCTACAGCGACTCCATCAACGACGTTCCCCTGCTGGAGCGCGTCACCCGGCCCATCGCCACCAATCCCAGCCCAGCCCTGCGAACCCTCGCCGAACGCCAGGGCTGGCAAGTGCTCGACCTGTTCGACCACGCACAGGACGCCAAGTCGTAATGACCACCCCCACGCTCGCTACGCTCGCTGCCCCCCAAGGGGGCTTCAGCCTCCTTCGGGCGGCCGGGCAGAAACTGAAATGATCACAACCACCATCAAGAAATTCGTCGGCCGCCTGTTCACGCCGACCGCCAGCGGCCCGCAGCGCATCGGCCGCGACCAGCACGGCATCGACCGGCGCAACGTCTCGCGCCATGCCGTGAAAGTCTGCGAGGTATTGCAGCAACACGGCTATGCGGCCTATGTCGTGGGCGGCGCCGTGCGCGACCTGATCCTCGGCCTCGAGCCCAAGGACTTCGACGTGGCCACCAATGCCACCCCCGAAGAAATCCGCGCCCTGTTCCGCCGCGCCCGCATCATCGGCCGGCGCTTCCAGCTGGTGCACGTGGTGTTCGGCCAGGAAATCATCGAAACCTCCACCTTCCGCGCGCCGGCCAATGGCGAGCAGAAGACCGACGAGCACGGCCGCATCCTCAGCGACAACGTGTTCGGCACGCAGGAGCAGGACGCCGCGCGGCGCGACTTCACCATCAACGCGCTCTACTACGACCCGCATACCGAAGAAGTCATCGACTACCACAACGGCGTGCAGGACCTGAAAAAACGCCAGATCCGCATGATCGGCGACCCGGTGCAGCGCTACCGCGAAGACCCGGTGCGCATGCTGCGCGCGGTGCGTTTCGCGGCCAAGCTCAACGGCACCATCGACACGGCCACGCGCGAGCCGATCCGCACCATGTCCGACCTGATCGAGAACGTGCCGGCCTCGCGCCTGTTCGACGAAATGCTCAAGCTGCTGACCTGCGGCCACGCCATCGACTGCCTCAAGCAGTTGCGCGACGAAGGCCTGCACCACGGCATGCTGCCCCTGCTGGACATCGTGCTGGAGCAGCCCGGCGGGCGCAAGTTCATCGAAGAGGCGCTGGACCGCACCGACGCCCGCGTGCGTTCCGGCCGCGGCATCAGCCCCAGCTTCCTGTTCGCCGCCCTGCTGTGGCCGCAGGTCGAAAGCCGCTGGAAGCAGCTCGTGGCCGACGGCGAAAGCGCCATTCCCGCGCTGGGGCAGGCCGCCGACTCGGTGCTCGACGAGCAGACCGAGAAGCTCGCCATCCAGCGCCGCTTCTCGTCGGACATGCGCGAGATCTGGTTCATGCAGCCGCGCTTCGAGCGCCGCCAGGGCAAGACCATCTACCGCATGATCGAGCAGCCGCGCTTTCGCGCCGCGTGCGACTTCCTGCAGCTGCGCGCCGCCGCGGGCGAATTCGACAGCGTGCTGGCGCAATGGTGGATGGACCTGGCCAACGCCAACGACGAAACCCGCGCCGGGATGATCGAGGACACCGCGAACCTGCCGTTCGAGGCCGGCGACGCGCCGCCGGCCCGCAAGCGCCGCCGCCGGCCGCGCCGCAAGCCGGCGGGCGCGGGCGCGGCCGGCGCCGCCGGCGGCGAGCCCAGCCTGCCGGACGAGGAATAAAACCGTGCGTGCCTACATCGGCCTGGGTTCCAACCTGGGAGACAGCGGCACCACCCTGCGCACCGCCCTAGCGGACATCGCCGCCCTGCCCGGCATACAGGCCTGCGCGGCCTCGCCTTTCTACCGCAGCGCGCCGGTCGATGCGAGCGGCCCCGATTTCATCAACGCCGTCGCGGCGCTGGACACCACCCTGGCGCCGCTGGACCTGCTCGACGCGCTGCAGGCCATCGAGCTGGCCCACGGCCGGCAGCGGCCCTACCGCAACGCGCCGCGCACCTTGGACCTGGACCTGCTGTTGTACGGCAATGTCGCCATGGCGACCGAACGGCTGACCCTGCCGCACCCGCGCATGCATGAACGGGCCTTCGTGCTGCGCCCGCTGCACGACCTCGCGCCGCACTTGGCGCTGCCGTCAGGCGACATCTCCGATCTGCTCAAGCAAACAGCGGACCAACAAATCACACGACTGTAGCTTTCCCAACCACGTATGATCAAGCTAAGCGAAATGCGACGCTTGCCGAGCGCGGCCTGGATTTTGAAGATGCGGTTCTTGCGTTTGAAGGAGCCACCCTTCAAATCGAAGACACCAGGCGCGACTATGGAGAAAAACGCATCCTCTGCTATGGCATGCTGGCAGGGCGCATGATCGTCGTTGGGTATGTCGCTCGTGGCGATAGCCTTCATATCTTCAGCATGAGAAAAACCAATGACCGTGAGAAAAACCGCCTCGGCCCACTCCTTGCAATCTGACATGCGCAAGGTGGATGCCCACATCATTGCCGAACACGAATATGACGAACTGCCCGAGCTGACGGACGAAATGATGACCCGCGCCGTGGTCAACAAAGGTGGACGGCCGCGCTCGGCTTCGCCCAAGGTGCTGCTATCCGTGCGGTACAGCCAGGAAGTGGTGGATTTTTTCCGCGCGACCGGTGATGGCTGGCAATCCCGCATGGACGGCGTACTGCGAAACTACGTCAAGCGCCATAGAAAACCGGCTTGAGCGCCAGCGAGGGCAATCAAGCCCTCACGCGGCCACGGCCGCGTCCCTGCCCGTCATCACCATGTGCGCCAGGCGATCGGCGTCCAGCCCGGCCACCTCGCGCTCGGCCACCTTCACGCCGCCCTTGAGGATGGCCACGCGGTCGGCCAGGGCCACCACGTCGGCCATGTTGTGGCTGATCAGGATCACCGTGCGCCCTTCTTCGCGCAAGGTGCGCACCAGCCCCAGCACCAGCGCGGTTTCTTTCACGCCCAGCGCCGCCGTGGGTTCGTCCATGATGATGACTTCGGCATCCCAGCGCAGCGCGCGCGCGATGGCCACGGCCTGGCGCTGGCCGCCCGACATGCGCTCGACCGGACGGCGCATGTCGTCCACCGCCAGCGACAGGCGCTGCAGGTAGCCGCGCGCCTGCTCGGCCATGGCGCGCCTGTCCAGCACCCGCACGCCAGGCAGCACGCGGCGCACCAGCTCCGACCCCATGAAGACGTTCTCGGCGATCGACAGGCGCGGCGCCAGCGCCAGGTCCTGGTAGATGGTGGCGATGCCGCGCGCCAGCGCGTCCTGCGGCGAACGCAGGCGCACGACCTCGCCCTTGAGGCGGATCTCGCCGCCCGACGCCGCCTGCGCCCCCGAAATGACGCGGATCAGCGAAGACTTGCCGGCGCCGTTGTCGCCGCAGATGGCCAGCACCTCGCCGCGATGCACGTCCAGGTCGACGCCGCGCAGGGCCTCGACCGCGCCGTACGACTTGCGCACCTGGCGCAGCGAGAGGATGGGCGTGCGGCCGGTCATTCTTTCTTGAGGAACTGCTGCACGTTGTTCTTGTCGACCAGCACGGCGTCGGCGAACAGGTAGGGACCCGCCGTCACGCTTTCCCTGGGCTGTTTCTGCACCACGATCTTGTCCAGGGAGTCCACGGCCGTCTTGCCCATGGTCTCGAAGGGGATCATCACGGTGGCCGTGATCAGGCTCTGCGGATCGGCGATGCGGCGATAGGTTTCCGCCCCGCCGTCGGTCGACACCAGCGCCACGTCGCCCTTCTTCATGCCTTGCTGCTGCAGCAGATCGTCGATGACATAGGCCTGGCCGTCGAACGAGACCCAGATGCCCTTGAACTTGCCGGTGTTCTGCATGATGAGCGCGCGCATGCCGTTGCGCACGTCGTCCTGCCAGCTCTGCGTGCGGGCCATCGAGAAATTGCCGACGTCCTTGACCGCCTGGTTTTCGGACAGCACGGCGTCGAGCACCTTGCCGCGGATGCGCGTGCCCGAATTGCCGTCGAAGCGCGACTCCAGGACGCCGCCCTGGTAGCCCAGCTGGCCCAGCAGGTACAGCGCCGACTCGGCGCCCACCTTGTATTCATTGGTCTCGACGTCGAACAGCATGTAGGGGCTCGCGCCCGACATCACGCCGATCACGGGAATGCCGTGGTCCTGGGCCTCCTTGAGCTGGGCCTCGGCCTCGACCGGCTTGCCCATGGCCACGATGATGGCGTCGACCTTCTTGTTGATGAGCGTCTCGAGCTGCTCGGCATGCTTGGGCAGGGCGCCCTCCGAATTGAGCAGGGTCACGTTCCAGCCTTTGGCGCGGGCCTCGGCGGCGGCGGCATTGGCCACCCGCGCGTGCGTCTCGGACGACATCTGGAAGGCGACGATGCCCAGTTCGAAGGCGTGGGCGGCGGCGCCGGCCAGCAGCAGCGGCGCGGCGGCCAGGGCGGCGATCAGGTGTTTGGAGCGTTTACGCATGGTGGGGTCCTTGTCGTCAGAACTTGAAAGCGGCTTTTTTCAGTACCGCGGCCGATACCGCCACGGAAACGATGATGATGAAACCCAGGACAATGTCCTGCACATAATACGGCGCGCCCAGCAGCACCAGCCCATTGCCCAGCACCTTGAGCGTCAGCGCGGCCGCCAGCGTGCCGGGCACGTTGGCGCGGCCGGGCTCGAACATGGTCATGCCCAGCAGGACCGCCGCGATGGCATACAGGAAGTAGTCGCCCGCCATATTGGGCGCGGCCGAGGACAGGCTGGCCGCCAGCAGCACGGCCGTCAGCCCGGCCAGCAGGCCGGCCAGCGCCAGGCCCAGGCCCTTCATGCGCAGCGTATTGATGCCGGCCAGGCGCGCCGCCTCGCTGGCCTCGCCCGTGGCCGTCATGCGGGCCCCCGTGCGCGTGCACTTGATCAGGAAGAGCGAACCCAGCGCCACGGCCGCCAGCCACCACACCAGCGCCGGGATGCCCAGCAGCACGCCCCGGCCCAGGCCGGTGAAGGACTGCGGCCAGCGCCCCACGAAGGACACGCCCTCGGTCAGCATGAAGCCGAAGCCGCGCGCCATGGCCGCCATGCCCAGCGTCGCGATCAGCGACGGCACGCGCAGGCGGGTCACCACCAGGCCGTTGATGATGCCGCAGCCCAGGCCCGCGCCCAGGCCGCCCGCCACGGCCAGCGGCACCGGCTGGCCGCCGTGGATCAGGGCGCCGCAGACGACGGCGGCCAGGCTGGCCACGTCGGCCACCGACAGGTCCAGCTCGGCATTGATCAGGGCCAGGGTGAAGCCCAGCGACAGGATGGCCAGGAAGCTGGTTTCCTTCAGGATGTTGAGCAGGTTGCCCGCCGAGGCGAAATTGGGCGCCGTCCAGGCAAAGAACAACACCAGCACCAGGCCCGCCAGGGCGGTTCCGTAGCGCTCGAGGACATTACGCAGCATGCGCGGCCAGCTCCCGTGAAATCGGCGCGAGGGCATCTTCCGCGCGCCGGTACAGTTCGAAAAGACGCCGATAGGCCGCGCTGCGCGCGGCATCCGGCTCGTGGCGCCGGCTGGGACGGGCCAGCGCCTGCTGCGCCGCGTCCAGCGAGGCATAACGGCCCAGCCCCGTCCAGGCGACCGCGGCCGCGCCCACGATGCCCGGCTGCGCCTGGGCGCCCACCACCAGCGGGCGCTCGCACACGTCGGCCTTGACCTGGCACCACACCGGGTTGGCCGCGGCCCCGCCGCCGAAATGGATCTCCGACACCGGGCTGCCCGCGGCCTGCTCGCCGCGCTCGAGCACGATCCGGTTCAGGAAGGCCACGCCTTCCAGCACGGCCCAGGCCAGGTCGCCCGCTCCGTGCCGCCGGTTCAGGCCGACGAAGGCGCCGCGCAGGCCGGCGTCCCAATACGGCACGCGCTCGCCTTGCAGGTAGGGCAGGAACAGCAGGGGCTGCGGGTCGCGCGGCCGGGCCAGGAGCGCGTCCAGCGTTCCGGCCACGTCGGTCTTGCCCTGCGCCTGCCTGGCAAGCAGCTGCAGCAGCCAGGCCACGGTATCGGCGCCGTTCTGGCCCGGTCCGCCTATCTGGTGGAGCCCGGCCCCCCAATCCACCGTCATCAAGCCCGGCGCCTGCGCCGGCTGCGTGCCGATCACCCCGAACACCTCGGTCGTTCCCGAAATGTTGTAGGCATGGCCGGGGCGCAGGGCGCCCAGCCCCACGACGGCGGCCCAGGTGTCATGGGCGCAGGCGTAGACCGGCCTGCCCGCCAGCCGCCCCAGCGCGCCGGGCAGGCCCGCCGCGACGCGCCCCACCTCGCCTTCGGGCGGCAGCACCGCGGGCAGCACGGCGTCGGCGCACCCCACGGCCGCCAGCGGCGCGCCTCGCACGGCGGCCAGCCGGGCCGACGAGATCTCGTCGGTCGCCAAAACGCCGGTCAGGCGCAGATTGAGATAGTCCTTGGGCTCGGCCACCGACCGCAGCCGCGCGTGGGCGGCCGGCTCATGCCGGCGCAGCCAGGCCAGGCGCGCCAGGGGATGGAACGGGTTGAGCGCGGCGCGTTCGGCATGGCCGGGCGGCACGGCCGCCAGGACCTCGTCCATCACATCCGCCGCCCGGGCATCGCGCCAGGTAATGGCCGGGCGCAAGGCCCGGCCGGCCGCATCGAGAAAGACCTGGGTGCGCGTCACGCCGCAGGTCGCCAGGGCCTCGGCCGCGTCGAACAGCGCGCCCGCGTTTTGCGCCAGGGCCTCGACCGCCTCGGCATAGGCGCGCCACCAGTCGGCGGCGTCGATCTCGGCCCAGCCTTCTCCGGATGAACCGGCGGGGCTGTCGACCATGGCATCGGCCAGCACGGCGCCTTGCGCATCGACCAGCGCCACCCGCAAGGTGGTGCCGCCCAGATCGCATGCCAGCACTACGCCCATGTCGCCCCTCGATTGATCGTCGTCGGGCGATCTTACAGCAGGCCATCGACACCGGCCGCCGGCGTGCCCGGCCCGGAGTCCGTCTTTCTCTACGCCGATATGCAAAGCGGCGGGGTCAGCGGCCGGGACATGTCGCGGTCCATGCGGGCACGAGGCGGCCGCCCGCGTCGAAGCGATAGCGGCCTTCCAGATAACCGATACCGAACAGGGTCAGCACGCTGCTGTAATAGCCCAGCGGCGCGTTCGCGGCGGCGGCGCGGGCCCGCTCCTGCTGGGCGCGGGCCAGGTCGTCGCGGCCCAGCGCGGCCAAGTACGGCGCCACGGCCGCCGAAAAACCCGCATTGCCGGCATTCGGGCCGGACTCGCCTGTCCGGGTGTCGATCCGCTCGGGCGGGAAACCGTTGGCGGAGACATAGTCGGCCAGCGGCGCGAAGGTGCGCAACGTCGCCGCGCGCAGGGGCTCGTCCGGCGCGAGCATGCCGGCCCACAGGTAGACGCGGACGGCGTTGTAGGCGCTTTCCGCCCGGGTCTGGACATCGGGCTCGAAACCATGGCCACTGCGATACAGGACCCAGTCCGGCGAAAAGCCGCGCGGCGCCGTGTCGTTGACCAGATGGGCCGACGTATCCACCAGGGCTTTCCATTCGGCCTGGTGCGGCAGCGCGCTCGCCAAGCCGCGCATCAGTTGCAGCGGCACATAGCTGGGATTCAGGCGCCAGAGATCGGGAGCCGGATGAAAGCCGTCGGCGCCGGGCAGCAGGGTACGGCCCAGACCGGGCAGTTGCGCGGTTTCCTGGCGGACGATCGCGCGCGCCATGATCGAGCCGAGCGCCCTATAGCGGCGCTCATGCCAGAGGCGGCCGGCCTCGAGCAAGGTATAGGCGATCCACAGGTCGGCATCGCTGGCCGAGTTGGTGTCGAGCACATCCCAGTCCGCCGGCTGGCCAGCGGACCGCCGCCCCCACAGCCAGGCAGGCAGGCGGGCAGCCAGATCGCCGCCAGCCAGCTTGTTTTCAGTCCAGGCCAGCAGCTTGTCGAAGCTTGCGCGGTCGTTTGCCACCAGCGCGAAGAACAGCCCATAGCTCTGGCCTTCGGAGGTCGTGATGCCGTTCTCGCTCGCATCGGTGACGCGCCCATCGGCGCTCATCGCCGTGCTTTTGAAAATGTTCCAGTCAGGCCAGTCGCAGGCTTGCGCGGTGACGGGCGCCGCCCGCGCGCCGACGGCCAGTGCGACAAGCAACGCGCCGGCCAGTCCATTGATCGAGCCAATTCCACGCAAAATTGTCATAGGCGGACATAAAACCCAACAGATACAGGCAATGTTACAGTGAGCGCATGCACCAAAGGCACGGCGCCAAAGCAGGTTGGGGGGACTGGCGCCCAAAGTCCGGGCCATGCGGCATACATCGATCCCTAGCAGGAATTGCAGTGACACCCCTGATCGAAGCGTTGCGTGATAGCGCCGGACCCGCCGTGGAGGATTTCTACGGCAAGCTCTCGCTGCTGCCCAAATCCCGCGTGATCCTCGGCATGCTGGATCCCGGCGAACTCCAGCACCTGAAGTCCCGCCAGGTCCAGAATCTCCTGTCCATGGCGGACCCCAGCCTGCAGGACGAAGACCACGCCGCCACCGCCCTGCGCGTAGGCCGCATCCATGCCATCGTCGGCCTGGACAAGGAAGAGCTGGCGCAGAGCCGCAGCATCCTGTCCGCCGCGGTTTACCAGCGCATTGCCCAGAACGTCAGCAACCAGGACCTGTCGCTGCTGAACCAGCGGCTGCAAAACGACCTGACCTGGCAGCTCAAGGCCTACCAGGCCATCGAGGACGCCCAGAAGACCGCGCTGCTCGAGCTCATGCGCGTCATCTGGGAAAGCGCCAACTACACGGACCTGATCCACCAGGTCGTCCACATCCTGAGCCAGCACGACGAAGTGGCCGGCTGCGCCATCGGCAGGCCCGACGAACACAACGTCTTCCACTTCGAAGTGGCAAGCGGCAATATCCAGGACTACCTGGACGACAGGCAAGGCGCCCCTGAAACCCAGATCATGGTCAATGCCGACGACCCGCGAGGCCAGGGCCCGGTGGGCCGGGCGTGGCGCAGCGGCCATATCGAGCGCATGATCAACTTCAAGACCCAGCAGCACGCTTCGGTGTGGCGGGAGCAGTCCCTGAAGCTGGGCCTGCGTTCCTGCGCCGCCGTTCCCCTGTATGCGCCGGGGCGCGCCACGGTGGCCATCCTGCTGCTGCACAGCGCCTTGCCCGGCGGATTCATCGGCCCGCACCAGGCTTCTTTCCTGGACATGCTGCAGACGCTGCTGGGCTGCGCGCTCGAACGCCTCGGCGCGAAAGACGGCATGCGCGAAACGATCCCGATCAAGAACCGCCAGCACCTGGCCGCCCTGGTGCGTTCGGACTCCCTGATCAACTACTACCAGCCGCTGCTCGATACGCATACCGGCAAGGTGCGCAAGGTCGAGGCGCTCGCCCGGCTGATCGACGGCCGGCGGCTGCTGTTGCCGGAGCACTTCCTGCCGGCGCTGGTGCTCGACGACCTGCTGGAGATCTACGTCCGCGGACTGGAATACGCCCTGCGGGACAAGGCGGGATGGACCGGATCGGGCATCGAGCTGGACCTGTCCATCAACCTCCCGCCCGCCGGGCTGAGCGACATCCGCTATTACGAAGCCACCGAGGCCGCGCTCGCGCGGCACCATTGCCCGCCCGGACAACTGACCCTGGAAATCCTGGAAAACGAAACCGTATCGCTCAGCCACGGCCAACCCGCGATCCTCACCCGGTTCAAGGACCTGGGCGTGAAGCTCGCGCAAGACGACCTGGGCTCCGGCCACAGCGGCCTGACGCGCCTGCGCCAGCTGCCCTTCGACTGGATCAAGCTCGACCGCGACATGGTGCACATCAAGGACGACGACAATGCGCTCGAGGTGCTGCGTTTTCTACACCAGCTGGTCCGCCTGGGCCACGCGATGGGCAAGCAGGTCGTGGCCGAGGGTATCGAGACCGCGGAACTGGCCGAGGCGCTGGGCATGCTGGGCGTCGATCTGATACAGGGGTATGCCGTGGCCAAACCCATGGCCGCCGGCAGGATCGCCGAATGGGCGCGGGCCTACTCCTTCCAGCCGGGCAAGTCCGGCCATGCCGCCCTGCCGGCACTGGCCAGGCAGTTGGTCGAAGAAACGTAGGAGGTAAAAGGCGGGCCGCCCACGCAGGCGGCCCGCCTTTTCATGGCCTTGCGGCCGTTCGGTCCCTGGCGGCTCAGGCCACCGCGACCGGGATCTTGCCGATCCTGGCCTGCCACGCCTTCGGGCCGGTGTTGTGCACCGACGTGCCGCTGGAATCGACCGCCACGGTCACGGGCATGTCCTGCACATCGAATTCGTAGATCGCCTCCATGCCCAGGTCTTCGAAGCCCACCACCTTGGCCGAACGGATGGCCTTGGACACCAGGTAGGCGGCGCCGCCCACGGCCATCAGGTAGGCCGACTTGTGGTTCTTGATCGACTCGATGGCCACCGGACCCCGCTCGGCCTTGCCGATCATGGAGATGAGGCCGGTCTTCTCGAGCATCATGTCGGTGAACTTGTCCATGCGGGTGGCCGTGGTCGGGCCGGCCGGGCCCACCACTTCGTCGCGCACCGGGTCGACCGGGCCCACGTAGTAGATGACGCGGTTGGTGAAATCCACGGGCAGCTTCTCGCCCTTGGCCAGCATGTCCTGGATGCGCTTGTGCGCGGCGTCGCGGCCGGTGAGCATCTTGCCGTTGAGCAGCAGGGTCTGGCCCGGCTTCCAGCTGGCGACTTCTTCCTTGGTGAGCGTGTCGAGGTCGACCTTCTTGGACTTGTTGTAGTCCGGCGCCCAGTGCACGTCGGGCCACTCGGACAGCGCGGGCGCCTGCAGGTGCGCCGGACCCGAGCCGTCGAGCACGAAGTGGGCGTGGCGGGTGGCCGCGCAGTTGGGGATCATGGCCACGGGCTTGGAGGCCGCGTGCGTGGGGAACATGTTGATCTTCACGTCCAGCACGGTGGTCAGGCCGCCCAGGCCCTGGGCGCCGATGCCCAGCGCGTTGACCTTTTCGTACAGCTCGATGCGCAGTGCTTCGGTCTTGTTCTGCGGGCCGCGTTCCAGCAGTTCGTACATGTCGATGTCGTCCATCAGCGACTGCTTGGCCATCAGCACGGCCTTCTCGGCGGTGCCGCCGATGCCGATGCCCAGCATGCCCGGGGGACACCAGCCCGCGCCCATGGTCGGCACGGTCTTGAGCACCCAGTCCACGATCGAGTCGCTGGGATTGAGCATGGCCATCTTG